>CANFBG010000006.1 GCA_947444785.1 Microbacteriaceae bacterium | reverse complement strand
GTCGTCTTCAGCGGCTTCACGTAGTGGGGGGCAAGGCGGAGCAGGCGGTTGCGCTCCTGGACCGACTCCCGGACGAGACGGAACTCGCCGTTCTCGAGGTAGCGCACGCCGCCGTGGATCATGTGGCTCGACGCGGCAGACGCGCCCGAACAGTAATCGCCGCGCTCGACGAGGACGACGTCGACTCCCTGAAGAGCCAGGTCGCGGAAGGTCGCGATGCCGTTGATGCCGCCGCCGAGCACGATGACCCTGGCTCGCGGGTTGGCAATGAGTGCCGCGACATCAGAACGCGGCTGCGCAGTTGCTGCGCTGTTTCCAGTTGTTACATCCACCATTTTTTCGCCTTCGATTAGGTGCTTTGCGCTTGACGCACTCCTCTACCATCGACCCTCGATCAACAATGTTCACTACACTTGAACAAACGTGCACGACAATTGTCGGAGAGTGTAATGACACAGGCCCAGCCAGATCTAGACGCAGAACGGATGCGGGACTCGCTTCGGGCGGCCCAGCTCTACTACCTGCAGGACATGACGATGGATGCGATCGCCAAAGACCTGAAAACGTCTCGGTCGTCAGTATCCCGGCTGATCAGTCACGCCCGGGAGACCGGCCTGGTGGTCATCAATGTGAACTCGCCGACCCATCGAATGGGGGCAGTTCAGCAGCAGATCCGGGCTGCCTACGGCGTCACAGCACACGTTGTCCCGGTGCCCAGCGGGGTGAATGAGATCGACAAACTCGAGCGGGTGGCCAAATCTGCTGCACGCATTCTCAGCCCATTCTTCAATTCCAACATGACCCTCGGGGTCGCCTGGGGCAGCACACTGAGCGCGGTGAGTCGGCACCTGCAGGAGAAGACCACCCTGAACTCGACCGTCGTGCAGCTGAACGGGGCGGCGAACTTCCAGACGACGGGGCTGCTGTACGCCAGTGAGATCATGAGCCGATTCGGCACGGCCTTCGGCGCGAGTGTGCAGCAGTTCCCGGTGCCGGCGTTCTTCGACGACCCGGAGACCAAGAACGCGCTCTGGAAGGAGCGCTCGATCCGTCGGGTACTCGACATCCAGGAGGGGATGGACATGGTGCTCTTCGGCCTCGGCTCCCCCTACGCCGACGTTCCGAGCCACGTCTACATGGGTGGATACCTCGACGACAGCGACTACGAGGAGCTCGCGCTCAGTGATGTCGTCGGCGACGTTGCCACAGTGTTCTACCGGGCTGACGGCTCGTTCCGCGATATTCCGCTCAATTCGCGCTCCAGCGGTCCGAGCCTGGACCTGCTCGCGAATGTGCCCCGCCGGGTGTGCGTCGTGTCCGGGGCCTCGAAGCTTCCCGCGCTCCGCGGCGCATTGAGCGCGGGAATCGTCAGCGATCTCATCATCGATGAGTCGACGGCGCACTTCCTCGTCGACGATTGAGCCGCCTTTCCCGGTAGATTCAACCGGATGAGCGCACATCCCATCGAGCCGACCGTCGCCGCCCCGATCTCCGGAACCCAGCACGAACTCGTCGCGGGCCCCTACCGCGCGGTGGTGGCCAGCGTCGGTGCCTCCCTGCGCGTCCTGACGCACCTGGGCCGCGACCTCGTGGTGCCGTTCGACGACGACGAGGTGCGGCCGGGCTATCGCGGCGCTGTGCTGGCCCCGTGGCCTAATCGCATCGTCGATGGCCGCTACGAGTTCCACGGCACGACCCAGCAGCTCCCCCTGACGGAACCCGGCCGTTCCCACGCACTGCACGGCCTGGTCGTGTGGGAGGACTGGGCGCTTCTCGGCCGCGGCGAATCCTGGCTCGAACTCTGCCACACCATCCCGGCCCAGGCAGGCTATCCCCATCGGCTCTACCTCGTCGCGCGCTACGAGCTCGACGCCGACGGCCTGAATTCCACCGTCACCGCGACGAACACCGGTCCCACCGCCGCGCCGTTCGGAACCGGCCCGCATCCGTACCTCGTCGCCGGCGACGGCCCCGTCGACGGCTGGACCCTCGAGCTGCCCGCCGACAGGGTCCTCACCGTCACGCCCGACCGCCTGTGCCCCGTCGACGTGCAGCATGTCGGAATCGTCGACGGCGGCGTCTTCGACTTCCGCCCGGCCGGCGTCGCACGCCTCATCGGAGACACCTTCATCGATCACGCCTTCACCTCACTCGTCCGCGAGGCCGACGGACTGGCCCGCGTGCGCGTGCTGGCGGCATCCGGCACCGGCGTCGAGATGACCTGGGGACCCCAGTGCCCGTGGGTCCAGGTGCATACGGCCGACAACGTCGTCGCCACTGAGAGTCGTCGCGGCCTCGCCGTCGAGCCCATGACCTGCCCGCCCGACGCGTTCAACTCCACCGACGACCTCATCGAACTCCTGCCCGGGGACTCTCACTCGGCCTCGTGGCGAATCACAGCTGTCGACCAGAGCCACGCCGACCGCCCGTGAACAGGGTTGGCTCCAGCGCTTCTCGATGAACCTCGCGAAAGCTATCCTTTTAGTTGGCCTACCGAAGGCGCCGATGCTTCATCTATCGGCTTAAGGAGAAGAATGACCGAGCAAGACACCCTTGAGAGCACTCAGGACGAGACGACCGCCGAGGCGTCTGCAATCGAGCCTTCTGCCCTTGAGCCGTCTGCGCTGGAACTCTCTGGCCGGGACCGCTTTGCGGTCAGGCTCATCGACGCCGCGCTCAAGTTCGGCAGTCGTGAGTTCCGCCAGCGCTATCGTCCGGTCACCGAGGAGTTCTTCAGCCACCACGCCATCGACCCGACCGCCAAGCCCGCCTACGTCCCGCCGACCCGGGACCCGATCGCGGTCGCGCTGGAGTCCGGCGATCCCCTCGAGGTCGTCAGAAGTAGCATCAGCGCCGTCATCGTTGATCGTCAAGCCAGGGACGACGCTCGCATCCGGGCCGAAGAAGAACTCGCCGTCGTGGCCGCAGAGCTGGCCGTCATGACCGCCACCGCGGCAGACCTCGACCTTCGCCTCGCGGCCCAGACCTCCCGCGCCTCGACCGCCGAGGCCGAGGTCGCCCGTCTCGCCGCTCTCCTGCACTCCGAGACTGTGAGCCTGAATGCCCGGCGCGAGTCCGAGGTCAAGGCCGCCGAGGAACGGCGCGTGAGCGAGGTCACCGAACTCACGACACGGCGCGACGCCGACGTCGAATCCCTGACGACGAAACACGAGCTCGAGGTGCAGGCGTTGACGGCCCAGCGGGTCGCCGAGGTCGCAGCCCTCGACCACCAGCGGGAGATCGAGGTCTCCACCCTGACCGCTCAGCGGAAGACCGACATCGCGACCCTGCACGAACAGCGCGAATCCGTTCTGGCGGCCCAGAACATCGAGCATGAGAACGCGATCGCCGCGCTGTCAGGCGAGCTTGCCCTGGCCAAGGCGGAGAACCTGGCGCAGGTCGCCGCGCTCACCGAGCAGCTGGTTGTCCAGGAGAGCACGCTGACCGCTGCGAAAGACGACGAGCTGGCAGCGGCGCAGTCTGCACACGCGGCAGAACTTGACCGGCTGCACACAGAGTCCGCGCGGGTACTCACCGAGGTGACGGCCGAACGCGATGGGCTTGTCGCGACCCTCGACGGTCACATCGGGGAGTCCAGCGACAAGATCGCCCTTCTCGTGCAGATCGCCACCGAGGAACGCTGCGCCGAAGACGAGACCGACGACTACGCCATCGGCGCGAACGATGTGGCCGTGCGAATCCTGGACGCAATCGAAGGCGTGGGCCTCATCGAGGACGACGAGCCGGACAGCGACGCGCCAGACAGCGACTCGGACGAACCGGCCGCGGTCGAGCACGAGGGCAGCCCGGTCCGAGAAGGCTGAGCGTCGCGTTCTGATCGCTGTGCTAAACCAGTGAAGCGGGCACACAGACTGTCCCGCAGAATCTGGAGCTTTCACTGTGCAGCAGATCATCCTCGGCACCAACGGTCCCGAAATCGGCCGCCTCGGCCTCGGTCTCATGGGCATGTCGGCCTTCTACTCCGGCGCCCGGCTCGACGATGACGCCTCGATCGCGACGATTCACCGCGCCATCGATCTGGGTGTCACGCTGTTCGACACCGCCGAGATGTACGGCCCCTACCTCAACGAACAACTGCTGGCGAAGGCGCTCGTCGGACGCCGGGATCAGGTTCGGATCGCCACGAAGTTCGGCACGATCAAGCACACGACCGACGACACCTTCGGCCCCGACGGCAGCGCCGCGAATGTCCGGCTGTCCGTGGAGGGCTCACTGAAGCGACTCGGCACGGATTACATCGATCTCTACTACCTGCACCGCGTCGACCCGAACACTCCCATCGAGGAGACCGTCGGTGAGATGGCAGAACTCGTCGCCGAGGGCAAGGTGCGCTACCTGGGTCTCTCCGAGGCCGCCCCTGCGACAATTCGCCGGGCGCACGCCGTACACCCGATCACCGCCCTCCAGACGGAGTACTCGCTCTGGTCGCGCGATCCCGAGGCCGAACTCCTACCGCTGGTGCGCGAGCTGGGCATCGGCTTCGTGCCCTACTCTCCGCTGGGACGGGGCTTCCTGACCGGGACGATCCGTTCGGTCGAGGCCCTGGACGCCGATGACTTCCGCCGCGCGAACCCGCGGTTCGTCGGCGAGAACCTGACCGCCAACATCCGAATCGTCGAGCAGGTGGATGCCGTCGCCGCGGAGATCGGCGCGAAGCCGAGCCAGGTCGCCCTGGCCTGGTTGCTCGCCCAGGGAGACGACATCGCGCCGATTCCCGGCACGAAGCGCATCGAGCGACTCGAGGAGAACCTCGGAGCCGACTCCGTCACGCTCTCTGCCGACCAGTTGAACACGCTCAGCTCCCTCGAGGCGCCCGCGGGCGACCGCTACCCCGACATGTCGGCGGTCAACCGCTAGGAGCACTGCCCGCACAGCCCGTTGTATTCAGGCCTGTCACATTCCGGCCCGGCGACCCAGCCGGCCCGGAATGTGACAGGCTTGATCATCGTGAGCATGACTGACACCCGCGAGGACACCCGGCTGGAGCTGACGCTCGGCTCGCCGTGGATCGTGCTGGTGTGGAATGACCCGGTCAACCTCATGTCCTATGTGTCCTACATCTTTCGCAGCTACTTCGGCTTCGACCGCGCGGAGGCTGAGCGGCTCATGCTGCAGGTGCACACCGAGGGGCGTGCGGTCGTGGCCACCGGCACGCGGGAAGAGATGGAGCGCCACGTCGAGGCCATGCACGATTTCGGCCTCTGGGCGACCCTCGCCAAGGCCGACGCATGAAGCCCTTCAGGCGCGCTCGTGCAGGCCTCCTGATCGCCGTCTTCGACGATGCCGAGGTCGAGGTCCTGACGGCCCTCACCGCCGAGCTGAGCGGTCTTCTCAGCGATTCTGACCAGGCGGATGCCGGCGGCTCCGTCCTAAGCGACACGGCCTCCCGGGCCCGGCGCCGCCTCCTTCCCGACGCGTACGCCGGAGACGCCGAGGCGGCCGCCGAGTTCCGGCGATTCACGGAGGCCGACCTCGTGGCCCGAAAGAGCCTCAACGCAGACGTGCTCACAAAGACGCTGGCCGCCGGCAGCCGCCGCCGAGAGCGCCTTGAGGTTGCCTTGGATGAGGCAGAGACGCAGTCATGGCTTCGCAGCCTGACCGACCTGCGGCTGACCCTCGCCACGGGCCTGGGGATCTTCGAGGAGGGCGACGAGGAATTGGTGTCACCCGAGAACGAGTACGCGCTGGCGATCTATCACTGGCTGGGCTACGTGCAGCAATCGCTTCTGGAGGCTCTCGAGGCCTGAGCCGGCTCGCGATTGATAAAAAAAATAAGGTCCGGAACCAATTTCTTGGTTCCGGACCTTTTCTTGTTGCGGGGACAGGATTTGAACCTGCGACCTCTGGGTTATGAGCCCAGCGAGCTACCGAACTGCTCCACCCCGCGGCACGTTTATAGCCTAACACGGCCGCCGGGTCAGGGCGAATCGGGCGAAGCATCCACCTCGGGAAGGTGAACACTCCGCCCGGATCCTGCTACTGGCCGGAAGCTCCGAGCGCCTGGTTCAGCGCCGCCTGCAGCTTCGCGTCGGCGACTCCGTAGGCCGCCCAGTCGCCCGCCCTGAAGGCGGCGTCACGCTCGGTGAGGGCAGCCTTGGCCGCCTGCAGTGCGGTGGTCAGCGCTCCGGTGTCGGTGGTCGTCGGCGCCGGCGTGGGCGTCGTCGTACCGGTGGACGTGCCCGGCGTGGTCACGACGGCCCCGCCTGTGCCGGAGCTCGGCAGAGTGCTGTCGCCCGTCACTGCGCCGGAACTGCCTCCGAACAACGAGTCGAGAGCCCCGCCGAGCGTGTTCTCGAAGGCGATCTTGTTGCCGAACGCCACCAGGATCTTCTGCAGCAGCGGATAGCTCGTGTTGCCTCGCGACTGGATGTAGACAGGCTGCACGTAGAGCAGCCCGCCGCCAACCGGCAGGGTCAGCAGGTTTCCGCTCAGCACCTCGGTCTCGCCCTGGCGCAGGAGGTTCAGCGCCTGCGACACGGTCGGGTCTGTCGTGAAGTTGTTCTGCACCTGGCCGGGGCCGGGAACCGTTCCGTCCTTGGGCAACGTGAGCAATCGCATCTTGCCGTAGTCGGGTGACTTCACGCCGGGCGTCGACCCCGCATTGGCATCGACTGCAAGATAGCCGTTCAGCACATCCCTGTTCGTCGCACCCTCCTGGAGGGGGATGAAGGTCGAGTACAGCGAGAATGACGGTGCCGTCTGACCGGGCATCTGAAGGGTCAGGTAGTACGGCGGCTGAAGCGTGGGGCTTGTCGCCGACGACGTCGGGTCGTTCGGCGTGGTCCAGGCGTCGAGCCGCGAGTAGAACGGTCCGGCGCTGGTCACGTGATACTGGCCGAGGATGGCCCGCTGCACCTTGAAGAGGTCGGCAGGGTAGCGGACGTGGCTGAGCAGGTCACCGCTCATCTCCGACATCGGCTTCAGTGTCGACGGGAAGATCTTCTGCCACGTTTTCAGCAGCGAGTCCTGTTCGTCCCACGCATACAGCGTGACCTTGCCGGTATTGGCGTCCACCGTCGCCTTGACGGAGTTGCGGATGTAGTTGATGTCATCGACCGCGAACGTCGGCTTGGGCGTGTACGTGTCGGCGATCGCCGTGGAGAGGCTCTCACTCTTGGAGTAGGGGTAGTCCCCCGACGTCGTGTAGCCGTCAACGATCCAGACGATGCGCCCATCCACGACAGACGCGTAGGGCGCCGAGTCGATGGTCAGGTACGGGGCAACCTTTGACACGCGCGTGGCCGGATTGCGGTCGTACAGGATCTGTGACTGGTCGTTGACACCGTCGGAGAGGAAGATCTGCTCGCTCTGGAACTTCAGCGCATAGACCAGCTTGTTGAAGATGCTGTCGAGCTTCGGACCGCCATCACCCGTGAAGGTCGTGTAGGTCTGCTGTGCCCCGTCGAGTCCGGACGGGTAGTCCAGCTCGTTCTTGTTCGCGCCTGCGGGCCCGCCGACGATGGAGTAGTCGGGCGAGCTCTCGCCGAAGTAGACCCTGGGCTCGAAGTTGCCCAGCGCCCCGGTCGACGGGATGCCCGACTCGAGGAACACCGGCTGGCCATCGACGGAGCGCTGGTTGCCGAATGCGGCCACGAGGCCGTATCCGTGGGTGTAGACGATGTGCTGGTTGTACCAGGTGTTCGAGGTTCCCAAGCCGTTGAGGTTGAGGTCGCGCACGGTGGTCACCGCATCCTGAACCGTGCCGTTGATGTTGTAGCGGTCAACGGAGAGGTACTGCGGGAACGCGTAGTACTGGCGGAACTGCTGCAGCTGCTGGAAGGTCTTTGACACCAGGGCCGGGTCGAGAATACGGATGTTGGCCGTCGTGACCGCATCCTGGCGAAGGGCACCCGGGTCGGTGTTCGTCGTCGGAGCGTACTCGGTGCTCTCGACGTTGTTCACGCCGTATGCGGTTCTCGTCAGGTCGATGTTGCGCTGCAGGTACTCGGTCTCGGACGTCAGCTCGGAGGGGTCGACCTGGAAGCGCTGCACGACCCAGGGGTAGAGCGAGCCCAGGATGATGGCGGAGATGACCAGAAGCGCGGTGCCGATGACGGGCAGGCGCCACTTGCCGATAATCGCCGTGACGAGAAAGAGAACGGCGACGATGCCGGCGATTCCGGCAAGGATCGCGAGGCCGGGGATCGTCGCATTGACGTCCGAGTAGGTCGCACCCGTGAAGAGCTTGCCGTTTCCGTTGGTGACCGTCGCGAACTGGTCGAGATAGATGCTCACGGCCTGCACCGCGAGGTACAGCGACGCGGTCACCGCGATCTGAACGCGGGCGGTCTTGGAGATGCGAACCTCGCGGCCGACGACCCGGATCCCCCCGTAGAGGTAGCTCGTGGCAACGGCCGCGATGGCCGCGACCAGGATGACGGCAGAGGCGAAGCCGAGCACGCCCCTCAGGAAGGGCAGGTCGTAGATGTAGAAGGATGCGTCCAGGCCGAACTGCGGGTCGGTCGTGCCCATCGGCGTGCGGTTCAGGTACATCAGCGTCAGCTGCCAGCGCGATGCGGTGGCCACTCCGGCGAAGATGCCGAGGAGGACCGGGATCCCGATGGTGGCGAGCCGGCGGAGCGGCTCGATGACCTGCTGGTAGCGGTCGAGCTGGGAATTCAGCTTCGCGTAGACGGGACGCCAGCGGAAGGCGATCTCGATACTCAGCCAGACCGGGATCGCCATGGCGAAGAATCCGACGAAGAACATCGCTCCCGCTGCGACCCACTGGGTTGTGAGAACACTGAGATAGCCCAGCTGGTCGTACCAGAGAACTTCCGTGTAGAGGTTGGCGAAAGCGAAGAATGCGATGGCAAGAACGACGACGATGGCGATGGTGATCGCCAGCGGAGCCCGGGACTTGCTGTCAGATTTCGCGGCTGGTTGGGAAGTCACGTGGAGGCCTCTTCAGGAAGATTGCGGTGTCTGACCATCCTAGACACCGATTCCTGACAAGAGTCAGATCGCTAAAACACGTTCGGAGAATCCCCAGCAACTATGGAGTTACAGCGTCCGAGACCGTGTCGCAGGTGGGCAGGCCGGTCGTGTCGGCACCCGTCGAGACCGCGGACAACACGGCGAGGGACTCGTCGAGAGTCCTCACGGCGAAGACCGATAGCCCGTCAGGGATGTGTCCGCGCACCTCGGGGCAATCGGCGGCGGGGGCCAGGAAGAACCGTGACCCGGCCTCTCTCGCACCGAACAGCTTCTGTCGGATTCCGCCGATCGGTCCGACCGTGCCGTCGGGCGTGATGGTTCCCGTTCCCGCGATCTCCTTGCCGCCCGTGAGCGAGCCCGGCGTCAACTTGTCGATGATTCCGAGGGCGAACATCATTCCCGCACTGGGACCGCCCACGTTGGCGAGTTGGATCTTCACGTCGAACGGGAAGGCGAACGTCGTGCCCACGCTGACCCCGAGGATCGGTGCGCCGCCGGCCGCCGACTGCGTGGGCGTGATCGACACCGCGCTGGTCTGGCCGTTGCGGGAGATCTCGATCGAGGCGGGCTTCTGGGTGCCATTGGCTGCGATCGCCGCACGCAGCTCCGTGATCGTGCCCACCGGTGTGCCGTTGACCGTCTTGATGATGTCGCCGACCTGGAGAACGCCATCCGCCGGCGACCCGGTGGCGACCCTCGTTACGCCGAGCAGCTGCTCGTAGGCATAGTTGAGGTTCGTGAGGGCTGCGGCAACCGCCTCCTGCTGGCTGTCGACCATCTGGGCGGCGTTGTCGTCGTTGCGCTGCTCATTGGTGACGTTCGGCGGGTAGATCGCGTCGAGGGGAATGACGGCGCGGCTGGGGTCGAAGTAGGCGCGGATGACCTCGGCCCAGTTGGGCGTGCCACTCGGCGAGCCGAGGATGGAGACCGTCAGCATATTCAGCGCGCCATCGGTCGGATAGGTCGGCTCACCCGAGATCGAGATGACCGGCACGTCTTTCCCGGCCACCTCTTGACTGCCCAGGGTGTTGAACACGGGACCCGGTTGCTCGATCACATAGGAGCTCGGGATGAAGCTCATCACGAGGCCGAGCACGAGGGCAACCACGAGAACGCTCCAGCCCCGACGACGACGCCTGTCAGCAGGCGCCAGCGGCCTGTCCTCGCCGAAAAGGCTCACGGATCTCCTTGGATAATTCGTCGTTGGGGGATGATGCTCCGTGTTCGCCACAGGCGCACGTTCCGCCGCACAAGCCTATGGGAAAACCCAGCATTGCCCGGCGGCCAAGCAGTAGCGTAGATACCTATTCTGACTGTCAGCATGGAGCATCCTCGATGCCCGTGGGTGACGGATGCGAAAGGGAACGCTTCATATGAGTGACGAGACGCCCAAGGACCCCAGGGAACCGGATGACGAGTTCCTCGGGATGTTGCAGGAGTTCCTGAAGGGCAACTCCGACCTGGACCCCGCCAAGCTCGCGAGCGCCGCCGGGCTGCCCAACGACCCGGCTGCCGTTCAGCAGCTGATGCAGCAACTCCAGAACGCCATGCAGACGTCTGGCGAGGGCATCAACTGGTCTGTCGCCAGCCAGCAGGCCAAGGAGCTGTCTGCCAAGACCAGCGTGCCGGTGACAGCCGAGCAGCGCGCCCAGCTCGACGCCGCGCTGAACGTTGCCTCCCTATGGCTCGACGAGGCCAGCGCGATCTCCAGCTTCGCCCTCTCGCCGCGCTACCTGACCCGAACCGAGTGGACGACGGCCACCATGTCGGTCTGGAGCCAGCTCGCCGAGCCGGTGGCCCTCAGCATTGCGGATGCGCTGACCGACGTGCTCAAGCAGCAGGCCCCCGACGAGATGGCCGGCATGCTCGAGGGCGCCTCGAAGCTGATGCGCAACCTCGGCGGCACGCTGTTCGCCGCCCAGCTCGGCCAGGTCGTCGGTCAGCTCTCGATCGAGGTCGTCTCCGGCGGCGACGTCGGCATCCCCCTGATCGAGGACGGCCAGGCGGCTCTCGTGCCCCAGAACATCGCCGCGTTCGGCGAGGGACTGGACATCCCCGCGGATCAGATCCAGCTCTACCTCGCCGTGCGCGAGCTCGCCCACGCCCGACTCTTCCGGCACGCCAAGTGGCTGCGATTGCACCTGATCTCCTCGATCACGGAGTTCGCCCGCGGCATCCGCATCGACACCGAGCGCCTCGAGGCCCTCGCCGCCGACTTCGACCCGTCGAACCCCGAGGAGCTTCGCCAGGCCATGGTCTCCGGCGCCCTGATCCCGCCGAAGACTGAGTCCCAGCTGAAGGCCCTGGCCCGGCTCGAGACGATGCTGGCGCTGATCGAGGGCTGGGTCGACGTCGTCACCGCCCAGGCCACCAGCCGCCTTCCCTCCCGCGATGCGATCGCGGAGACGGTGCGTCGTCGCCGTGCGTCCGGCGGGCCCGCCGAATCCGCCTTCTCGACCCTGGTCGGGCTGGAACTGCGGCCGCGTCGGCTTCGGGAGGCCGCCGCCCTCTGGCAGGCCGTCACGGATGCCGCCGGCAGTGAGGGCCGCGACACCCTGTGGGCCTACCCCGACCTGCTTCCCACGGCCGAGGACGTCGATGATCCGACCGCCCTGCTGGCCCGTCTGGCCGGTGGAGCACCCGAGCAGGACGAGATGGACAAGGCACTCGAGGACCTGCTGCGCGGCGAGGCGGAGGGCTAGAGCCCACTCGCTCGCCGCGTGTGCAGAACTTCCCCGGAATCCCGCCGGGGAAGGCATCATCAGCGCATGGTACTTCGCATCGATCCCCGGCTGCCCGTTGTCTGGCGCACACCGTTCGAACTGCAGATAGGCAGCGACCGGGCCGTGGTCACCCTGAGAGACATCACCCAGGCGGAGGAATACCTGGTGGCGGTGCTGCGAAAGGGCATCAGCCGGTCGGGCCTCGACATGATCGGTTCGAGCGCAGGCGCAACGGCATTACAGACCGAGGCCCTGCTGACGCGCGTCACCCCGGCGCTTTCCGGCGAATCCCCGGAGCGGTCCCTTCTCGGGCGCACCATCGTGGTGAGCGGGCAGGGGCCGGCGGCCGACGGCATCCGCTCGTTGCTTCGCGAGCTCGGCGCGTCGGTGCTGTCCAACCCGGTGCACTCCAACCCGGCCGTGTCCAACCCGGCGCTGGCCAACCCGGGTGACGAAGAGGACGCCGTCGATCTTGCGGTCCTGGTGGCCTCGTTCGCCATCCATCCCTCAGTTTCCGGCTACTGGCTCCGTCGCGACGTGCCGCACCTGGCGGTCGTCTTCGGCGATGCCACGGCCCGGGTCGGGCCGCTGGTCGAGCCCGGACACGGTCCCTGCCTGCACTGCGTCGAGCGGGCGCGGCTCGATAAGGACCCGTCGTGGGTTGCCATCGCCACCCAGCTGCTGGAGACCTCGGCGGCGGCGGAGACCGCACTCACTGTGGCCGAGGTGCTCCCCCTGGCGGCCCGAGCGGTACTGGACCGACTGGCCACGGGAGCCGGCGCCGAATTCCTGGGAGCGCGGCTCAGGCGCCGGGCGATTGAAATCGACGGCGAGTCGGGAGCCGTCAGCGAGTTGCGCTTTCGAGGGCACCCGGAGTGCGCCTGCCGGCAACTGCCTCCGCAAGAAACCGGGACGGCGCCCGGGCGGAGTTCCGGCCCGGACCCGATTGAGAGTACGACAGCTCCAACGAGCGCCGTGCGCGCGTGATCCCGACATACAGCAGTCGACGCTCCTCATCGATCTGCTCGAACGAGGACGCGTAGCTGATCGGTACGAGTCCCTCGGAGAGGCCGAGAATGAAGACCGCGGTCCACTCCAGCCCCTTGGCCGAGTGCAGGGTGGCGAGGGTGACGGCCTGGATCGTCGGTTCGTGCCCGGAGCTCGCACGATCCATCAGCTCGTCGGTGAACTGCCGGAACGTCGTCTCGGCTGCCTGCTGCTCGGCGAGGCCCATCAGCGCGTTCAGCGACTCCCACTTGTCGCGGGCCGCCCCGCGGGCCTCCGGGGCCTGCTGGCGCCAGCCGAGCGATCGGAGCACATCGCTGACCGACTTGAACAGGGGCTCCCCCGTGATCGATACGGATGCGGCCCGCAGCGACATGACGGCCTGCTTCACCTCGGGCAGGTCGAAGAATCGTTTCGAGCCACGGATCTGATAGCTGATTCCCGCGTCTGCCAGCGCGGTCTCCAGGACCGCGGCCTGGGCGTTGACCCGGTAGAGCACGGCGATCTCGCTCGCGGGCGCCCCCGCGGCCAGCATCTGGCCTATTCTGACCGCAACCCCTCGGGCTTCGGCGAGATCGGTGTCGTAGGGGGTGACCCCGGGCACGTCGCTGTGCACCGGCGAATCACCGGCGGCATGCAGCGACAGCGCCCCGGGACGGCCGGCCATCAGTCGGTTGGCCAGTTCGACGACCTCTGGACTGGAGCGGTAGTTCTGCTCCAGGCGCACCATGGTGGCGTCGTCGAACTCGCTGGCGAAAGACAGCAGGTACTCGGCCTTGGCCCCGGCGAAGGAGTAGATGGTCTGGCTGGCGTCACCCACGACACAGAGGTCGCGGCGGCCGCCGAGCCACAGGGACAGGAGGTGGTGCTGCAACGGCGAGACGTCCTGGTACTCGTCGACCACGAAGAACCGGTACTGCTCTCGGATCTGCAGGGCCACCGACGGCTCCTGCTCGATCATCCCGGCGATCGAGAGCAGCACATCCTCGAAGTCGAGCTGGCGACGCTCGTCCTTGGTGTCCTCGTACTGCTGGTGCATGTTCAGCACCTGCTCGAGGGTCAGCCTCCCGGGCAGGGGGCGCGAGGTCCTGGCAACGACCTCGTATTCGGCGATCGAGAGCGAGGAGACCTTTCGCCATTCGATCTCTGCAGCGAGGTCGCGCAGGGTCCCCGTATCGATTCGCAGCTTCAGGGTCTCGGCGGCCTGGCCCAGCAGTCGGGCCTTGCCCTCCAGCAATCGGGGAAGATCACCCCCGACGACCTGGGGCCAGAAGTAGTTCAGCTGGCTGAGGGCCGCGGCGTGGAACGTGCGGGCGGCAACGCCGCCGGCACCGAGTGGCCGAAGCCGGGAGCGCAGCTCGGCGGCAGCCCGGGCGGTGAAGGTGAGGGCCATGACGCGGTTGGGCGAGTACACGCCGGTGGCCACCCCGTAAGCGATGCGATGGGTGATCGCCCGGGTCTTGCCCGTTCCGGCGCCCGCGAGCACACAGACGGGCCCGATCAGGGCCTTGGCTGCGACGGCCTGGTCGTCGTCGAGCGCCGAGAGCAGCCTCTCGGCACCGGTCTCCTCGTCACCGCCGGCCACCTCGGTCACCAGGCTGCCGCCTGCGGGAGTTCTCCCCCGTACCACCGGGTCAGGATGGAGTGGGCGATCGAGGCCGGGCCCGGCAGGATGATGCCGTTGGCGGGGTCGCCCAGCTCCTCGCGGGAGAACCAGCGAAGGTCGAGGATCTCCTCCCCATCGGGCACGAGGGCACTCTCGGCGAAGTCGGGGTCGACCTCGGCCGTGAAGCCGACCATCAGCGACGCCGGGAACGGCCAGGGCTGAGAGCCGAGATACTGCGGGTTCTTGATCCTGACGCCAGACTCCTCGAAGACCTCGCGGAGAGCGGCGGCCTCGAGCGACTCGCCCGGCTCGACGAAACCGGCAAGCAGGGAGAATCGGTTCGACTCCCACAGGGCGTTCGAGCCGAGCAGGATGCGGTCTTGGGCGTCGACGATTCCGACGATGATCGCCATGTCGGTGCGCGGGAACAACTCGATCCCCAGCTCGGGGTCGCGGCGAACCCAGCCGCCCTTCTCGATTGTGGTCGGCGCCCCGGAGCGCGGCGAATGCGTGTGCGAGGCGTGCCAGCCGGCGATCGCCAGGGATTCGACGAAGGCACCGGCATCGCGGCTGCTGAGACTCGTCGCGACGGTGCGGAGATTCAGCCAGCGGGCCTCGTCCGGCTCGAGGGCGTCGGCGTGGGCGTCGTCGAGCACGACGAGCACCAACGGCGTGCCCGCGGGCTCCGGGTTCGTGTCGCCGAGTGAGAGTCCCAGGTAGACCCGAATACTTCCCGCCGCGCCGGAGCCGACGGGCAGGTCCCTGACCTCGATCAGGGCGAGGGCCGGGCGGCTGGCGAAGTTCGGGTGCGCGAGCGCCCTGCCTCGGTTCATCGGCAGGATGCGGGTCCGGGGATCCGCCCACAGCTCGGCGAAGAGTTCAGGACGAGACCGTGCCTCGTGATCGCGATCGATCTCCTGGCGGGAAAGGGGGAGGTTTCCCAGGGGGAAAACTGACATGCGTTGACCAATCATGCGTGGCGAGAAGCTTCACTGGGGGAAGCCGCCTTACCCTGTTGGTATGGCCAGATCCCACTTCACTCTAGCCGCGCTTGCGACGGCTGCCGTTCCGGGTGCGGACATCGTTTCGACGAGGCCGATCACCACCACGCAGTCCGGCAGGTTCGACTCCGCCGTACTCGGGCTGCGCGACGGCAGCTCCCTCATCATCCGGGTTCCGACCTCGCAGGACGCGGAGTTGGAGCAGTCGGGAGACCTGGTTGCATTGAACGCCCTGACCGGCGGATTCCGGGCCCGACTGCCGTTCGCCGTTCCCACCGTCGTGGGCCAGGCGCCCATCGGCGACACCCGCGCGGTCGTCTACAAATTCATTCCGGGAAACACGTTCGGCCTGTCGGGACTCGGTTCCCGCGGCCCCCTGACCGAGGCCGTCGGCACGGCGATCGCGGCCGTTCATTCCCTGCCCACGTCGGTGGTCACCGACTCCGGGCTTGTCTTCATGAGCGCGGCGGATGCCGCCCGGGCCACGCGCACGCTGAAGGACCGCGCGGCGGCCACGGGCCTGGTTCCGGTCGAACTGCTGACCCGCTGGTCTCTCGCACTCGAGGACAGCGCCCTGTGGCAGTTCCAGCCCACGGTCATCCATGGGGCGTTGGCGCCCGAGTCCTTCCTCGTGGTGGGAGACGATGTCACCGGCGTCACCAGCTGGGCGGGACTGAAGGTCGGCGACCCGGCCGCAGACCTCTACTGGCTGAACTCCGCCCCCGACGAGGCGACAGCCACGAGACTCTTCGACAGCTACAGCCTCGGTCGCAACGCCCCGGTGGACCGCCAGCTCAGGAAGCGCGCCCGGCTGTATGCCGAGCTCGAGATCGCCAAGTGGCTGTTGCACGGCCTGGGCGTCAGGGACCAGGCGATCGTCGCGGACGCCACGACAATGCTGGACGGCCTCTCGAAAACCGTCGAGACCGACCTGCTGAACCCGCTATCGACCGACACCGGCCAGATCATGGCGATCGAGGAGGTCGAGGAGATGCTCAGCCACACCCCGCGCAATGCCACCGGGCCACAGTCCGCCTACGACCATGTCAACTCCGCGAGCCGCATCTCCGAGGACTGACCGGCACGAGTGACGGGCGGCCCGGCTACGGGGCCAGCGCCTCGAGTTCGGCCTCGGAATACAGGCGCCGGGGAGTGATGACGGCATCGTCTGAGACGAAGTAGAAGACCGCGTCGATGAGGTCGGGATCGATTCCCTTCCAGCGGGCGTAGGCCAGGCGGTAGAGGGCGAGCTGAAGCTGCTTGACCTCCAGGTCAGCCTCGTCCTTGGGCGCCTTGCCTGTCTTCCAGTCGACGACCTGGTAGCGATCTCCGTCGCGGAAGATGGCGTCGATCTTGCACACGACCACCCGGCCGGCAAGCACGAGGTGGATCTCGACCTCGACCTCGACGGGAAGGCGCGTGGCGAACCCCGACGCCTCGAATATCGCTTGAAGCCGGGCGAGTTCCGTCTCCTCGACGATGTTCATGGCATCGTCGAAGTCCTGCTCGCCGAGGGAGGCGTCGATCATCTCCGCCCCGCCGACGATGCCGTAGCGATTCTCGACCCAGCTGTGGAACCGGGTGCCCAGGCGCGTCTGACGGAACGGCTTCTCGGGCATCGGCCGACGAATCATCCGGGCGACGGCCTGCGGGTCGGTGACGAAGTCCTTGAACCTCGACGCCGCGATGCGGTTGGGGATCGGGGCCAGGGCGCTGTCGGCCAAGGCCCGCTGCCTCTCGGCCAGCAGGAGTTCCAGATCGCGCTCGAAGCGCCCGGCTGACGCCGCCACGCCGTCGGGGTCGGCGCGAACGGCCAACTCGGCAAGCACGTCCTCGGCGGCGCGCTCGACCCGGTCGCGGCGAACGCCCAGCGGGTCGGCGGGCCAGAGCTGTGAAATGCCGCCGGCGTCCAGCGGGTTCATATCGGCTTCGGGCTCGGTCGGCAGCTCGGCGATGATCTCGGCCTCTTCCAGCTCGGCCAGAAACGTGCTGGGCGGCCGCGGTTTCGTCTGCGTCGACCAGAACGATCCACTCAGAAGAAGCGCGGTGCGCGCCCTTGTCACGGCGACATAGATCAGTCGCCGCTCCTCGGCCAGGTGGCGCTCCTTCAATTCGAGGGCGAACGTCTTGAGGTTGGAATCGAACTCCTGCTGCGACTCGAGCCCCTGCCAGCGGAGGTCGGGCAGGTCATCGGCATCGCCTCGGAACTCGTACGGCAGGGCACCGAAGCTCAGCCAGCCGCTGCCCTCTTTGCTCGGGGCGGGAATCTCCCCCACGACGATTCGCGGGATCGCAACGATGTCCCATTCGAGGCCCTTGGAGCCGTGAATCGTCAGCAGCTGAACGGTGCCGGGCTCCGGCGCGTCGGTTCGCTGGGACAGGTCGTCACGCTTCTCGGCCCGCTCGATCCAGTTCAGGAAACTGCCCAGGGTGCCCTCATCGTCGGCCGCCAGGAAGGAGGTGATCTCATCGTGCAGTGCGTCGAGGGCACCCTGGGGGCGTCCCGCCATCGTCTGCGCCGAACTCTCATTGGCGGCGAGCTCGACATCGAGCAGCAGCTCCTGCTCGATGTAGCGCACGAAGTCGACGAGCGGGAGGCCCGCGCGGGCCCGGAAGGATGCGAGGGTGCGCCCCGCCTGACGAAGTCGGGCCACCCCGGTCTCCGAGAACCGCTCGAGCTGCGAGTGCCCGCTCCGGGCCTCCGCCAAGAAGTCGAGCGCGTCCACGATCGAACTGCTGTCGTCCGGGGAGACCGAGGATCGCATTCCCGCCAGTGCCGCAGGCGAGGCAGCCTTGTGAAAGGAGTCGGTCGAGTTCAGCCAGCCGGCGAGCTGAGACAGGGCGCGCAGGTCATGCACCCCGACTCGCCAGCGTGGGCCCGCCAGAAGCCGAAGCAACGCGGATCCGGCCCCGGGGTCGTGCGTGGCCCGGAGTGCGCTGATGACGTCGACCACTTCGGGTGAACTGAGCAGTCCCCCGACGCCGAGGATGTGGTTCGGGATGCCCTGCCTGTCCAGGGCCGCGGCAAAGAACTCCATCTGGCTGCGCACCCGGAACAGCATCGCGGCGGAGACCGGCTTGGAACCGGCGGGCCGGGAAACCGCGAGCTGGGCGCCGATCCACTCGGCGACGGCGTGGGCCTCGAGGTCGCGCGTCTCGAGGAACTTCGACTCGACGCTGCCGTCCGGCGCGTTGGGACGGGGCTTCAACGACTCGACGTCGACGGCCGATTCGGCCCGCAGCGGGGCGACGAGCGCATTGGCCGAGTCCAAGACCCGCCGGGAGTTGCGCCAGCTGGTCGACAACGAGAAATGGCCCACCGGTTCGCCCTGGCCGAATCCCCGGGCAAAGGCCGTGAGGTTGCTGGCGCTCGCGCCGCGCCAGCCGTAGATCGACTGGTGGGGATCCCCGACGGCCATGACGCCGTGGCCCGCGAACAGCCCGCTGAGGAGCCTGGTCTGCACGACCGAGGTGTCCTGGTACTCGTCCAGCAGGACGACCTTGAAGCGCGCCCGGTAGTCGTCGACCACCGATCGATGGTTCTCGCAGATCTCAAGCGCGAGCGCCACCTGGTCGGAGAACTCGACGAGTCCGCTGGCCTTCTTCTGCCGGGCGTACTGCTTCGCCAGGGCGACGAGGCTGGGCAGCGCCCCGATGGGACCGAGCGACTTCTCGACCGAGGCGAACGGCGTGGCCTTGGCCCGGCCGCTCGTGTAGGGCAGCCCGGCCAGATAGCCGAACTCCTCGGCGAGCGCCGAAACACCCTCGGGGTCCGCGACGTTCTCGCTCAGCGCGTGACTCAGCTCGAGCACGGCATCGACTATGCCGTTCAGCTTCTTGCCGAGCGGTACGAGGCTTGAGTCCCCGTGCGCGAGCACAACCCGGCGGGCGAGACCCCAGGCCGCGTTCTCGCCGAGGAGCACCGACTCGGACTCCCGGCCGACGAGCACCGCGTTGTCCCGGAAGATCGTGTTGGCGAACGAGTTGTAGGTCGACACCGTCGGGCTGTCGAAGATGGCGTCGATGGGCAGGGCGCCGCCGGCTCCGTCGACACCATCCGGAGCATGTTGCTCGGGCAGCATGCCGGCCTCCCTCAGGGTGTCGATGTGCCCGGCGATTCGGACGCCGAGCTCGCCGGCGGCCTTCCTCGTGAAGGTCAGGCCCAGCACCTCGTGCACTCGCACGTGTCCGTTGGCCAGCAGCCAGATCACCCGGTTCGCCATCGTGGCCGTCTTGCCGCTGCCGGCCCCGGCGACGACGAGCGCGGGGGTCAGCGGCGCCTCGATGACGAGCTCCTGCTCGGTCGTCGGCGGGTCCATCCCGAGCCGGGCCGCCAGATCGAGAGCGCCGATGCGCGGGGTGAGCGGCGCATCCGATCGCCCGGTGCTCGTTGTTGTGTCATTCATCACGAGCTGACCGCCTTGATCACGTGCACACGACAGGCACCGTGCGAATAGGGGTCAAGGCAGTGCGTGCCGATCCGCGCCTCGAACGTGCTGCCCGCCATGCCCGTGGCGGCATCCAGCACGCGCTGCCGGAACGCATCGAGCTCATCCGCCGAGAATGGCTCCTGCGTCGGGTCTGCGTAGTTCTTCTTCGCCGTGCCCTTGGAGACGATGAGCAGCCGGGCCCCACCCGAGGTCGCGTCCGCCGGCACGTTCGGCACCATCCCCGCGGCGAACGCCAGCTGGTAGGCGCCCAGCTGCGGATTCGTCGCGATCTCGGCCGCCGAGTAGGTCTTGGCACCCGTCTTCAGATCGACGATCACGATGGAGCCGTCCGGGTAGTACTCGACCCGGTCGATCGACCCGCTGAGCAGGGCGTGCCCGACCGGCAGGGCGAACACGCTCTCCGCCTGGACGAGCTCCCCGCGAGCGACCTGGAAGTCGCGCAGGTACGAGGCGAGACGACCGACGAGGGTTCGCGCGTCCGACTGGGCGAGCTCGCTCAGCCACTCCGATTCGAAGGACAACTCGCCCCAGCGCTCCTGAACGTCTGCGAACAGGGCGTCCGCGCTGATATCGGTCGCGACCTCCATCGCCTTGTGGATGAGCGTGCCGAGTTGCGCTGCGGTGTTCCCCGAGCTGCCGCCGAGCTGATTCACCAGCCAGTCGAGCGGACACGCCTCGAAGGACTCCATCCGGGAGGGCGAGACGCGCACGAGGGTGGCCGGGTCTTCCGCATCGACCGCGTCGAGGTCCACCAGCGGCTCGCTCGTGCTGATCTCGGCAAGGCCGTACCAGTCAGTCGGATGCGCACCCGGGATGCGCTCGTCGGCCAGCGTCGCGAGCGCCGCCGCGGCATCCGCCCGGGCACCGGGACTCGTCGTCGCCAGTGTCTGGGTGCGGCGAAGCACGCCGACGAGCCCGCGAAGCGACAGGGGATTTCGGGAGAGCTGGTCGGCGCCGGGCTTGGGCAGCAGCCGGAAAAGCGGCGACGGCGCGGTGTTCTCATCGGAGACCGCGGTCACAATGAGGTCGCCCGTCGAGCGCGAGACCGCCTGGGCGAACATCCGCAACTCGTCGTGCAGCACCTCGGTGCGTTCGGCCGCGATACTCACGGGCATCCCCGTTGCGCCCTCACCGGAGTCGACCCGGGAGAGAACCTCCTCGAGCGCACCGGCGCCGAGCAGCGACCCGCGGATGCGGAGATTGGGCCACACGCTCTCCTGGACGCCGGCCACGACGACGAGGCGGTACTCATCGCCGATCGTCGCCGTCGGCGTCGTCACCGACACCGCCTGGCCCGCGGCCCCGACCGCAAGGGTGTCCTCGGGCACCTCCGTGTCCAGCAGCTGTTCCAGGAAGACCGTGCCGGGAGCCTGCGGCGTGCGCTCCACGAAGCGCTTGGCCGCCGAGAAGAGGGAGACGACGACGTCGAGGTTGCGGTTGATCTCCTCCGCCAGCAGGCCGGTGCCGAGTGACTGCTGGTACCAGGCGTCGGCGAGGTCGCTGCGCTGCCACAGGTCCCAGAGCACCTCCTCGACGCTGGCCTCCGACGCCGCGAGAGTCGTCGCCCCCTCGATGAGAGCGCTGAGTTTGATCGCCCAGCGGGCGACGCGCGGCTGGAGCTCGGCCAGCACCTCGGGCTTCTGAATCGCCTCGACGAGCAGTTCGTTGCCTGGCCGACTGCCGCCCCGATCGAACTCGCCCTGACGCAGTGCTCGTTTGAGTCGACGAAGCAGCACCGCGTCGGCGCCGGCGAGGGGCGTCACGAGGAGGAACTCGGC
The DNA here is from genome assembly GCA_947444785.1 of Microbacteriaceae bacterium. GTDB lineage: Bacteria > Actinomycetota > Actinomycetes > Actinomycetales > Microbacteriaceae > Agreia. The sequence goes on along the minus strand of CANFBG010000006.1, from coordinate 18,161 downwards.
GAGGGCGCCGTCGAGCTCGCGCCGGGAATAGGCGAGCTCGAGAAGGCCGGTGAATGCCCGGACGATCGGCTCGTCCCGGAGCGCGACCCTGGCCCTGGATACCCGCGTCGGCACATCGAACGCCGCGAGTCCGCGTTCCAGCGGGCCGATCTGGCGGCCGCTTCGAACGATGACCGCCATGTCGTTGAAGGGGATGCCGTGAAAGACATGGGCCTCCCGGAGGCGCCTCGCGATGACGGCGATCTCGTCTGAGGGACTGCTGGCCAGGATCGTCGTGATGCGGGATTCGTTCGGGGCGCTCGGGGTGTTCGGGCTGTTCGGGGTATTCGTCGGGTTCGGCGGGTTCGGCGGGTTCTGAACCGGGACGCTGGCGGCCCGGCGCTGTGCCCCCGCCCGGGCGGTGCCGATGCGCTCGGTGACGCTCGCCACGAGGCCGCGGAGCTCGGGGCCGTGCCGATGCACGCTCGAGAGCACAAGCGGAGATACGGGCACAGTCCCCAAGTAGTCGGCGAGTCGGCCCAGTGCGTCAGGATGCGCGCCCCGAAACGACCCCGTCGCCACGTCGGGATCGCCGAAGACCACGACCGAGGCACCCCGGCGGGCGAACTCGCGCAACAGGGTCAGCGTTGCTCGCGGGGACTCCTGGGCGTCGTCCACCAGAATCAGCCGCAGCCGGGACAGGGAGCCGATGGCGGCCGCAAGCTCCTCGGGAGAGTCGGCACCCTCCCGGATAAGTGCGGCGGCCTCCCGGGCCAACTCGGCCGAGTCGAAGCTTCGGTCGCGGAAGCTCGCCTTCACGGCGTCATAGCCCGTGATGAACTCGGCGGCCGCGGCCCATTCGGGGCGATCGACGGCGACGGCCAGCGACCTCAACCTGTCGGGCGACACCCCGTTCTCGACGGCACGCATCATCAGGTCGCGCAGCTCGGTGCGAAAACCGCGCAGGCGTCGGACGTCTTCGCCGAGCGGGTCGGGCCAGGCGGGGCCAGCCCCGTCTTCGATCTGTCCGAGCAAGAGGTCGGAGATGATCTGATCCTGTTCGGCACCGGTCAGGAGCACGGGCGCGGCGTCGCCCTTGACGGCCGCCACCCCCGAGAGAATCTGGAACGCGACGGAGTTCGCGGTGCGGGCGAGCGGCCCGTTGCTCGGTACTCCGAGGCGCAGCGCCAGGCGGTCCCGCAGGGCGGTCGCCGTGGCTCGCGTGGCGGAAAGCACAAGGATGTCGTCGGGCGAGTAGCCCCGGTTCTGGACCCTGTCGGCGACCATTTCGATCAGCGTCGTCGTCTTGCCCGAACCCGGGGCCCCGAGAACCGCAACACTGAATCCCTCAGCGATGTCGAGGGCGGCCAGCTGCGAGGCGTCAAGCAGAACACCCGCTGCATCCGCTTGGCTCGAACCCGAGGTATTCACCATCTAAAACTAACGCGTATCACCGACAGCGCCTTTTCGAGGCGGGCAGGGCCGGACGGGCTTGGTGCCACGCCTTCTCCTTCGAATGTTCGCTCTGGGCGGTCGCAGAAGCATCAGGATGGCGGGGCCCGGTCGATTTTCTGTCCTACGCTGGGTATCGGTGGCGGCAAGAGCGGCCACGGCTTCATGAAAGGCGCATCTCGTGGACATTCGGATCGGCATTGCAAACTCCCCCCGTGAACTGAGCTTCGAGTCGAACCAGCCTCCGGCAGAGGTTGAGAAGACGGTGGCGGACGCGCTCAAGGGCGACGGCACACACCTCAGCCTCACCGACATCAAGGGCACCCAGTACATCGTGCCCATCGCCTCACTGGGCTACATCGAGATCGGGAACGAAGAGTCCCGTCGCGTCGGCTTCGTCCTGTAGGCACCGCCGTGGAGATTCTCTTCGTCGCTCTGGCGGGCATCATCCTAGGAATGGCGGCCGGGGCAGCGCTGCCCCGTCGTGAACTTCGCGGGATCATTCTCGTGCCCGCGGTCGGCGGCGCTTCGGCGTCCATCGTCTGGGTGGCGCTGACCTGGCTCGGCCTCGCCTGGGACGGCGGCTGGATCTGGGTGCTCACCCTCGTTCTCTCCGCGCTGTCCTCGGTGGCGTTCGGCCAGCTGCTCAGCGTCTACCGCGAGCGTGCCGATATCGCGACGTTCGTGCGCCTGAAGTCCACGCCGGCCGTTTAGGCACCTGCCCGCTGCACGCAGTTTCGGCGGATGCGCTCGGCCCCTGAGCTACGCGGTGAGGCCGAGCGCATCCATGCGTCGAGTGTGGGCGGCGATGACCTCGGTGAAGACCGGCTCGATTCGCAGCTCGTCCGAGACGGCGTTGCCCGACTGATGGATGGCGCTTCGCGCGACGAGCAGGGTGTCGCCGACGACGCGTCGGCCCCACATCGCCAGTTGTGAGCCAAGACGCTCGTCGGCTTCGATGGCCCGGGTCAGAATGTCTGCGACCTCCCGGCGCTGGCTGCCGAGCTCGTGGATCTGGACCATCTTGGGGCCCGTGCCCTGGGCCAGTCCGGCCGCCAGGAACGAGAAGAAGTCATCGAGCAGGCCGGCCGTCAGCAGCAGGCTGGTCAGCGACTCGTGCCAATTGGCCCCGCGCACCATCTCGCCGTAGGCATCGATGCCCTCGGTGAAGGGCTTCATGACATCGCCGGGCGAGCCGCCGTGGCGCTTGATCTCGGCGACAAGCTGCTGGTGCTTGTCGAGCATCTGGCCGGCGGTGACCGCGAGCACGAGCTTGTCATCGAGATTCGCCGCGGCGCCACTCAACCGAGCCGCCGCCGCAAAGAACGAGAGCTGCAGGTACGCGGCCTGGCCGAGGTAGGGCATCAGTTCGGGAGTGAGCTCCGCGAGATTGACCTTGGGCAGCGGGGTGCTCTCCCCGCGTGAGCGCAATCGCGGCACCTCGAGGCGCGCCTTTGGCCGGCGGAATGTAAACACTCCCCCACCCTATCGGCGCGCCGATCTGCTCCGGGGTCCCAACGGACGGTTTCTCAGACGTTTCCGGTAAACTGGTCTCAGCCCTGACACGAATCGGGGTCTCTACGCCGCCAGCCAGGCGCCATCGCCGGCCAGTCTCACCCCGCGGCCGCGAAGCCGGATCACTTTTCTCGCCTCGCGCCTCGCAAAGCACATTCACACAGTGCACATTCGGTGACGTAGCCCGAAATTCCATGACAGGCATTTACTTTGACCATTGCAACACCTGACGAATCCGAATTGCTCGCAGATCTTCCCGCCGTTGAGGTCATCGCCTCCGCCGAAGAGGCGACCGGAACATTCGGCGACCTGGGCATCGACCAGGACATGACCGATGCCCTCGCGGCGAAGGGGATCCTCTCCCCGTTCCCGATCCAGAGCCAGACGATTCCCCTGGCCCTCGCCGGCCAGGACATCATCGGCCAGGCCAAGACGGGAACCGGCAAGACGTTCGGCTTCGGTCTCCCCCTGATCCAGCGCCTCGGCCTGAACCCCGAGCCGGGAGTGCAGGCGCTCATCGTCGTGCCGACCCGCGAGCTGTGCGTGCAGGTAACCGAAGACCTCGTCTCTGCGACCACCAACCGGGCGACCTCGATCGTCTCCATCTACGGCGGCAAGGCGTACGAAGGCCAGATCGAGCAGCTGAAGGCCGGCGCCCAGATCGTCGTCGGCACCCCCGGCCGCCTGCTGGACCTCGCCAGCCAGCGCCTGCTCAACCTCAAGAACGTGCGTGAGATGGTGCTGGACGAGGCGGACAAGATGCTCGACCTCGGCTTCCTGGCCGATATCGAGAAGCTCTTCTCCCAGACGCCGGCTGACCGCCACACGATGCTGTTCTCGGCGACCATGCCCGGCCCGATCGTCGCCCTGGCCCGCCGCTTCATGACGAAGCCGATCCACATCCGCGCGACCGACCCCGACGAGGGCCAGGTCCAGGCGCAGATCAACCACCTCATCTACCGTGCGCACAACATGGACAAGGACGAGGTAATCTCTCGCATCCTGCAGGCCGAGGGCCGCGGCAAGACCGTGATCTTCACCCGCACCAAGCGCGCAGCCGCCAAGCTGGTCGAGGAACTGAACGACCGCGGCTTCAACGCCGCCGCCGTTCATGGCGACCTCAACCAGGAGCAGCGCGAGCGCGCAATGGCCGCGTTCAAGGCCGGCAAGAAAGACATCCTCATCGCCACGGATGTCGCCGCCCGCGGAATCGACGTGCTGGACGTCACCCATGTCATCAACCACACCATCCCCGAGGACGAGAAGGCCTACCTGCACCGCGTGGGCCGCACGGGCCGAGCCGGCAAGACCGGTATCGCCGTCACGTTCGTCGACTGGGACGACCTGCACAAGTGGGCGCTCATCAACCGCGCCCTCGAGTTCGGCCAGCCGGAGCCGACCGAGACCTACTCCTCGAGCCCGCACCTCTTCACCGACCTCAACATCCCGGCCGGCACCAAGGGCCGCCTCAAACCGACCTCCATCGTCAAGGAGCCGTCGACCGGCGGACGCCCGCCGCGCGACGGAGCCGCAGGGGGCGGCCGCCCGCCGCGCCAGAACTCCGGTGGCGGCCGCGACGGCACCGGCACCCGCGAGGGTGGAGCCCCCCGCGAGGACCGCGCTCCCCGCGAGGCCGGCAGCCGCCCGCCCCGCAGCCGCAGCCGCCAGGGCTCAGCCGGCACCGGTGCTGCTCCTCGCACCGCAGGCGACTCGGCAGCCCCGACCCGCGAGCACAACGTCGAGGGCGGCGGAGCCCACACGGGCACCGGCCCCGAGCACCACGACGGCAACAGCGCCCCGCGCCGCCGCACGCGCTCGCGCCGCCCGGCCGCGACCTCAGGCGAGTAGCCGCACCCTTCTGTAACCGAGTAAGGCCGCGGACCCTTGGGGGTTCGCGGCCTTGCTTTTTGCCGTCGGGCCTCGGAAACGCGGGCCAGCGACTGACATTTTCCCGAAAGGCCCCGAATCCGGGTCTCAGGGGATGTCGGGCAAGTATGTCAGCCCGGGACCATGAACTGAGAGGTCAGGGCGTGGGGTAGATCGGCGTCGAACCGGTTGCCCGGGCGATGATGCGTTCCAGGACCTCGGGGTGCGTACGGTTCTCGCCCAGGCGGTTCGGCTTGCCCTCGCCGTGGTAATCGCTGGAGCCCGTGACCACGAGCCCGAACTTCTCGGCCAGCTCGTACAGCCGGACCTTGCCGTCGTCGGTGTTCTCGCGGTGCTCGATCTCAAGCCCGAACAGGCCGGCATCGACGAGAACACGCAGTTCGGCCTCGCCCACGATGAACTCGCGTCCCCGCGTGGCCGGATGCGCGAGCACGGGAACACCGCCGGCCGCCACGATGAGCTCGATCCCCTGCTTGGGCGTCGGCGCGTAGTGCGGGAGGAAATACCCGGCACGCCAGTGCAGGATGCCGGCGAAGGCGTCGCTGCGGGTGAGCGAGTGGCCCTTGGCGACCAGGGCATCCGCAATATGGGGACGGCCGACGGTCGCGCCCTCGGAGGTCTGGGCGAGCACATCGTCCCAGCTGAGGTCGTAGTCGGCGGAGATCGCCTGCACCATCTCCTCGGCGCGGGTGAGCCTGGCATTCCTGATGCGCGCGGTCTCGGCCACGAGCCCGGCGTCGTTCGGGTCGAACAGGTAGGCCAGCATGTGCACGCTCGCATGAACGTGCCGGGTGCTGAGCTCCATGCCGGGGATCAGGGCGAGCCCGCTCTTCTTCGCCTGGCGACCGGCCGGCTCCCACCCCGCGGTGGAGTCGTGATCGGTAATCGCGATCGTGCCGAGGCCCGCCGCGGCGGCCGCGCGAACCAGGTTTGCGGGTGTCTCGGTGCCATCCGACACGCTCGAATGCGTGTGCAGGTCGATGCCCCCGGGGGGAAGTACTTCAGGAGCCATCTGTCCATCGTACGGATCTCCGGGCCGGGTTCCGAAAAGGGGGGTACAGAATGGAGGCATGGCTGAATCACAAGCAGAGACCCCGACCGAGACTTCTCCCGCGGAAAGCAACCGTTCCACCACCCCGGGAAGCGATAGATTCCGGGATTTCATCGCCGGTCAATGGGCTGAGCGAACGGATGTCGTCCCCGCGCCCCGCGCACAGGCACCGTTCGCCGCGGCCCGGCGCCGCAGGCTGTCCAACGCCTACGCCGGCAGACGCGTCGTGGTGCCGGCCGGCTCGCCAAAACAGCGCTCCAACGATACCGACTACGCGTTTCGCGCTCACTCGGCATTCACCTGGCTGACCGGCTGGGGATCAGACAGCGAACCCGGCGCGGTGCTCGTGCTCGAGCCGCGTGCCGAGGGCGGCCACGAGGCCACCCTGTACTTCCGCGAGCGCGCAGGCCGGGACTCCGATGAGTTCTATGCGAACTCCGAGATCGGCGAGTTCTGGATCGGCGCCCGTCCGTCGCTCGCCCAGGTTGCCGGCGACCTGGGCCTCACCACCCGCGCCCTGGCCGAGTTCGCGAGCGCGATTCCCGCCGTCGACGAGGATGACGACGGCCGCTGCGACACAGTTCTTCTTCGAGAGGCCGCCCCCGAGCTGGTACCCGGAACAGACGCCGACGCCGACGCCGGCCTCGCCCGGGACCTCTCCGAGTACCGGCTCGTCAAGGACGAATTCGAGATCGGCGAGATGCGGCTGGCGGTCGCGGCCACAGCCCGGGGCTTCGACGACGTCATCCGCGACCTTCCCCGGAGCTCCGCGCACCCGCGCGGCGAGCGACTGGTCGAGGGGGTCTTCTACACACGGGCCCGGGAGGACGGCAACGCGGTGGGCTATGACACGATCGCCGCCTCAGGGCCGCACGCGTGCATCCTGCACTGGACCACGAACGACGGCCCGGTCGCGCCCGGCGACCTGATGCTGCTGGATGCCGGGGTGGAGCTCGACAGCCTCTATACGGCCGACATCACGCGCACCCTCCCGGTGAACGGCACATTCAGCGCGGTGCAGCGCCAGATCTACGAGGTCGTCCGCGAAGCGGCGGATGCGGCGTTCGCCGTCGTGCGCCCCGGGGTCATCTTTCGCGACCTGCACCAGACGGCCATGGCGGTCATCGCCCGGCGAACGGCCGAATGGGGCCTGCTGCCGGTCTCGGCCGAGCACGCCCTCGAGGCCGACAACCAGCAGCACCGGCGCTACATGGTGCACGGCACCAGTCACCACCTGGGTCTCGACGTTCACGACTGCGCCGCGGCCCGCCGCGAGATGTACCTCGATGGGGTCCTGGAGGCCGGAATGGTCTTCACCATCGAGCCGGGACTCTACTTCCAGCCGGACGATCTGACCGTTCCCGAGGCGTTCCGCGGAATCGGGGTGCGCATCGAGGACAACATCCTGGTTACGCCTTCCGGCGGAGAGAACCTCTCGGTCGGCATCCCCCGCAGCGCGGACGATGTCGAGGCATGGATCGCACGCATCCAGTCCTGAGAAGTCAGGACTGCTTGGCTCCCGGGTTCTCCAGCGTGTTTCGTGCACGATTGGCGAGCTCGGGGTCGACGATGACCGAATAGCTCGTGGCGATCACCTGCATGACCGAGGCGAAGTCCCGGCGCCGGCGGCTGATCGAGTAGGTCACGATGCGAAAAAGCATGCCGAAGCCGGCGCCGATGAGCGAGGCCGCGGCGATGAAGGGCAGCGACGTCGCGGTCGGCGAGAGGATGACGATGAAGAAGCCCAGGAACAGACCGAGCCAGAGGCCGCTGAGGGCCCCGGAAATGGCGGCCCGACCGTAGCTGAGTCGCCCGATGACCCGTTCGATCGATTTGAGGTCGCTGCCGACGATCGTCAGCTTATTGACAGGGAAGTCCGCGTGGGCAAGAACATCAATCGCCTGTTGGGCCTCGGGATAGGTCTCGTACGTAACGACCACCTCGCCACGCGGGATAGATACGAGGGGGCTCTTCGAGCGGGACGAAAACGGTTGCTGGCTACTCACGTCCTCATCATTCCATGGCTTCCCGAATTCAAGGTCTAAGTTATTACTGTGAGTGCCTCCAGAGTTTTCGTCGCCAGACTGGCCGGTTGCACCGTTTTCGACCCCGCCGGCGACAGACTCGGCAAGGTACGCGACGTTCTCGTCGTCTACCGCAACAACCGCTCCCCCCGGGTTGTCGGGCTCATCGTCGAGGTTCCGGGCAAGCGCCGGGTATTCCTGTCGATCGGCCGGGTCACCAGCATCGGCAGCGGCCAGATCATCACGACCGGCTTCATCAACGTGCGCCGCTTCGGCCAGCGCGGCGGAGAGGTGCGCGTCATCGCCGAACTCCTCGGTCGAAAGGTGCTCTTCAACGACGGCACCGGCGAGGCCACGATCGAGGATGTCGCGATCGAGGCGGACGGCGCCGGCGACTGGCAGGTCACACAGCTTTTCGTTCGCCGACCCAAGCTCGGCTCCTCCCCCTTCGCCAAGGGCACGACCGAGTTCGCCGCCTGGGCGGAGGTCACCGAGAAGACGACGGCAGGCCAGGCCCAGTCCGCCGAGCAGCTCATCGCGACCTACTCGGAGCTGAAGCCCGCAGACCTCGCCTCCACCCTGCTCGATCTTCCCCAGGCGCGGATGCTTGAGGTTGCGGGCGAGCTTCCCGACGCCCGGCTCGCCGATGCCCTCGAGGAGATGCCCGAGAGCGAGCAGGTCGAGATCCTGAGCCAGCTCGACGACGACCGAGCGGCAGACGTCCTCGACCAGATGCAGCCCGACGACGCGGCAGACCTCATCGCGCAGCTCTCCGACGAGCGAGGCGAGAAGCTGCTCACGCTGATGCAGCCGGAGGAGGCCGACGACGTGCGCATGCTGCTGTCGTACGGCCCCGACACCGCCGGCGGCCTGATGACGACCGAGCCGATCATCGTGTCGGCGGATGCGACCGTCGCCGAGGGCCTGGCACTGATCCGTCGGCATGAGCTCGCGCCAGCACTGGGCGCTGCCATCTTCGTCACGCTGCCCCCGTACGAGCCACCGACGGGCCGGTACCTCGGCATCGTTCACTTCCAGCGGATGCTGCGCTACCCGCCCCACGAGCGCCTCGGCACGCTGCTGGACACCGGTCTCGACCCGGTGACCGCGGACACGTCGGCCGCCGAGGTCTCTCGAATCCTTGCCAGCTACAATCTGGTCTCCGTTCCCGTTGTCGACGACAACCACCGGCTCGTCGGGGTGGTGACCATTGACGATGTTCTCGACTACCTGCTTCCGGACGACTGGCGAAGTCACGACGACGATGACGCGCCCACTAAACGCGTCCCGAATCGTTTCGCGCAGGCACTTGCCGCGGAACCCATTGCAACGAAAGCAACCCTGCGCGGACTGAGAAGGAGGATCGGAAATGGCACGCAACAGCCGGGATAGCGCCCGCCTCGATGCCCCGAAGGGCCTCCGTACCAGTGTCATTCCACTCCGCAACCGCGAGAGCCGGGACAGTTTCGGCCGATTCACCGAGTGGATCGCCCGGAGCATGGGCACCCCCATGTTCATGCTCATCCTCTCGGTCTTCGTCGTCATCTGGATGATCTACAACACGAGCGTTCCGGACGAGTTCCGCTTCGACTCCGCAGCGCTGGGGTTCACCGCCCTCACGCTGATCCTGTCCCTGCAGGCCTCCTACGCCGCCCCCCTGATCCTGCTCGCGCAGAACCGTCAGGACGACCGCGACCGGGTGCAGATCGAGCAGGACCGGCAGCGTGCAGAGCGCAATCTCGCGGACACCGAGTACCTCGCGCGCGAGGTGGTGGCGCTACGCCTCGCCATGAAGGACCTGGCCAGCAAGGACTTCATCCGCGAGGAGTTGCGCTCATTCCTGGACGAGCTCGACCGGGAGAGCCCCCGCGAGGCGTCGCGCACCGCCGGCGCGACTGAATGACCACCGGAGCTGCATCGTCAACAGCCCTGACCGGGGCGATTCGCCAGGCGCTGACCCGGGTGATCGACCCGGAGATCCGCAAGCCGATAACCGACCTCGACATGGTGGGCGACATCGAGGTCTCTGTTTCCGGCTCCGCGCGGGTGCATATCAAACTCACCGTCGTGGGCTGCCCGGCCGCGAACCGGATCGAGCAGGATGTGCGGGCCGCCGTGGCCTCCGTGGACGGCATCGAGGCGGTGGACGTCGTCGTGGGGATCATGACCCCCGACGAGCGCCGGAATCTCATCGACCGGCTCCGGGGCCCGGGTGCCGCCCGCGGCATCCAGTTCGGCCCCGAGTCACTGACCCGCATCTACGCCATCACGAGCGGCAAGGGGGGCGTGGGCAAATCGAGCATCACCGCGAATCTGGCCGTGGCCCTGGCAGCCCGGGGCCTCGCCGTCGGGCTCGTGGACGCGGACGTCTACGGCTTCTCGATCCCCGGACTGCTGGGCCTCGTCGGCAAAGACGGCCTCGCTGAGAAGCCGACCCGGGTCGGCGACATGATCCTTCCCCCCGTGGGGCTCGATGTGAAGGTCATCTCGATCGGGATGTTCATCGACGCGGCCTCCGTGGAGGACGGCGGCCATGGCGGCGCGGTGGCGTGGCGAGGCCCGATGCTGCATCGAACCATTCAGCAGTTCCTCACCGATGTCTACTTCGGTGACCTCGACGTGCTGCTGCTGGACCTGCCCCCGGGTACCGGCGACGTCGCCATTTCCATCGGACAGCTGCTGCCCCAGGCCGAGGTCATCGTAGTGACGACCCCCCAGCCGGCGGCGGCCGATGTCGCGGAGCGCTCGGGCATCGTCGCCCGCCAGACCGGCCAGAAGATCTTCGGCGTGATCGAGAACATGGCACCCGCCGTACAGCCCGACGGCACCGTGCTCGACTTCTTCGGCTCAGGAGGCGGCCAGGAGGTCGCCAGGCGACTTTCCCTCGGTCAGGCAGACACCGTTCCACTTCTGGCCTCCGTGCCCCTCAGCGGGCTGCTGAGGAAGGGCGGCGACACCGGATCGCCGATCGTGCTGGCCTGGCCCACTGACCCCGCGAGCCTCGCGATCGACAGCGTGGCAGAGATGATCGCGACCCGCGGGCGCGGCCTCGCCGGTCGACGCCTCGGCGTCAGAGCGCGAACCGTCACACCGAGCTGACGAGCCCGTCGGGAAGTTCGGCCGCGGTGAGTCCAACCAGGAGCTCGGCCGGCTCCATGTTGAGCGCGCCGGCGATGCGCAGCATGGTGTGCAGGCTCGGGTTGGCTCGACCCCGCTCGATCTTGCCGAGGTTCGTCGCATGGATGCTGGCGAGCTTCGCGAGGTTCTCCTGGTTGATTTCCAGAGCCTGGCGCCTCATGCGGATGCGTTCCCCGACTACCCGCGCGGCTTCTGAAGACGGTTCGATCATTTCTTATTATGCTTCGCTGACACCCGTTCGGGGCAGAGCGTTTGTGCCCGATTGGCCAGAGGCTTAGGTCGACTCCGAGTCGAATGGCGTCTGGCCGGGGGTCGCGAGTGTGCCGGCGGCGGTCATTGCGCCGATCCCCGCAGCCGCTTGGCTCGACTTCCTGGCCAGCGACGCGGCTTCGGCGCTCTCCACCGCCGGCACGGAGGGACCTCCGGTGCCGACAGGAGCATCCTCCAAGAGCGCCTCACGGATAATCCGACGGGGGTCGTACTGCCTGGGGTCGAGCCTCTTCCAGTCGACCTCGTCGAACTCCGGGCCCATCTCGTCTTTCATCCGCGTCTTGGCGGAGTTTGCGAAGTCCCGAATCGTACGCACCAGCTTTGCCAGCTGCGCCGCGTACTGGGGAAGTTTGTCGGGCCCGACGAGGAAGACAGCAACGACCGCGACGAGCAACAGCTTCTCGAAGGTCAGACCGTTGAACATCCCCCAAGACTAACGCGTGAGCGACATTCCAGTCCGGGAGGGCCCTGACAGCCGCCCTGCTGCGTGCCTGCGCGAAACCCGGCGCATCCGAACCTATGCTTGGGGCCGGGAGAGTGACGTGTCAAGTAAAGAAATGAATTGGAAGTACTCCGAGGATCTGATCCGGGAGCCGGCCATCACGGTGCAGGCGCGGGCGAACTCGCAGGAACTCGGGATCGATGCGGTGTCTCCGGCTGTCGGTGCGCAGCTTGCCGTTCTGGCTGCCGCGGCGGATGCCAAGGCGATCGTCGAGATCGGAACGGGTACGGGCGTGTCGGGGCTCTGGCTCTTCGCCGGTGCGCCGACGGCAACCATCACGTCCATCGACATCGAGCTGGAGAACCAGCAGGTCGCCCGGGCGTCCTTCATCGAGGCGGGCATTCCGGCCAACCGGTTTCGGCTGATCACTGGCCGGGCGAGCGATGTGCTGCCGCGCATGAACGAGAACTCCTACGACCTCGTCCTTGTCGACGCCGACCCCGAGTCCGTCATCGAGTATGTCGAGCACGGCCTGCGCCTCGTTCGCCGCGGCGGGACCGTAGCGGTTCCCCACGCACTCTGGCGCGACCGGGTTGCCGACCCTGCCCAGCGTGACGACACCGTCACGGACTTCCGCACCCTGCTGTCCGAGCTGTCGAAGTCGAGTGCCGTTCTCCTGGCACTGTCCCCCGCGGGCGACGGTCTCCTCCAGATCACAAAAATCGGCGACTAGGTCCCCCGAGGTCCTGGCACAGAACCAGGATCCCGGGCGATCCAGCCGCCGACGGTAAATATTTTTACGGTGATGCTGTCACACAGGCCGTCCCGGTCGGGCCCGGCCTGACGCGGTCAGACTAGACCGGTGCAACGACCCCGGCTAGGGCATCGTGGAGTTCTTTGGCCTCGGCGTCATTCACCGACACAACCAAACGTCCGCCCCCCTCGAGCGGTACTCGCACGATAATTAGTCGTCCTTCTTTGACAGCCTCCATTGGTCCGTCTCCGGTCCTGGGCTTCATGGCGGCCATGCGGCTCCCTTTCGTCGTGAACTTCTATTATCCGTCATATCACGGACCGTATTGAACCCATGTCTGTCAGAACCGTCGCATCCGCTATTATTCGGCTCCGAAATCGATGGCCCTCGCGGGGCTTCCTACGGTGGCGTCCAGTCGGAGCCGTCCACTCCCCAGCAGATCAGCAGCCAGACCCACTGGGCCAGAATGCAGCCGATCACGACCGAGACACGATAGGCCCGGGAACGGGGAATCGCTACGGCGCCGAGCAGCGGGAACATCGGCATCAGGATTCGGAACGTGCTGGACTGCGGGAAGAAAACGGCGAGCAGATAGAGCCCGTAGCTCGCGACCCAGAGTCGAAGATCGATACCGATGCGCCGCACCGACACGAGGAACAGCGAGAATCCGAAGGCGATGATCAACAGGGCAACGACGACCGCCCCACCGGGCGTGCCGAGCCACCAGTTGCCGCTCTGGAACCACGCGGTGAAGGGTACCAACGCCTGGTAGCCGATGTAGGACGAGCGCCACGCGAGCTCGGTGTCCAGATACGCGTTGGGCACGCCCGTGACGACGCCCGCGAGCAGGGGCCAGACGAGTCCCATCACGACGCTGAACACGCCGAGGGCGCACACGGCGACGAGCTGCCCGACGGGGAACGGATCACGCCGCCGAACCCAGAGCCGATAGAGCACGTGCAGCCCGAGGAACAACCCGAACGCCAGCCCACTGGGCCGGGTCAGCGCCATGACGAAGACCACGGGGAGGAGCCATTCATACCGACGCAGCACGACGAGGTAGAGGGCGGTGACGAGCAGCAGCGTGTAGAGCGATTCCGCGTAGGCGAGCTGGAACAGCGGTGACACCGGGGCAACGGAGAAAAGCACCACGGCGAACATCGCGGTACTGGAGTCGCCCAGCACATGCTTCATCAGGCGATAGAAGACAAGGGCCGCGCCGAACCCGGCCGCCAGCGAGACCAGAACGGCCAACACCGTCCAGGGGCCGCCGCTCACAAGCATCAGCAGCTTCACGAAGAACGGGTACACCGGCATGAATGCCCAGGCGTTCTCCCCGACGTGGCCCTGGGCGGTCATAGGCAACTGGCTCGGATAGCCGTTGTAGGCGACGATCTTGTACCAGTTGCCGTCCCAGATCGACGCGTAATCGAAGTAGGCAGGATGCGCGCCCGTCCACGGATTGTGGCCCTGCACGCTGGCGAGGATCAGAATCAGGATGGTCGTGACCACCCTCGCCGCCGCGAAGATGAGGAGGACGCGTGCCCACCAGGGCAGAAGTCGATAGCGCACGAGGGCACTGCGATGCCAGGTCAACGTGGGTTTGAAGCTTCCCATCCGCCCGATGCTTCCCACCCGGCCGGTTCCGCTCACCTCCCGGACTCCTCGCCCGTCAGCCAGCGGCGGAGCCCGGCCTCGCAGTCATCGATCTGACTGATCAGCACGCGCTCGTCGTCGGCGTGGGCCTTCAGCGGGTCGCCGGGGCCGTAGTTCACGGCGGGCACACCCATGGCGGAGAACCGGGCGACGTCCGTCCAGCCGTACTTCGGCTTGGCGATGCCGCCGACGGAGGCGAGGAAATGCTGCGCCAGATCGGCATCCAGCCCGGGGCGGGCACCCTCGGCCAGATCGACCAGCGTGACCTCGAAGCCGGCAAAGAGCGACCGCACGTACAGCTCGGCCTCGGCGCCGCTCATGCTCGGCGCGAAACGATAGTTGATGTGCACCGTGCACTCATCGGGGATGACGTTGCCGGCCACGCCTCCCGAGATGCCCACGGCATTCAAGCCTTCGCGGTAGACGAGTCCCTCGACCTCGACCTCCCGGGCCACATAGGCCGCGAGTGTCGCAAGCACGGGGGCGATCCGGTGGATGGCGTTCACGCCGACCCAGCTGCGCGCCGAGTGCGACCGGAGCCCCTTGGCGCGAACGTCGACCCGGAGGGTGCCATTGCAGCCGCCCTCGATGGTGCTGTTCGTCGGTTCCCCAAGAATCGCGAAGTCCCCCGCGAAGAGGTCGGGCCGGTTCGCTGCCAGCCGGGTGAGGCCGTTGAGGTCGCTCGTGACCTCCTCGTTGTCGTACCACATCCATGTCACGTCGAGAATGGGCTCTGTGAGCTCTGCAGCGAGTTTGAGCTGAACGGCGACTCCGGCCTTCATGTCCACCGTTCCTCGGCCCCAGAGGTAGTCCCCGGGGCCGGTGGCGGAGGATTCGGCCAGAGCCGAGCCCACATCAAGCGTTTCGAAACGGGTGGGCAGGTTGTTGTTCAGGGGGACGGTGTCGATGTGACCCGCGATCACGACCCGGTTGACGCGGCCCAGGTTCGTGCGGGCGACGATCGTGTTGCCGTCCCGGATTATCTCGAGGTGCCGGGCGTCGGCGAGGGACGCGACGATCGCATCAGCGAGGGCCTTCTCGTTGCCGGACACGCTTTCGATGTCGCAGATCTGCCGGGTCAGCGCCGTGGCGGAAGAACCGAGGTCGAGGACGACCGTGGCCAGGTCGGAGGCGGCGGGGTCTGCGGCGGCGGCTGTCGTCATGCGACCAGTCTATTTAGGCTCGATAGAGTATTTCGCATGACCTTCCCGACAGCCGTCCCCACCCCTGCCCGACCTGCCTGGGGCGCCGGGCTCGCCACCGTCTCAGGCGACGGCACCGTGCTCGACACCTGGTTCCCCGAGACGCACCTGGGACCGGTGCCGGCCGACCGCGATCGGTGGATCGCTCCCGCCGACCTCGATGCCCTGGCCGGGCCCGACCCGCGCCGCAACGTGACCCTCGAGTACGTAACGGTCGAGATCGACCTCGCCGCGCCGCCCGCCGGCACCTCCGACGCCTACCTGCGCCTGCACCTGCTCTCGCACCTTCGCGTGGAGCCCAACGGCTTGAACCTCGACGGCATCTTCGGCCACCTGCCCATCGCCGTCTTCACGAATGCCGGCCCGGTGCACCCCGACGACTTCGAGCGCCTGCGCCCCGCCCTGAAGCGCCACGGCATCGCCCCCACCGGAATCGACAAGTTCCCGCGACTGCTCGACTACGTCAGCCCCAAGCAGGTGCGAATCGCGGATGCGGCCCGCGTTCGCCTCGGCGCACACCTCTCCCCCGGCACCACAGTCATGCACGAGGGCTTCGTGAACTTCAACGCCGGCACCCTCGGCACCTCCATGGTCGAGGGGCGCATCTCGCAGGGCGTCGTGGTT
Organism: Microbacteriaceae bacterium; assembly: GCA_947444785.1. GTDB lineage: Bacteria > Actinomycetota > Actinomycetes > Actinomycetales > Microbacteriaceae > Agreia. The sequence goes on along the minus strand of CANFBG010000006.1, from coordinate 2,167 downwards.
GGCGACGGCTCCGACATCGGCGGCGGCGCATCCATCATGGGCACGCTCTCCGGCGGCGGCACCCAGCGCATCTCGATCGGGGCCCGGGCGCTCCTCGGCGCCAACTCCGGCATCGGAATCTCGATCGGCGACGACTGCGTCGTCGAGGCCGGGCTCTACGTCACGGCCGGCACCAAGGTCGTCGTTCTCGGCAACAACGAGATCGTCAAGGCGGCCGCGCTGTCCGGCCTGCCGAACCTGCTGTTCCGTCGCAACTCCCTGACGGGGGCCGTCGAGGTGCTGTCCCGCACGGGAGCCGGCATCGAGCTGAACGCAGCCCTGCACGCCTGACCTGATTCCGTTTTCAGGCCATAGCGGCGCTCAACCGCCCGGGGCGGTTGGCTGCCGCTATGGCCTGAAAACGGAATCTGCGGATGCGGAATCCGGCGTTCGGAATCTGCGGATGCCGCATCCCGCATCCCGCATCCGGCATCCGGCATCCGGCATCCGGCCAAAAGAGAAGCGGACCCGCACCGTGAGCATTCACGTTGGCGGATCCGCTTTCCGGGAGCCTGATCGAACCTAGCCCCGAGGGGTGAGGTCGCGGGCCGGGTGGCCCATGTACAACTGCTGCGGGCGGCCGATCTTGGTGGCCGGGTCGCCGACCATCTCACGCCAGTGCGCAATCCAGCCGGGCAGGCGCCCGATGGCGAACAGCACGGTGAACATGTGCGTCGGGAAGCCCATGGCCTTGTAGATGACGCCGGTGTAGAAGTCGACGTTCGGGTAGAGGCGACGCTCCTTGAAGTAGTCGTCGGCCAGAGCGAGCTGCTCGAGCTCCTTGGCGATCTCCAGCAGGTCGTCCTTCACGCCGAGGGCGGCGAGCACCTCGTCGGCGCTCTCCTTGACCAGCTTGGCGCGGGGGTCGTAGTTCTTGTAGACGCGGTGGCCGAAGCCCATCAGCTTGACGCCGGCCTCTTTGTTCTTGACCCGTTCGACGTACTTCGCGACGCCCTCGCCGGAGTTCTTGATCTCGCCGAGCATGCTCAGCACAGCCTCGTTGGCGCCGCCGTGCAGCGGGCCGAAGAGTGCGTTGATGCCGGCCGAGATGGAGGCGAACATGTTCGCGTCCGTCGAACCGACGAGACGGACCGTCGACGTCGAGGCATTCTGCTCGTGGTCGGCGTGCAGGATGAGGAGGCGCTCCAGCGCCTTGGAGACGACGGGGTTGACCTCGTACGGCTCAGCCATGGTGCCGAAGTTCAGCTTCAGGAAGTTGTCGACGAAGCTGAGGCTGTTGTCGGGGTACAGGAAGGCCTGGCCGATGCTCTTCTTGTGCGCGTACGCGGCCATGACGGGCATCTTCGCCAGCAGGCGCATGGTGGAGATCTCGACGTGCTCCGGATTGTGCGGGTCGAGCGAGTCCTGGTAATAGGTCGAGAGGGCGGAAACGCCGCTCGAGAGCACCGACATCGGGTGTGCCTGGTGCGGCAGTCCGTCGAAGAAGCGCTTGAGGTCTTCGTGCAGCAGAGTGTGCCTGCGGATGCGGTTGTCGAAGTCCTCGAGCTCGCTGGCCGAGGGTACCTCGCCGTAGATGAGCAGCCAGGCGACCTCGAGAAAACTGAGGTTGTTGGCGACCTGCTCGATCGGGTAGCCCCGGTAGCGCAGGATGCCCTTGTCGCCGTCGATGTAGGTGATATCGCTGCGGGTGGCCGAGGTGTTGACGAAGCCGTAGTCCAGCGTCGTCATGCCGGTCTGCTTGGTGAACGAGGAGATATCGAGGCTCGAGGCGCCATCCGCACTCGGCAGGATGGGGAACTCCGCGCTGCCCCCGGGAAAAGTCAGGGTGGCCTTCTGCGGCTCGTTTGCTGCTGGCTGCTGTCCGACGTCGCTCACGGCGCCCCTTCTTTAGAAATATCTGCCTGGTGGCATCTGGCTCGGGACCTTTCGCGACGGGTTTGTGACCCGAGGCGACGATGACCCGTCTACAGCCTAGGGCGAATCAGGGACAACCGTGACATCATCATGCGTTCGGCTGGATGCGTTGTCCCTTGTCCACAAAATGTGCCAGGAAGGCTCAGGCAGAGGCCGACAGGCGTCCCGCGGCGGCGGCGATCCGCTCGTCGGTCGCCGTGAGGGACAGCCGCACATGGCGGGGGTAGTGCTCCCCATAGAAGTGGCCGGGACC
>CANFBG010000005.1 GCA_947444785.1 Microbacteriaceae bacterium | reverse complement strand
TCGGCTCCCTCGTGATGGACCCGCTGCCGCTCGCCGCAGGAATCGTGGCCCGCGAGGCGACGATCTGGGTGGGCGCCTGGCTGAGCTTCCGGGGTCGCCGGGTCACGGCGCGAAACGCCGCCGCCAAGGCCGACTACGAGAGGGCGCTTGCCGAGGCAGCCGCCGCCGGCCCGGCCGCAGCACAGGCCTGGTAGAGGTGAATCGCCCCGCCGCGCTGTACGCACGGTCATCCTTTGCCGTCGCGCTGTATGGCGCACTCGTCGTGGCCGGGTGGGGGGTGACGAGCCTGCTCACCAATACTGATGTCATTTCCGACCGGACCATCGGTCCGATCGTCGCCCCCCTGGCTCTCGGCATCAGCGCTGTGGCGCTGCTGTTCGTTCTCGCCGGGCCGGCGGGGCATTCGCTCGCTGCCCATCCCCTGGGCGGTCTCAGTGGACTGGCCACGGCCGTCATCGTCGGACTGGTCGAGGTCGCTGTCTTCCTCGTTGTCGGGGGAGTGTCAGTGCTCCTTGACACGGGCCGTCCGCTGGCCCTCGTTCTCTTCATCGGGGAGCAGGCGGCGACGCCATACATGCTGGTCGTACTCATCGCCGCATTGCTCGCGACTCTCGGCTTCAGCCTGACTCTGGCGCGCACGGAGCGGCCGCGCTGGCCATGGGAGACCGACGACGACGAGTAGCCGCCTACCGGGGACGGCGGCACTTGACCGGGGGCCGGGGAACAGGTAGCATTTCCCGGGTGTGTGCATTCTTGCATGCCCAAAAGTCCAGCCCGCGAAACCGGGCCGGATAGATGCATGGGTTGAGTTCGTAAAGAATCAACTCCCACGGCATACCCACCAATCCCCATTGCAAAAGCCTTTGTGATGCCGGTGGGTCCAGATGAGAAATACATCTGGTGGATTGCTATAAAGCAACTGTCACCGTGCAGTAAATACAAGGAGAAGTAGTGCCAACCATTCAGCAGTTGGTCCGCAAGGGACGCAGCCCGAAGGTCACTAAGACCAAGGCGCCTGCCCTCAAGGCCAACCCCCAGCAGCGCGGCGTGTGCACCCGGGTGTACACGACGACCCCCAAGAAGCCGAACTCGGCTCTTCGCAAGGTCGCCCGCGTCAAGCTGTCCAACGGTACCGAGGTCACCGCCTACATTCCCGGCGAGGGTCACAACCTGCAGGAGCACTCCATGGTGCTCGTCCGCGGCGGTCGTGTGAAAGACCTCCCCGGTGTCCGTTACAAGATCATTCGTGGAGCGCTCGACACGCAGGCCGTGAAGAACCGCAAGCAGGCTCGCAGCCGTTACGGCGCAAAGATGGAGAAGAAGTAATGCCTCGTAAGGGACCAGCACCAAAGCGCCCCGTCGTCGCAGACCCCGTCTACGGCGCACCGATCGTCAGCCAGCTCGTCAACAAGATTCTTCTTGATGGCAAGAAGGGCCTTGCAGAGCGCATTGTCTACGATGCACTCGAGGGCGTTTCCGCCAAGAACGGCGCGGACGCCGTTGTGACCTTGAAGAAGGCGCTCGACAACGTTCGCCCCACGCTCGAGGTTCGCTCGCGCCGCGTCGGTGGATCCACCTACCAGGTGCCCGTCGAGGTCAAGCCGCACCGCGCCAACACGTTGGCGCTTCGCTGGTTGACCAGCTACGCCAAGAGCCGTCGCGAGAAGACCATGACCGAGCGTCTCACCAACGAGATCCTCGATGCATCCAACGGCCTCGGTGCCGCGGTCAAGCGTCGTGAAGACACCCACAAGATGGCCGAGTCGAACAAGGCCTTCGCGCACTACCGCTGGTAGTCACCTGCCGTTGGTAGGCACCTGCTAGCATTCCTCGGCCCCGTGCTTGTCGCGGGGCCGAGGGGCGTGCGGGCGAAGTATGCCCGCGCCCAAGTTCGACAAAAACCGTAAGAAAAACCCCACCGGAGGCAATCTGTGGCACAGGACGTGCTCACCGACCTGAACAAGGTCCGCAACATCGGCATCATGGCCCACATCGATGCCGGCAAGACCACGACGACCGAGCGCATCCTGTTCTACACGGGGATCACGCACAAGATCGGTGAAGTTCACGATGGCGCAGCCACCATGGACTGGATGGCACAGGAGCAGGAACGTGGCATCACGATCACGTCTGCCGCCACGACGTGTTTCTGGAACAACAACCAGATCAACATCATCGACACCCCCGGTCACGTTGACTTCACGGTTGAGGTGGAGCGCTCGCTCCGCGTCCTCGACGGTGCCGTCGCCGTGTTCGACGGCAAGGAGGGCGTCGAGCCCCAGTCCGAGACCGTCTGGCGCCAGGCCGACAAGTACGACGTCCCCCGCATCTGCTTCGTCAACAAGATGGACAAGCTCGGCGCGGACTTCTACTTCACCGTCGAAACCATCATCAAGCGCCTTGGCGCCCGTCCGCTGGTCATCCAGCTGCCGATCGGTGCCGAGTCCAACTTCGAAGGCGTCGTAGACCTCGTCGAGATGCGCGCGCTCACGTGGCGCGGCGACTCCAAGGGTGACGTCGAGATGGGTGCCAAGTACACGATCGAAGAGATCCCCGCCGACCTGGCTGAGAAGGCTGCGGAATACCGCAAGCTGCTCCTCGAGACCGTTGCCGAGACCGACGACGCCCTCATGGAGAAGTACTTCTCCGGCGAAGAGCTGACCGTTGCCGAGATCAAGGCCGCGATCCGCAAGCTCACCGTCAGCAGCCAGATCTACCCGGTTCTCTGTGGCTCCGCGTTCAAGAACCGCGGCGTCCAGCCGATGCTTGACGCTGTCGTCGACTACCTCCCCACGCCGCTCGACGTCCCCGCCATCGAGGCGCACGACGCTCGCGACGAGGAGAAGGTCGTCATGCGTCACCCGGATGCGACTGAGCCGTTCACGGCGCTGGCGTTCAAGGTCGCAGTGCACCCGTTCTTCGGTCGCCTGACCTACATCCGCGTCTACTCCGGTCGCATCGACTCCGGTGCCCAGGTCGTCAACTCGACCAAGGGCAAGAAGGAGCGCATCGGCAAGATCTTCCAGATGCACGCCAACAAGGAGAACCCGGTCGATTTCGTTACCGCCGGTCACATCTACGCCGTCATCGGCCTGAAGGACACCACCACCGGTGACACCCTCAGTGACCCGAACCACCAGGTCGTCCTCGAATCGATGACGTTCCCGGACCCGGTTATCGAGGTTGCCATCGAGCCGAAGACCAAGGCCGACCAGGAGAAGCTGGGTCTCGCGATCCAGAAGCTCGCTGAAGAGGACCCGACCTTCCGCACGGAGCAGAACCAGGACACCGGCCAAACGGTCATCAAGGGCATGGGTGAGCTTCACCTTGACATCCTTGTCGACCGCATGAAGCGCGAGTTCAACGTCGAGGCCAACGTGGGCAAGCCCCAGGTCGCGTACCGCGAGACGATCCGTCGCACCGTCGAGAAGCACGACTACACCCACAAGAAGCAGACCGGTGGTTCAGGTCAGTTCGCCAAGGTTCAGATCATGATCGAGCCCATGGAGGTGACCCCGGAGAAGAGCTACGAGTTCTCCAACAAGGTCACCGGTGGTCGCGTGCCCCGCGAGTACATCCCGTCGGTTGACGCCGGAATCCAGGATGCACTCCAGGTCGGCGTTCTCGCCGGTTACCCGATGGTCGGCGTCAAGGCGAGCCTTCTTGACGGACAGTTCCACGACGTCGACTCTTCGGAGATGGCGTTCAAGATTGCGGGATCGATGGCTTTCAAGGAAGCCGCCCGCAAGGCTGACCCGGTTCTGCTCGAGCCGTTGATGGCCGTCGAGGTTCGCACCCCTGAGGAATACATGGGTGACGTAATCGGTGACCTCAACTCGCGTCGTGGCCAGATCCAGTCGATGGAGGACGCCACCGGCGTCAAGGTGATTCGTGCTCACGTTCCACTGTCGGAGATGTTCGGCTACATCGGTGACCTGAGGTCCAAGACCTCGGGCCGCGCGGTGTACTCGATGACCTTCGACAGCTATGCCGAGGTCCCCAAGGCTGTTGCCGAAGAGATCATTCAGAAAAACAAGGGCGAATAGTCCTGTATCGTGTTCCGGTACTCAAACTTTTGTGAGTGCCGGAGCGCGTTGCAAATTTCCATAAAAAACCCGCTGAGCAGCTTGCCGATATCGGTCGGCTGCAAAGCAAGAGTGTCCTGAGGAGGACCTAGTGGCCAAGGCCAAGTTTGAGCGGACCAAGCCGCACGTAAACATCGGAACTATCGGTCACGTTGACCACGGAAAGACCACGCTGACTGCAGCGATCTCCAAGGTCTTGGCCGACAAGTTCCCCTCGAAGACGAACGTTCAGCGCGACTTCGCGTCGATCGACTCGGCTCCCGAGGAGCGCCAGCGCGGTATCACGATCAACATCTCGCACGTCGAGTACGAGACCGAGAAGCGCCACTACGCGCACGTCGACGCCCCGGGCCACGCTGACTACATCAAGAACATGATCACCGGTGCCGCCCAGATGGACGGTGCAATCCTCGTGGTTGCAGCGACCGACGGTCCGATGGCCCAGACCCGTGAGCACGTCCTGCTCGCCAAGCAGGTCGGCGTTCCGTACCTGCTCGTCGCCCTGAACAAGAGCGACATGGTTGAGGACGAAGAGATCCTTGAGCTCGTTGAGCTCGAGGTTCGCGAGCTCCTCTCCAGCCAGAACTTCGATGGCGACAACGCCCCCGTCGTTCGCGTCTCCGGCCTCAAGGCCCTCGAGGGCGACGAGAAGTGGGTCCAGTCGATCCTCGACCTCATGGACGCCGTCGACGAGAGCGTTCCGGAGCCCATCCGCGACAAGGACAAGCCCTTCCTGATGCCCGTTGAGGACGTCTTCACGATCACCGGTCGTGGAACCGTCGTTACGGGTCGCGCCGAGCGTGGAACCCTCTCCATCAACTCCGAGGTTGAGATCGTCGGCATCCGCCCGACCGTCAAGACCACGGTCACTGGTATCGAGATGTTCCACAAGCAGCTCGACGAGGCATGGGCCGGCGAGAACTGTGGTCTGCTTCTTCGTGGCACCAAGCGCGAGGACGTCGAGCGCGGTCAGGTCATCGTCAAGCCCGGTTCGGTTACCCCGCACACCGGCTTCGACGGAACCGCGTACATCCTCTCCAAGCTCGAGGGTGGCCGTCACAACCCGTTCTACACGAACTACCGCCCGCAGTTCTACTTCCGCACCACGGACGTCACCGGCGTCATCACGCTGCCCGAGGGCACCGAGATGGTCATGCCCGGCGACACGACGGACATCAGCGTCGAGCTGATTCAGCCGATCGCCATGGAAGAGGGCCTCGGCTTCGCGATCCGTGAGGGTGGCCGCACCGTCGGCGCCGGAACCGTCACGAAGATCACCAAGTAGTCCTAGCTCCACCAGCTTCACCGTTCAAAAGGGTCGTGCCTCTGGCACGGCCCTTTTGGCGTTTAATGCGGTCTTTTCTGCTTTCCGTGTCCCGGTAATTCGTGGCGGCGCAGGGGCTGCCGGGACGGGAATGCGGGGCATCCAAAGCCTGAGGCGATTTTTAGGCTGAGCAAATCTCGCTGACCTAGGCGGGTTTTCCAGAAGCCGAAAGTGGGGCAGTCCCGTGCCTAAGAAGAACGATTCCTCCCTGAAGAAGAATGCCCCCGCCGAGCGCGGCTACTTCTCCAAGCGGGAGACCTGGATAGCGCTGTTGACCATTCCAGCGCTTGTCTTTGCAGTCATGGCCGGCGGATTTGCCATGGCCCCATCCGCTGAGGCCCAGCCCAACAATGGCAACAACGGGCACAACGAATCCACGCCGACCCCCACTCCTACGCCCACGCCCACGCCGACTCCGACTCAGGCGCCGGACGACGAGCACTCGAACACACCGGCGCCCACGCCGACACCGCAGCAGTTGCTCGCCCCGTTGGCGCCCGTCACCAACGCCACGATCAACATCCACAAGGGTGCGACCCGCACGGGCGCAACGGGTGTGACTCCCCTCGACGGCGCGGTCTTCGATGTCTACGCGGGTACGCGGGGGTCTGCTCCCTCGGGCAGTTCCGCGGCAACGTGTACGTCAGGTTCTCCCACGGCTGGCTCGGGAGACTGCTCAGTCGTCGTTCCGCCGCTGTCAGGCGGCTCCGGAAACAGCACCGCCGGGTACTGGATCGTCGAGCGGACGGCGCCCACCGGGTATGGGCCCGTTGTCTCCCTGGGCACCGGCGACTTCGCCAGCGCGAAGACGGTGACCCCCTATCGGTACTTCACCAACAACCTCGCCGCGAGCAGCACGATCGAGATCCCGGGGAGCAGCGCGGTAACGCCGCAGAGCACGCCAGGCGGCAATGTCGTCAAATGGGCCGATGTGGCCAACAACCCGACCTTCCCGGAGCGATGTGGGATCAGCATTGCGATGGTGTTCGATACCTCCAGCTCGATTTCCTCGGGGGAGATGACTCAGTTCAAGGACGCAGCCAAGCTCTTCGTCGGCGCGACCGGGCTGGGCGGAACTCCGTCCAGCGTCTCCCTCTTCAAATTCAGCACTACCGCGGAGAAGCGTGCCGGGGCACCTATCTCCCTGATCAACTCCTCCGGCATTTCCGACGCCCAGGCGGCAATCGACAGCTACGTGCCCACGGCCGGAAACGGCTACACAAACTGGGATGCAGCCCTGCATCTCGTCGCCCAACAGGGTGATGCCTACGACATGGTGCTCTTCATGACCGACGGCGACCCGACCACCTACGACACAAGTGGGGCCAACACCAACACGAACGTTCAGGTCAGCTTCCTCGAGAACTCGATCTTCTCGGCCAACGAGGTGAAGGGGCACACCGGTCCCGGCGGCGGCCACACCATGGTCCTTCCCGTGGGCATCGGTGTCAGCACGAACTCCGACCTCAACCTGAAGGCGATCTCCGGCCCCACCGAGGGCACCGACTACTTCCTCTCCAACTTCACAGACCTCGCCACGAAGCTGAACGAGATCGCGTCGGCCAGCTGTGGCGGCACGCTCACCGTGCAGAAAGTGACGCAGGATGCGCAGGGAAACGTGATCAGCACGCATCCTGCGGGCTGGAGCTTCACCGCTTCGGGCAGTGGCATCACCGGATCCCCGAAGACCTTGGTTACCGACGGAGTCTCGGGTGCGGTCAACTGGCCGGTCAACTTCGGTGACCCCGTCGTTGCCCAGAGCGTGGCCGTGGCCGAAACCCAGCAGGACGGTTACCAGATCGTGCAGACCGGCGGCAAGAACGCAGTCTGTACCGGCGGCTCCAACCTCACCAATGCCGCTAGCGGCCCGGGTTTCAGCATCACAGTGGCCCCGACAGAGAAGGTCAGCTGCGTCGTGACAAACCGTCAGACCGGTGCGAAACTGACCCTGGTCAAGGCTGTGTCCAACGGGACCACCGGTGGTACGGCAGTACCGGCCAACTGGACGCTGACGGCGGCGGGACCGAGCACCGTCACCGGAGCGGGTGGCAGCAACGCGATCAAGAACCAGTCTGTTTCACCCGGTACATATGCCCTCAGCGAGGCCAACGGACCGACGGGCTATGTGGCCTCGGTCTGGGATTGCGGGTCCGGTCATCCGGTGACGGCGGGCAGTGTCAGCATCGCCAACGGCGATGACGTCACGTGCACGATCACCAATACGGCGAAGCAGGCGAAGCTGACACTGATCAAGAGCGTCGTGAATTCCCACGGAGGCACAGCGCCGCCATCGTCGTGGGCTCTGAAGGCCAACACCACGACGTTCACGACCGGTGTCTCGCAGGATGTGCTTCCCGCGACCTACGCGCTGGCCGAGTCAGGTGGGCCGTCGGGTTACACCTACACCAGCCTCGTCTGCCTGGCAGATGGGGTGCCCACACCTACGACGAAGGATCTTCCCAACGTTCAGGTTCTGCTGGGACAGAATGTCGTCTGCACATTCACGAACACAGACCAGCCGGCAACCCTGACCCTCGTCAAGATCGTCGACAACGACGGCACGGGTGGCACGGCGGTTGTCGGTGACTGGACCCTGGCGGCAAGCCGGGCCGGCGGCGGCGGATTCTCCGGTGCCGGCGGCAGCCCCGCGATTGCCAACCAGTCGGTGTCGGCGGGTGACTTCACCCTGACCGAGTCGGGCGGCAAGCCCGGCTACACGGCCTCGAACTGGAGCTGTGGCAGTCACTCGATCCAGGGCAACGTTGTGACCCTGCTGAACGGCGAGAACGTGACCTGCACGATCACGAACACGGCGCAGAAGGCCAGCCTCACGCTCGTCAAGACCGTGCAGAACACCCACGGCGGCACCGCGGTGCCGTCCGAGTGGAAACTGACGGCGAACAACACGCAGTTCGCAACGGGGATCGGCTCTTATGTGCCGATCGGCAACTACACGCTGGCCGAGGCCAACGGCCCCAGCGGTTATACGTTCGCGAGTCTTGAGTGCAAGATCGGTGACACGGTGCTGCCGACCAACATCGCCAACCCCACGGTGTCTATCGCGCTGGGCCAGAACGTCGTGTGTACATTCACTAACGTCGATCGGCAGTCTCACCTGACGCTGGTCAAGCACGTCAACAACAACAATGGCGGTACTGCGGTGGCGTCGAACTGGACCCTGACGGCGAATGGGACGGCGTTTGCGTCGGGTACCCAGACGGCTGTCCTGCCGAAGTCATACGAGCTGCTGGAGTCAGGGGGCCCGAGCGGCTACACGTACGACACCCTCGCGTGCACTGCGGACACCATTCCGATCGGGGGGACCTCGAAGGCGAACCCGAATGTCGTCGTCGGACTCGGCCAGGATGTGGTCTGTACGTTTACGAACTCTGACCAGCCGGCAACGCTGACCCTGGTGAAGAATGTCGTCAATGACGGCACCGGTGGCACGGCGCAGCCGAGCGACTGGACGCTGACGGCGGCCGGTAACGGCGGGTTCTCGGGTGCTGGTGGCAGTACCGATATCGAGAACCAGTCGGTTCCGGCGGGCACGTTCGCGCTGAGTGAGTCGGGTGGTCCTTCGGGCTACGACGCTTCGACGTGGACATGTGGGACGCATCCGATGCTCGGCAGCAATGTGACGCTGGCCAATGGTGAGAATGTGACCTGCACCATCACGAACACTGCCCAGCAGGCGTCTCTCACGCTGGTGAAGAGCGTGACGAACTCCCACGGTGGCAGTGCGTTGCCGACATCGTGGACCCTGACGGCTAACGGCGACACGTTCCTCACGGGCCAGTCGATGAATGTTCCGACTGACACGTACACGCTGGCGGAGTCGGGCGGTCCCGCCGGCTACATGAACACCAGCCTCGTCTGCAAGGATGGCGACACGGTGCTGCCAACATCAACGACGGACCCGACGGTGATCGTGGCCCTCGGCGCACACGTGGTCTGCACGTTCGTGAACACGGACGAGCCGGCAACATTGACGCTGGTCAAGACTGTGCTCAACAACCAAACCGGCGGCACGGCGACAGCCTCGGACTGGACGCTCACCGCGACCGGAACGGGTGGGTTCTCCGGTCCCGGTGGCAGTCCTTTGATCGAGAACCAGACGGTTCCGGCGGGCGCCTTCGACCTGAGTGAATCTGCTGGCCCTGCCGGCTATACCGCTTCGGCGTGGACATGTGGGAAGCATCCGATCGACGGCACAAGTGTGACCCTGGCCAACGGTGAGAACGTAACCTGCACGATCACGAACACCGCCAAGCAGCCGCGTCTGACGCTGATCAAGAGCGTGTCCAACACGCATGGCGGCCTGGCGCTTCCGTCGCAGTGGACGCTGACAGCAAACGACACGACGTTCACCACTGGCGTGGCCGCCGACGTATCGATCGGTGACTACGCACTCGCGGAGGCGAACGGCCCCAGCGGTTACACCTTCGACAGCCTCGTCTGCAAGGACGGTGACACGGTGTTGCCCACGAGCATCGGCGACCCCAATGTGAGTATTGCGCTGGGCCAGAACGTGGTCTGTACCTTCACGAATGTTGACCAGCTGTCGCATTTGACGCTGATCAAGCAGGTGAACAACACCCACGGCGGCAACGCGGTGCCAAGCGACTGGACGCTTTCGGCGGGCAACACCGTCTTCAGCACCGGAGTGCAGCGGGCAGTTCTGCCGGCACTGTACGCCCTGGCTGAGGCCGACGGCCCCGGCGGTTACGTCTACGACAGCCTTGTTTGCAAGTCTGGCGAGACCACACTGCCCACAACAAAGGACGACCCCAAGGTGACAGTGGAGCTCGGTGCAGACGTTGTCTGCACGTTCACGAACTCCGACACCCAGTCGCTCCTGACGCTGACCAAGCACGTGGAGCTGAACAACAGCGGCCAGACCAAGACGCCTGCTGACTGGACGTTCACCGCAACGCCGGTGCTCATCCCGGGCCAGCCCGTAGTCACGGGCAACGGTGACCCGACCTCCGTGGGCGGCATCAACGAGGTTCCGGTCTTTGCCGGCACCTACACCCTGACCGAGAATCCCACGAACACGGGCTTCGTGCCCGGGCTCTGGACGTGCTCGGGCGCAACGGTTGTCGTCCCTGCGGGGCTGGGAGCTGCGACGATAGTCATCGCCAACGGCGCCGTGGTCTCGTGTGACATCACGAACACGGCGGTCGACCCGAAGCTGACACTGGAGAAGGTCGTCGAGAACGGTTCGACGGGTTCCTCGGTGGTAGCCGACTGGACGCTCACCGCGGTGAACTCCGCCTTCCAGAACTACACGATCACGGGCAAGACGGGCGAGCCGGCCATCACCAGCGCCCCGGTGCCGGTGGGCGAGTACACGTTGAGCGAGGTCGGACCGCCGCTCTTCGAGGGTCAGTGGTCATGTCTGATCTCGAATGAAACGGCACCGCCCCGCACGACGACGGGCCCGGTCATCACGCTGGAGCTGAAGGATCAGGCAAAGTGCACGATCACCAACCAGTCGCAGTCGACCCTGACGCTGACGAAGAAGATCGTGCTGAACAACAGCGGTCAGATCCGGACGCCGGCGGACTATACGTTCACGGCGACGCCGGTACTCATTCCGGGTCAGCCGACGCTGACTGGAAATGGCGACCCGACCTCCATCGGCGGGGTGAACATGGTGCCGATCCACTCCGGCACCTACACCCTGGCCGAGGTGCCGACGAATAACGGGTTCATCCCCGGTGACTGGTCGTGCGCTGGTGCGGTGTCGGTTGTGCCGGTCATCCTGGGCACGGCGACCATCGTGGTGGCCAATGGCAACGACGTGTCGTGTGAGATTACGAATACGGCGGTGGATCCGAACCTGACGCTCGTGAAGCAGGTCGAGAACGGTACGACGGGCAGCGCGGTTCCGAGGGATTGGACGCTGACGGCTACGACGCCGGATACCGGAGGGTTCACGATCACGGGTAAGACCGGGGACACCTCGATTACCAATGCCGATATCGCTGAGGGTACCTACACCTTGAGCGAGTCGGGGCCGGCGCTCTATGAGGGCCAGTGGTCCTGTGTCATCACGCACACAGGGATTCCCACTCGCACGACGACGGGACCTGTGGTCAAGCTCGTGCTGGAGGATCAGGCGGTGTGCACGATCACGAACCGCGCGCAGCCGAGTCTGACGCTGGTGAAGCACGTGGTGCTGAATAACAGCGGTCTGATCCGGACGCCTGCGGACTACACGTTCACGGCGACGCCCGTTCTGATTCCCGGCCAGCCGACCCTGACGGGCACCGGCGATCCGGCACAGGGCGGAATCAATAATGTTCGCCTGCTGGCAGGAACGTACACGCTGGCTGAGACGCCGACGAATACCGGGTTCCTGCCGGGAGAGTGGTCTTGTGAGAATGCGATCTCGGTGGTGCCGGTGATCCTGGGCACGGCGACGATCGTGATCGGCGACGGCGCTGAGGTGTCGTGTGAGATTACGAACACGGCGATCGATCCGAACCTGACGCTGATCAAGCAGGTCGAGAACGGTACGACGGGTTCGGCGGTTCCAAGGGATTGGCAGCTGACGGCCACGACGCCGGATACCGGAGGGTTCACGATCACGGGTAAGACCGGTGACGCCTCGATCACCAACGCCGATATCGCTGAGGGAACATACACCCTGAGTGAGACCGGGCCGGCGCTCTATGAGGGCCAATGGTCGTGTCAGATCTTCCATCAGGGTCTTCCCATCCGCTCGACGACCGGTCCGGTGGTGAAGCTGGTGCTGGAGGATCAGGCGACCTGCACGATTACGAACCGGGCGCAGTCAACCCTGACGCTGGTGAAGCACGTGGTGCTGAACAACAGCGGTCTGATCCGGACGCCTGCGGACTACACGTTCACGGCCACGCCGGTGCTCATTCCTGGGCAGCCGACCCTGACCGGTACCGGTGATCCGAACAACGGCGGTGTGAAGGCGATTCCGATTCTGTCGGGAACCTACACGCTGGCCGAGACGCCGACCGACAGCGGGTTCATTCCCGGCACCTGGTCGTGCGAGGGCGCGGTGTCGGTGATTCCGGTGCTGCTGGGTACGGCGACGATCGTTGTCGCCCCGGGCAACGCGGTGGCGTGCGAGATCACGAACACCGCGGTGGATCCGAACCTGACCCTGGTCAAGCAGGTCGAGAACGGGACTACGGGAAGCGCGGTTCCGAGGGACTGGGACCTGACCGCCACGACTGAAGATTCGGGAGGCTTCACGATCACGGGTAAGACCGGTGACGCATCGATCACCAATGCCGATATCGCTGTGGGAACCTACACGTTGAGCGAGACCGGGCCGGCGCTCTACGAGGGCCAGTGGTCGTGTGTGGTCACGCATGTGGGTGTTCCTGAACGAAGCACGACGGGACCGGTCATCGTGCTTGCCCTGGATGATCGGGCAACGTGCACGATCACGAACAGGTCGCTCTCGACCCTGACGCTGGTGAAGAAGGTCGAGCTGAACAAGAACGGCTTGATCCGGACGCCCGCGGACTACACTCTGACGGCGACGCCGGTGGTCATTCCAGGCCAGCCGACGGTCTCCGGCAACGGCGACCCGACATCCGGTGGCGGCGTGAACCTGGTTCGAGTGCTTGCGGGTACCTACACGCTGACCGAGAGTCCCACGGACTCGGGGTTCACCCCGGGCCTCTGGTCCTGCACCGGTGCGACATCCTTCATCTATGCAGGTCTGGGCTCGGCGACCATCGTCGTCCCCGACGGCGCTGATGTCTCCTGTCGCATCACGAACACGGCTGTCGACCCGAACCTGACGCTCCGCAAGATCGTGCAGAACGGCTCAACCGGCACCGCGGTCGCGACGGACTTCATCCTGACGGCGTTCAACCCGGCAGGCGGCGGTTCCACCATCTCGGGCACGACCGGAAGCCCGGCGGTCACAGGGGCGGACGTCCCCATCGGTGACTTCACGCTGAGTGAATCCGGGCCGGCGAACTACGACGGCGTGTGGGAGTGCGTGATCATCAATGTGGGTAAGCCTCCCCGCTTCACGACGGGTGCGGTGGTCTCGCTGATCCTGGATGACCAGGCGGTGTGTACCGTCACCAACACCCACAACGGGGCCGTGTCCCCGGCATATCTCAGGGGAGGTGGGCGGGGATTGCCCAACACGGGCCTCCCGATCGCCGGGCCGCTGCTGGTCGGCGGAGTCATGACGGCGGCCGGAACGGGGCTGTGGCTCTGGATCCGCCGACGCCGGAACGGCGCCACCGAGTAGTCACCGCGTAAGTCAAAGAAGCCCTCCCGGGGAGCAGGATGCTCGGGAGGGCTTCTTGCGCGTAAACACAGGGGGAGAGCGACACGCCCAACGCGACACGCCCGGGTTGCACGATGCCCAAAGCTGTGGCAAACTCATCTAGTTCAACACTTTCATGCCGCCCTGCGGTCTGGAATCACTGTCAGGCAGTGCACAGTCTCTCGGATTGTGCCGCGGGCAGCAGAACAAAACCACCAGCATCCTTCTCGCATGGATCACCCGTGCGAGAAAAAGGCGTGCCGGTGGGGCAGTCCGCAAGGGCGTTGATATCAAAACAGTGGTGCAACACACGAAGTGCACAGGTGACGAGGGCCCACAGGTCCTCGTACGTAAGCGCGTCCAATGCCATCCGCAAGGAAGGTAAGACGCTAACAAGAGAGCGAGTCACAAATGGCGGGACAAAAGATCCGCATCCGACTGAAGTCGTATGACCACGAGGTCATCGATTCCTCGGCGCGCAAGATTGTTGACACGGTAACCCGCGCGGGTGCAACCGTTGTCGGCCCGGTGCCGTTGCCCACTGAGAAAAACGTGATCTGCGTGATCCGTTCACCTCACAAGTACAAGGACAGCCGCGAGCACTTCGAGATGCGCACCCACAAGCGCCTCATCGACATCATCGACCCGACGCCCAAGGCGGTTGACTCGCTGATGCGCCTCGACCTGCCGGCCGATGTCAACATCGAGATCAAGCTCTAAGGCCATGGCTAACACAACCAAGACCAGCAAGGGTCTGCTCGGCATCAAGCTCGGCATGACCCAGGTGTGGGACGAGAACAACCGTCTCATCCCCGTCACCGTCGTTGAGATCACCCCCAACGTCGTCACCCAGCTGCGCACGATCGAGCGCGACGGCTACCTCGCCGTTCAGATCGCCGCCGGCAACATCGACCCCCGCAAGGCCAACAAGCCTGCCACGGGTCACTTCGAGGCAGCCGGTGTTACGCCGCGCCGCCACCTCACGGAGATCCGCACCGCGGACGCCGCTGACTACGCCCTGGGCCAGGAGCTGACGGTTGACGCCGTCTTCACCGGTGTCGCCAAGGTCGACGTCATGGGCACCTCCAAGGGCAAGGGTTTCGCCGGTGTTATGAAGCGTCACAACTTCAAGGGCGTCTCCTCTTCTCACGGTTCGCACCGTAACCACCGCAAGCCCGGTTCCATCGGTGCCTCCTCGACCCCCAGCCGCGTCTTCAAGGGCATGCGCATGGCCGGTCGTATGGGTGGCGAGCGCGTTACCGTGCTGAACCTCGCCGTGCACTCCATCGACGCCGAGAAGAACGTCATCCTGATCAAGGGTGCCGTTCCCGGAGCGCGTGGCCGTCTCGTTTTCGTTCGCAACGCAGTGAAGGGGGCATAACTTCATGTCAACCTCAGAAATCGTATTGGAAGACCAGACGGTCGACCTCCTGGATGCCAAGGGCAAGAAGAGCGGCACCGTCGTTCTTCCCGGCGCCTTGTTCAACGTCCAGACCAACGTCCCGCTGATTCACCAGGTCGTCGTAGCCCAGCTGGCAGCCGCCCGCCAGGGTACGCACAAGACCAAGCGTCGCGGTGAAGTTTCCGGTGCCGGCCGCAAGCCGTTCAAGCAGAAGGGAACCGGTCGCGCCCGCCAGGGCTCGATCCGCGCACCCCAGATGACCGGTGGTGGAATCGTCCACGGACCGACCCCGCGCAGCTACGACCAGCGCACCCCCAAGAAGATGATTGCTGCTGCTCTCCTCGGCTCACTCTCCGACCGCGCCCGCGGCCGTCGCGTGCACGTCGTCGAGTCGATGGCTCAGGGCGAGACCCCCTCGACCAAGAACGTCATCGAGCTGCTGACCCTCATCGCCAACTCCAAGCACGTTCTCATCGTGCTCGAGCGTGACGATGTCGTAAGCGCCAAGAGTGTTCGCAACATCCCGACCGTTCACGTGCTGCCGGCCGACCAGCTGAATGCCTATGACGTTCTCGTCAGCGACGACATCATCTTCACGAAGGCTGCCTTCGAGTCGTTCGTCGCTTCGAAGTCGAAGAAAGAGGAGGCTGCAGCATGAGCAACGCAGCGTTCAACAAAGACCCCCGCGACATCATCATCTCGCCGGTCGTCTCTGAGAAGAGCTACAGCCTGATCGACGCGGGAAAGTACACGTTCATCGTTGACCCCCGCTCGAACAAGACCGAGATCAAGCTCGCTATCGAGAAGATCTTCAAGGTCGAGGTCGCATCCATCAACACACTGAACCGTGTTGGCAAGACGCGTCGCACCAAGTTCGGCATGGGAAAGCGCAAGGACACCAAGCGCGCCATCGTCACGCTGAAGTCCGGCTCCATCGACATCTTCACCGCTGTCGGTTAAGCGGCGCTGGTCAGAAGCGTAGAGGGATAAATTATGGGTATTCGCAAGTACAAGCCGACTACACCGGGCCGTCGTGGCTCGAGTGTCGCGGACTTCGCAGAAATCACACGCTCGACTCCTGAGAAGTCGCTGCTCCGTCCGCTCTCCAAGAGCGGTGGACGTAACAACCAGGGTCGCATTACGACGCGTCACATCGGTGGTGGCCACAAGCGCCAGTACCGCGTGATCGACTTCCGTCGCAACGACAAGGATGGCGTCAACGCCAAGGTCGCTCACATCGAGTACGACCCCAACCGCACGGCGCGCATCGCGCTCCTGCACTACCTTGACGGCACCAAGCGCTACATCATCGCGCCGAACAAGCTGGCCCAGGGCGACATCGTCGAGTCTGGCGCTTCCGCTGACATCAAGCCCGGCAACAACCTGCCGCTGAAGAACATCCCCACGGGAACCGTTATTCACGCGATCGAGTTGAAGCCGGGTGGAGGCGCCAAGATGGCACGCTCCGCTGGTGCCTCTGTTCGTCTCGTCGCCAAGGATGGCCCCTACGCGCAGCTTCGTCTGCCCAGTGGTGAAATCCGCAACGTCGACGCACGCTGCCGCGCCACGATCGGCGAGGTCGGCAACGCCGAGCAGTCGAACATCAACTGGGGCAAGGCCGGTCGCTCACGCTGGAAGGGCATCCGCCCGACCGTCCGTGGTGTTGCCATGAACCCTGTCGACCACCCGCACGGTGGTGGTGAGGGTAAGACCTCCGGTGGACGTCATCCTGTGAGCCCTTGGGGCCAGAAGGAAGGCCGTACCCGGGACCGCAACAAGGAGAGCGACAAGCTCATTGTCCGCCGCCGTAACGTCGGCAAGAAGCGTAAGTAGGAGTTGTAGAGGATGCCACGCAGTCTCAAGAAGGGCCCCTTCGTTGACGACCACCTGTATCGCAAGGTTGTTGTTCAGAACGAAGCCGGTTCCAAGAACGTAATCAAGACCTGGTCACGACGCTCGATGATCATCCCGGTTTTCCTGGGACACACCATCGCAGTGCACGACGGCCGCAAGCACATCCCGGTGTTCATCACCGAGACCATGGTTGGGCACAAACTCGGCGAGTTTGCTCCCACCCGCACCTTCCGTGGACACGTGAAGGACGACAAGAAGGGCCGTCGCCGCTAGCGCGGCGACGTGAAGGAGGAGAGAAATGGTGGAGTCGATCGCACGCGTGCGTCACATCCGCGTCACCCCCATGAAGGCTCGTCGTGTCGTCAACATGATCCGCGGCAAGCAGGCGGCTGAGGCACTGGCGATTCTGAAGTTTGCACCCCAGGGCGCAAGCGACCCGGTCTACAAGCTGGTGGAGTCCGCTATCGCGAACGCCCAGGTCAAGGCCGATGCAGCCAACAGCTACCTCGACGTGCAGGACCTGTTCATCGCTTCGGCCTATGTAGACGAGGGTGCAACGCTCAAGCGTTTCCAGCCCCGTGCACAGGGCCGCGCGTTCCAGATCCTGAAGCGCACGAGCCACATCACGATCGTGCTGAACACGCCGGATGAGGCATCCGTCGCCAAGGTCACGAAAAAGGCAGGTAAGAAGTAATGGGACAGAAAGTAAACCCGTACGGCTTCCGTCTCGGTATCACCACCGACCACGTGTCGCGTTGGTTCTCCGACTCGACGAAGCCGGGACAGCGTTATGCGGACTTCGTGGCCGAGGATGTCAAAATCCGTCGTCTGCTGAGCACGTCACTCGACCGCGCCGGCGTTGCCCGGATCGAGATCGAGCGCACCCGTGACCGCGTCCGCGTCGACATTCACACCGCCCGTCCGGGCATCGTGATCGGTCGCCGTGGCGCCGAGGCCGAGCGAATTCGCTCCGACCTCGAGAAGCTCACCGGCAAGCAGATCCAGCTCAACATCCTCGAGGTCAAGAACCCCGAGGCTGAGGCACAGCTTGTTGCCCAGGGCATTGCCGAGCAGCTCTCCGCTCGTGTGGCTTTCCGCCGCGCGATGCGCAAGGGCATGCAGGGTGCCCAGCGCACCGGCAGCGTCAAGGGTGTTCGTATCCAGGTCTCCGGCCGCCTCGGCGGCGCCGAGATGAGCCGTTCGGAGTTCTACCGCGAGGGCCGCGTGCCGCTGCACACCCTCCGCGCGAACATCGACTACGGCTTCTACGAGGCAAAGACCACCTTCGGCCGTATCGGCGTGAAGGTCTGGATCTACAAGGGTGACATCACCAACAAGGAGCTTGCTCGCGAGCAGGCCAACCAGAAGTCAACGCGTCCCGAGCGTCGTGACGGTGGCCGCGATGGCGCCGACCGTCCCCGCCGTAACGCGCCGACCGGAACCAGTGCTCCCGCAACGACCGCCGCTCCGGCGACGGCCGCTCCGGTAGCAGCAGGAGTTGAGGCATAACCATGTTGATTCCCAGAAGAGTCAAGCACCGCAAGCAGCACCACCCCGGACGCAGTGGCCAGGCCACCGGCGGTACCGTGGTGAGCTTCGGTGAGTACGGCATCCAGGCGCTTACGCCTGCATATGTGACGAACCGCCAGATCGAGTCCGCTCGTATCGCGATGACCCGTCACATCAAGCGTGGTGGAAAGGTGTGGATCAACATCTACCCCGACCGCCCGCTGACCAAGAAGCCTGCCGAAACCCGCATGGGTTCCGGTAAGGGTTCACCGGAGTGGTGGGTTGCCAACGTCAAGCCGGGTCGCGTTCTGTTCGAGCTCAGCGGTGTCAGCGAGACTGTCGCCCGCGAGGCTCTGACCAGGGCAATTCACAAGCTGCCGTTGAAGGCACGCATCATCAAGCGCGAAGAGGGTGACGCATAATGGCGATCGGTTCCAAGGAGCTCGCCCCCGTCGAGCTCGACACGTATGAAGACACCCGCCTGGCGGATGAGCTGAAGAAGGCGAAGGAAGAGCTTTTCAACCTTCGCTTCCAGTCGGCCACCGGCCAGCTCGAGAGCCACGGCCGCCTGCGCGCCGTGAAGCGCGACATCGCCCGCATCTACACGATCCTTCGTGAGCGCGAGCTGGGCATTCGTGCCACGCCCGCCCCCATCGAGGTCGCTGCCAAGACTGAGGCGAAGAGCACCGAGAAGAAGAGCAAGGCCAAGAAGGACGACGCCGCCGTAGTGGACGCCGCCCCGGCCGTAGAGGCTGAGGAGGCCAAGTAATGGCAAAGATCACGGAAGAGGCAGCCGCCCCGGCGACTGTCGAGCACGCGGAGCACGACGTCAAGGCAGCCGACACGCGGGGTTACCGCAAGTCGCGTCGTGGCATCGTGACCAGCGACAAGATGGATAAGACCATCACCGTCGAGGTCGAAGACCGCGTCAAGCACCCGTTGTACGGCAAGGTCATCCGCCGTACGTCCAAGGTCAAGGTCCACGACGAGGCGAACTCCGCCGGCATCGGTGACTCTGTTCTCATCAGCGAGACCCGGCCGCTCAGCGCTACCAAGCGCTGGCGCCTGGTCGAGATCCTCGAGAAGGCCAAGTAGGCCTCCGGCCTACTGGCTACGAAAGGTTTAGAGAAAAATGCTCCAGCAGGAATCCAGAGTAAAGGTCGCCGACAACACCGGCGCCAAGGAGCTCCTCACGATCCGCGTTCTCGGTGGCTCCGGCCGTCGTTACGCCGGTCTCGGTGACGTCATCGTCGCCACCGTCAAAGACGCGATCCCCGGCGGAAACGTCAAGAAGGGCGATGTGGTCAAGGCCGTCATCGTTCGCGTCAAGAAGCAGACCCGTCGTCCCGACGGTTCGTACATCAAGTTCGATGAGAACGCTGCAGTGATTCTGAAGGCTGACGGTGACCCCCGGGGCACCCGAATCTTCGGCCCGGTTGGGCGCGAGCTTCGCGACAAGAAGTTCATGAAGATCATCTCGTTGGCGCCGGAGGTTATCTAAGTCATGGCAAACATCAAGAAGGGTGACCTCGTACAGGTCATCACCGGAGCGACCCAGGCCCGCGGCGGAGACCGCGGCAAGCAGGGTCGTGTCCTCGAGGTTCTCGTTGAGCGCAACCGCGTGGTCGTGGAGGGTGTCAACTTCGTCACCAAGCACGTTCGCGTTGGCCAGACCCAGCGCGGCACGAAGACCGGTGGCATCGAGACCGTTGAGGCCCCGCTGCACGTGTCCAACGTCGCCCTCGTCGACCCCGAGACCAAGAAGCCGACCCGCGTCGGTTTCCGCATCGAGCAGGTAACCAAGGACGGCGTCACCAAGAACGTCCGAATTCGTTACGCCAAGAAGTCAGGTAAGGACCTCTAATGACTGACACTGCAGTGGTGTCCGGCGCAGAGACTGTCGCCCGACCCGTTCCCCGCCTCAAGGCGAAGTACCGCGCCGAGATCTCCAAGCAGCTCAAGGAGGACTTCGGTTTCACCAACGTCCACCAGGTGCCGGGACTCGTCAAGATCGTCGTCAACACCGGTGTCGGCGAGGCAGCTCGCGACGGCAAGATCATGGATGGGGCCGTCAAGGACCTCACCGCGATCACCGGCCAGAAGCCCCAGGTCACCCTGGCGCGCAAGTCCATCGCTCAGTTCAAGCTGCGCGAGGGCCAGCCCATCGGCGCACACGTCACCCTTCGGGGCGACCGCGCCTGGGAGTTCCTGGACCGCCTGCTCTCCCTCGCCCTGCCCCGCATCCGCGACTTCCGCGGCCTCAGCGACAAGCAGTTCGATGGTCGCGGCAACTACACCTTCGGCCTCAACGAGCAGTCAATGTTCCACGAGATCGATCAGGACAAGATCGACCGCGTTCGCGGTTTCGACATCACTGTCGTCACCACGGCGAAGACGGATGAGGAAGGCCGCGCGCTGCTGAAGGCGCTGGGCTTCCCGTTCCGCAACGCCGAGAACACCCCTTCTTAACCTTCTGAGCCTGTGGGGTGCCGACGCCGTTTTCGGTGTTGGTGCCCCTCGGGCTTAGTCTGTTAGCAAAGCTCCGCAGGAACTGTGGAGTCCACACCAAAGGTCGGCACCCTCGTAAAGGGTGTCGAAACCAGGCGAAAGGCATTACCTCAATGACAATGACAGATCCGGTCGCAGACATGCTGACCAGACTGCGCAACGCGAACTCGGCATATCACGACACCGTGTCCATGCCGCACTCGAAGCTCAAGTCGCACATCGCCGACATCCTGAAGGCCGAGGGTTACATCTCGAGCTGGGACGTCAAGGACGCCAAGGTCGGACAGACCCTGACGCTCGCACTCAAGTTCGGCCCGAACCGTGAACGCTCCATCGTGGGCATCAAGCGCGTTTCCAAGCCCGGCCTCCGCGTTTACGCAAAGTCGACTGAGATCCCCACGGTTCTCGGCGGACTCGGCGTCGCCATCCTCTCAACGTCCTCCGGTCTGCTTACCGACCGCCAGGCATCCAAGAAGGGCGTAGGTGGAGAAGTTCTCGCCTACGTTTGGTGATCGCTGATGTCACGTATTGGAAGACTCCCCATCGAGATCCCTGCCGGGGTCGAGATCACCATCGACGGCCAGGCCGTCGCTGTCAAGGGCCCCAAGGGTGAGCTCGCGCTCGTCGTTGCAGTCCCCATCGAGGTCAAGATCGAGGATGGCCAGATTCTGGTCACCCGTCCCGACGACGAGCGCAACTCGCGTTCGCTGCACGGACTGACCCGCACGCTCATCGCGAACCAGATCATCGGCGTCACCCAGGGTTACACAAAGAGCCTTGAGGTCGTCGGTACCGGTTACCGCGTCGCAGTCAAGGGCACGGGCGTAGAGTTCGCCCTCGGCTTCTCGCACCCCATCACCGTTGAGCCGCCCGTCGGCATCAGCTTCTCTGTTGAGGGTGTGAACAAGCTCACCGTGATCGGCATCGACAAGCAGGCCGTCGGTGAGGTTGCCGCAAACATTCGTAAGTTGCGCAAGCCTGAGCCCTACAAGGGCAAGGGTGTGCGTTACGCCGGCGAGGTCGTTCGCCGCAAGGCCGGAAAGAGTGGTAAGTAACCATGGGTCTCGGAACTAGAGGAAAGAGCAAGTCTGCTGCGCGTTCGCGCCGGCACGACCGTCTCCGCAAGAAGGTCCAGGGCACGGAAACGCGCCCCCGTCTGGTCGTCAACCGTTCGGCCCGTCACGTATTCGTCCAGATCGTCGATGACTCCAAGGGTTTCACCCTGGCGAGCGCGTCCACGCTTGAGGCCGACATGCGCAACTTTGACGGCGACAAGACCGCCAAGGCCAAGAAGGTCGGTGAGCTGGTTGCAGAACGCGCCAAGCTGGCCGGCATCGAGGCAGTCGTATTCGACCGTGGTGGCAACCGCTACTCCGGCCGTGTTGCGGCAATCGCCGATGGCGCCCGTGAAGGTGGTCTGAACCTGTGAGCATCGCATCTACTCAGGGCACTGAGAACACTAAGGAGACCGCTGTGGCCGAAGAAGCCCCGGTAGAGACCGCCGCGTCAACCGAGGCCAACCTCAACGAGCCCCGCGAGGCCCGTCGTGGAGGTCGCGAGCGCAGCCCCAGCCGCGAGCAGCGCGGAAGCCGTGACGCCGAGAAGAGCCAGTTCCTCGAGCGCGTCGTGACCATCAACCGTGTATCCAAGGTCGTCAAGGGTGGTCGTCGCTTCAGCTTCACCGCCCTCGTCGTCGTCGGTGACGGCAACGGCCTCGTCGGAGTTGGCTACGGCAAGGCCCGCGAGGTCCCCACCGCCATCTCCAAGGGCGTCGAAGAAGCCAAGAAGAACTTCTTCCGCGTTCCCCGCGTCGGCAACACCATCCCGCACCCGGTTCAGGGAGAGGCCGCCGCAGGCGTCGTTCTTCTTCGTCCGGCCGCTGCAGGTACCGGTGTTATCGCCGGTGGACCCGTCCGCGCCGTACTCGAGTGCGCCGGTATCCACGACGTGCTGTCGAAGTCCCTCGGTTCCAGCAACACGATCAACATCGTGCACGCAACCGTAGAGGCTCTTCACCAGCTCGAGGAACCGCGTGCGGTTGCCGCTCGTCGTGGGCTTGCCTACGAAGACGTCGCCCCCGCTCGTCTGCTCCGCACGGAGGCCGCGCTTCGCGAGGCAGCCGCTACGAGTGCAAAGGCTGGTGCATGATGGCCGCGCAGCTCAAAGTAACGCAGATCAAGTCCGTAATCAGTGAGAAGCAGAACCAGCGCGACACGCTTCGCAGCCTGGGTCTGAAGCGGATCGGCGACACCGTCGTCAAGGACGACAGCCCCGTGAACCGCGGCTACGTTCGCACCGTTGCTCACCTGGTTCAGGTTGAGGAGATTAACTAATGGCTGAGGAAGCTAAGAAGGACGCCGCCCCCAAGGCAGCGCCGAAGAAGGTTGCCGCTGACGCGGTAGCCGCACCGAAGGCCGAGAAGGCTGCCCCCAAGGCGAAGGCTGCCCCCAAGGCAGAGTCCGCTGCGAGTGCAGACGCTGCCCCCAAGGCGAAGGCTGCCCCCAAGGCAGAGTCCGCTGCGAAGGCAGAGGCCGCTCCCAAGGCGAAGGCAGCCCCCAAGGCCGCCAACACCGCTGAGGTAGTCGAGAAGCGCGAGCAGGTCCTGAAGGTTCACCACCTTCGCCCGGCGCCCGGAGCCAAGAAGGCACGCCAGCGTGTCGGTCGTGGTGAGGGTTCCAAGGGTAAGACGGCCGGCCGTGGTACCAAGGGTACGAAGGCTCGCTACCAGGTTCGCGTCGGCTTCGAGGGTGGGCAGATGCCGCTGCACATGCGCACCCCCAAGCTGCGTGGATTCAAGAACCCGTTCCGCGTTGAGTACCAGGTTGTAAACCTGGAGAAGCTCGCCGAACTGTACCCCGCCGGTGGAGACGTCACGATCAGTGACCTCGTCGCCAAGGGCGCTGTTCGCAACAACGAAAAGGTCAAGGTACTTGGCCAGGGCGAGATTACGGTTAAGCTGACTGTTGCAGTGGATAAGGTTTCATCGTCGGCTTCGACGAAGATCCTTGCCGCCGGTGGCTCAATCAAGTAACACATCCGAATCTCCGTGACTCTGCGGCGCTTCGCCGTGAGTTACTCGAGGATCGAGGAGAGCCTCCGTCACCCAAGCCGGGTGGCGGGGGCTCTCTCGTACAATTTTCCCAATTAGCAGGAGGCCTTTTTTGTTCAGAGCCGTCGCGAGGATTTTTCGCACGCCGGATCTCCGCCGAAAGATCGGGTTCACGCTCGGGATTATTGCGTTTTTCCGACTGGGATCCTTCATCCCCGCTCCGTTCGTCGACTTTGGAAACGTGCAGCTGTGTCTCGCTGCCAACCAGGGCACTTCGGGTCTTTATGAGCTCGTCAACCTCTTCTCGGGTGGCGCTCTCCTGCAACTCTCAATCTTCGCGCTGGGAATCATGCCGTACATCACGGCATCGATCATCACCCAGCTGCTCCGGGTGGTCATTCCCCACTTCGAGACTCTCCACAAGGAGGGCGCGGCGGGCCAGTCCAAGCTCACGCAGTACACGCGCTACCTGACGATCGCGCTGGCGATCCTGCAGTCGACGACCCTGATCACCGTCGCACGCAGCGGTGCACTCTTCGGCACGACGACGGTGCCGGAGTGCACCCAGCTCATCACGAACGACTCCTGGTACGCGATCCTGCTCATGGTCATCACAATGACCGCCGGAACCGGCCTCATCATGTGGATGGGCGAGCTCATCACCGAGCGCGGCATCGGCAATGGAATGTCGATCCTGATCTTCACATCGATCGCCGCTCGCTTCCCCGCCTCGCTGTTCGCCATCTGGCAGACGCAGAGCTTCGAGGTGTTCCTGATGGTCGTCCTGGTCGGCCTGGTGATCATCGCCCTCGTCGTCTTCGTTGAGCAGTCCCAGCGCCGCATCCCGGTTCAGTACGCCAAGCGCATGGTCGGTCGCCGAACCTACGGTGGCAACAACACGTACATCCCGATCAAGGTCAACATGGCCGGCGTCGTGCCCGTGATCTTCGCCTCGTCGCTGTTGTACCTTCCGGCGCTCATCGCCCAGTTCAACCAGCCCGCCGCCGGCCAGGCGCCGGCAGCATGGGTGACGTGGATCACGAGCTACCTGACCAAGGGTGACCACCCGCTCTACATGCTCTTCTACTTCCTCCTGATCGTGGGGTTCACGTACTTCTACGTGGCCATCACGTTCAACCCGGAAGAGGTCGCCGACAACATGAAGAAGTACGGCGGGTTCATTCCCGGTATCCGCGCCGGACGCCCAACCGCGGAGTACCTCGACTACGTGCTCACCCGTGTGACGCTTCCCGGCTCGATCTATCTCGGCCTGGTCGCTTTGATTCCACTCGTGGCCCTGTCGCTCGTCGGTGCGAATGCGAACTTCCCCTTCGGTGGAGCATCGCTCCTGATCATCGTCGGTGTCGGGTTGGAGACGGTCAAGCAGATCGACTCGCAGCTTCAGCAGCGTCACTATGAGGGTCTTCTCAAATGAGTGGAGACTCCATGAATTCAGAAAAGTCCAGTACGGCGACCCGCCTGCTCATCATTGGGGCACCGGGCGCGGGCAAGGGAACGCAGGCAGCTCGCCTGGCTGAGATCTTCGGGATTCCTGCGATCTCCACGGGAGACATCTTCCGCAGCAACATCGCGGCGGGCACCGAGCTGGGCAAAAAGGTGCAGGCCATCGTCGAATCAGGTTCTTACGTGCCGGATTCGGTCACGAATGAGCTCGTTCGCGATCGCCTGACCGAGTCGGACACCGCGGCGGGCTTCCTGCTGGACGGATACCCCCGCACGACCGACCAGGTCGCCGAGCTGGACAAGCTTCTGACGGCTTCAGGTTTGAAGCTCGACGCCGTCATCCAGCTCGAGGCCGACGTCGACGAGGTCGTTACTCGGCTTCGTGCGCGCGCTCTCGAGCAGGGTCGGGCCGATGATACCGAAGAGGTACTGAGGCACCGGCAGGATGTCTACGCCGAGCAGACGGCACCGCTGATCGACGTCTACGGATCCCGTGGTCTGGTCGTTGCGGTCGACGGACTCGGCGCGGTCGATGAGGTCACCGAGCGGATCGTCTCGGCCCTAGCGGCGCACTGACCTGGCGATGGCGATCCTGAAGCGCAGCATCTACAAGACACCGGCCGAGCTTCGACTGATGGTTCGTCCCGGATTGGTGACCGCTGCCTCGCTGGCCGCGGTGCGGGCAGCGATCAGGCCCGGCATCACCACGCTCGAGCTTGATCGCATCGCCCAGGAGACGATCGTGTCGCTCGGCGGGCGAAGCAACTTCCAACTTGTCGAAGGCTACCGGCACACCATCTGCGCGTCGGTGAACGACGAAGTGGTGCACGGCATCCCCAACGACCGTCCGCTCGAGCCGGGCGACATCCTCTCCATCGACGATGGTGCAGAGGTCGAGGGCTGGAACGGGGACTCCGCGTTCACCGTGGTGCTGGCTGATGCGTCTCGGCCGGCAGAGGTGGCGGCCAGGCAGAGACTCTCCGATGTAACCGAGGCATCGCTCTGGCATGGCATTGCAGCCCTCGCCAAAGCGCGGCACCTGAACGAGGTCGGAACCGCGATCGAGGAATACATCGACGCGCAGGGCGAGTTCGGAATCCTCACGGACTATATCGGCCACGGCATCGGGCGCAGCATGCACGAGGCGCCTCCCGTCTTCAACTATCGGGTCAGGGCGAAGGGACCGGATGTGAAGCCGGGCCTCGTCGTAGCGATCGAGCCCATGGTGACCCTCGGAACCACCGAAACCGTTGTCGGCGACGATGACTGGACCGTCAGCACGGCCGACGGCAGCATGGCCTCGCACTGGGAGCACTCGATCGCGGTCCACGCCGGCGGCATCTGGGTTCTCACCGCGGAGGATGGCGGGGCCTCCGGGCTCCTGCCGCTCGGGATCACGCCCGTTCCGATACCCTGACCGAGAATGCTTGAGATCGACGCCGTCCGGCTGAACGGTAGCGCGGGCAATCTCCTGGATGCCGTGCGTGAGGCCGGGTCACTCCTCGTTGAAAGCGGTGCCGTCTCGACGGAGTACATCGACTCAATGCTGTTGAGGGAGTTGGAACACTCGACGTATGTCGGAAACCAGCTCGCCGTACCCCACGGAACCAGCGGGACCCGGGGGCTCATCATCCGGTCGGGGCTATCGTTCGTGAGGTACGACGAACCCGTCGACTGGGGCGGTCGGCCAGTTCGTTTCGTGGTCGGAATCGCCGGCAAAGACGGTCATCACCTAGAGATGCTGGCCAGGATGGCCATCGCTTTCAGCGATCTGGACGTTATCGCGAAGTTGGCGGCGGCCGAGAGTGCCGAGGTGGTTCTTTCGGTGCTTGGCGACGTGCGTCGCTAGACCCGCAGGGGAGTTGCCCTCGGGCCCGATATCACCTAAGCTTGATCTTTGGTGTTTGTACGCCCTTTTCGGCGTGCCGTGAACACCGAAACCCACCGCATGACCAGCAATCAATACTTTTAGCGACGAAGAGGATATGGCAAAAAAAGACGGTGTCATCGAGATCGAAGGCGCAGTGGTCGAAGCTCTGCCCAACGCGATGTTTCGTGTTGAGCTGACCAACGGACACAGGGTGCTTGCCCACATTTCGGGCAAGATGCGCCAGCACTACATCCGCATCCTCCCCGAGGACCGCGTGATCGTAGAGCTGAGCCCCTACGATCTGACCCGCGGCCGTATCGTCTACCGGTACAAATAAACCGCTCCAAGTATCAATTGCTGTAAGTAACGGCCGAGCCCAGAGGCCCGGTACGAAGACAGCGAATAAGGAATCATCATGAAGGTCAACCCCAGTGTCAAGCCCATCTGCGACAAGTGCAAGGTAATCCGTCGCAACGGTAACGTCATGGTCATCTGCGAAAACCCGCGTCACAAGCAGCGCCAGGGCTAATTCGTAAGAACACAGTTTTTCCCGAGCGAAAGCTCATCGATAACCAGCAGTACCAGAACCCGAAATTGGGGGACACCCGTGGTTGAAGGCCACGGCACCGGTACTGCTTCACACCTTCACTCATCAACAGGAGATAGCCACAATGGCACGTCTAGCAGGAGTTGACATCCCGCGCGAGAAGCGCGTGGAGGTTGCACTTACTTACATTTACGGCGTCGGCCGCACGAGGGCCCTCAAGACCCTCGCCGACACCGAGATCAGCGGAGACATCCGCGTCAAGGATCTCAGTGACGACCAGCTCGTCGCACTTCGCGACTACATCGAAGGAAACTTCAAGGTAGAGGGTGACCTTCGTCGCGAGGTTGCAGCAGACATTCGCCGCAAGGTCGAGATCGGAAGCTACCAGGGTGTTCGTCACCGTCGTGGCCTGCCCGTTCACGGACAGCGCACCAAGACCAACGCCCGTACCCGCAAGGGCCCGAAGCGCACCGTCGCCGGCAAGAAGAAGGCCCGATAGCGAGCACTGCTCGCATCGCCATAAACGTTTTAGGAGAACATCATGGCAGCACCAAAATCGGCCGCTCGTAAGCCGCGTCGTAAAGAGAAGAAGAACGTTGCTGTGGGCCAGGCCCACATCAAGAGCACGTTTAACAACACCATCGTCACCATCACGGACCCGTCCGGCGCCGTTCTGAGCTGGGCTTCCAGCGGAACCGTCGGCTTCAAGGGCTCGCGTAAGTCGACTCCGTTTGCCGCCCAGCTGTCAGCGGAGTCCGCTGCCCGCCAGGCGCAGGAGCACGGCGTCAAGAAGGTCGACGTCTTCGTCAAGGGACCGGGATCCGGTCGCGAGACGGCGATCCGCTCGCTTCAGGCCGCTGGCCTCGAGGTCGGCTCGATCAACGACGTCACCCCCCAGGCGCACAACGGCTGCCGTCCGCCCAAGCGTCGCCGCGTCTAATTCCTTTCCCCGTTTCTGTCGGGAGTGACGCCTCAGGCGTTGCTCCCGACAGAGTCGGACAGTGATCTCACGATTACAGACTTCCTACATAAAACTCAATAATCGGCCGGGCCCGCCACCCGGTTGTCGCTGCAGGTGTCATATAGCGGACACCTGGCTGAAAGGAATCAATAGTGCTTATTGCACAGCGTCCCACGCTCACCGAAGAAAACATCTCCGAGTTCCGCTCGCGTTTCGTCATCGAGCCGCTGGAACCCGGTTTTGGCTACACGCTGGGTAACTCCCTGCGTCGTACCCTTCTCTCCTCGATCCCCGGTGCTGCTGTCACGAGCATCCGCCTCGACGGCGTGCTGCACGAGTTCTCGACGATCCCCGGTGTCAAGGAAGATGTCACCGAGATCATCCTGAACATCAAGAGCCTCGTCGTCTCGAGCGAGCACGACGAGCCGATCACGGCCTACCTGCGCAAGCACGCCTCGGGCCAGGTGACCGCTGCCGACATCTCTGCTCCCGCCGGCGTCGAGATCCACAACCCCGAGCTCGTCATCGCCACCCTGAACGACAAGGCGAAGTTCGAACTCGAGCTCATCATCGAGCGTGGCCGTGGCTACGTCTCGGCGACGCAGAACCGCAGCGAGTTCAGTGAAGCCGGCCAGATTCCGGTCGACTCCATCTACTCGCCCGTCCTGAAGGTCACCTACCGCGTCGAGGCCACCCGTGCCGGCGAGCGTACCGACTTCGACCGCCTCGTGGTCGACGTCGAGACGAAGTCCGCAATCTCGCCGCGCGACGCGATCGCATCCGCCGGTCGCACGCTGACCGAGCTGTTCGGTCTGGCTCGTGAGCTGAACACCGCCGCCGAGGGCATCGAGATCGGCCCCGCGCCGGTCGACGCCGTCCTTTCCAGCGAGCTGTCGGTTCCGATCGAAGACCTGGACCTCTCGGTCCGCTCGTACAACTGCCTCAAGCGCGAGGGAATCAACACGGTGAGCGAACTTGTCGCCCTGAGTGAGACCCAGCTCATGAACATCCGCAACTTCGGACAGAAGTCTGTGGACGAGGTCAAGGACAAGCTCGTTGAGCTTGGCCTGAGCCTGAAGGACACGGTGCCCGGCTTCGACGGCGCCCACTTCTACGGCGGCTACGACGAAGAGACCATCTAGTCTCTACCCCTCGTTGCCGGCAACGGCGACACAGACCTACCTAACCTGACCTGAATTCTGGAGATACCACATGGCTAAGCCCACCAAGGGACCCCGCCTCGGCGGCGGACCGGCTCACGAGCGCCTGATGCTCGCGAACCTCGCCGCTTCCCTGTTCACCCACAAGAGCATCAAGACGACCGAGACGAAGGCCAAGCGCATGCGCCCCGTCGCCGAGCGCCTGATCACTTTCGCCAAGCGCGGAGATCTGCACGCCCGTCGTCGCGTTCTCGGAGTCATTGGCGACAAGACCGTCGTGCACGAGCTCTTCACCGAGATCGCGCCGTTGGTTGCCCTTCGTGAGGGTGGCTACACCCGCATCACGAAGCTCGGCTTCCGCAAGGGCGACAACGCCTCGATGGTTCAGATCGAGCTCGTTCTCGAGCCCGTCGTGAAGCGTCCCTCCAAGTCGAAGTCCAAGGTCGCAGCGGCTCCCGTCGCGGCCGAGGTCGTCGAGGAGACCGTCGTCGAGGACGCCGCCGTCGAGAACGCTGCAGTCGAAGAGACCGTTGTCGAAGACGCTGCAGTCGAAGAGACCGAGGCCGTCGAGGCCGAGGCGACTGAGGCCAAGTAGTCCCAAGCACCGCAGATGAGGGCCTCGTATCCGGTTTCGGATGCGGGGCCCTCGTCGTATCCACAGCCACCCGACTAACAGGCCTCTGAAAGGGCGAGGGAATGACAGAGCAGGATGACGCCGTCTCGGCCGCGGTCGCCCTCACGCGGGTGCGCCTCGAGATCGCCTATGACGGCACGAACTTCTCCGGCTGGGCCATCCAGCCCGTTCTCCGCACCGTTCAGGGCGTGCTGGAGGAGGCATTGGCGCAGATCTACTCTCGTTTCGGCGAGCCGCCAACCCTCGTCGTCGCCGGCCGCACCGATGCGGGAGTGCATGCCCGGGGCCAGGTCGCACATCTCGACCTGAGACCTGAGCAGCTCGAGCGCGTAGGTCCGGAATCCCTTGCCCGGCGACTGAACGGCATTCTGGGCAGTGCCTCAGACGTCGTCGTCAGTCGCAGCGAAATCGCGGCGGAGGGGTTCGATGCCCGCTTCGCCGCAGTCTGGCGGCGCTACGAGTATCGCCTCGCGGACGCCGCGTCGCCCCGAGATCCGCTGCAGCGGCACCGCACCGTCTGGTACACCGGTGCTCTTGAGGCATCGATGATGGATGCCGCGGCCGCCACGCTGCTGGGCCTGCATGACTTCGCGTCATTCTGCAAGCCGAGGGAGGGGGCCACGACCATCCGAACTCTTCAGGAGTTCTCGTGGCACCGGGACGACGAGGGCGTTCTGGTCGCAGCTCTGAAAGCGGATGCGTTCTGCCACAGCATGGTGCGAGCCCTGGTCGGGGCGTGTGTCGCGGTCGGCGAGGGTCGACTCGATCCCGCCAGTCTCATCGACCTGCGGGATGCGCTGGAGCGCACCAGTGCGTTCAAGGTGATGCCCGCCAAGGGCCTCAGTCTGATGGAGGTCGGCTACCCCGCAGATGAGGAATTGGCCGGACGCTCCCTGACGACGAGGGCACGTCGCGACTCGGGTCGCTAGATTCCCCCGGATGCGCTAGACTCGTCTCTTGGTGTTCCCACTGTTTTGTGGGGCATCCGAACTTGAGCCCTCCACCGGCATCGTTCCCAGGTTTCTTGCCTGCCAGTACCAATGTAGAAGTTGGTCACGGAATGTGCCACGGAGTGGGATTCACGGTCTCCTCATTTCGATACAAGAAAGCAGCACTATTGTGACGCGTACCTATTCACCCAAGATCAGCGAGGTCACTCGCAACTGGGTCATCATCGACGCCGAGGACATCGTCCTCGGCCGCCTGGCCAGCCACACCGCAATCATCCTGCGTGGCAAGAACAAGGCCACCTTCACCCCCCACATGGACATGGGTGACTTCGTCATCATCATCAACGCCGAGAAGGTCGCCTTGACCGGCGCGAAGCTCGCGCAGAAGCGCGCCTACCGTCACTCGGGTTACCCGGGCGGCCTGTCGTCGATGACCTATGCCGAGCTCCTCGAGAAGAACCCCATTCGCGCCGTTGAAAAGGCCGTCCGCGGAATGCTTCCCAAGAACTCGATCGGTCGCGCCCAGCTCACGAAGCTCAAGGTCTACGTCGGCTCCGAGCACCCCCACGCGGCGCAGCAGCCCACGCCGTACATCCTGTCCCAGGTCGCTCAGTAGCGCCCGGCCAGCACAGACTCTTACAGACAAAGCTAAGGATTCGTAACCATCGTGGCGAAGATCGCAGACCAGATTGACGTTGCTCCCGTTGAGGAGACAACCAGCTATTCCACCGAGACCCCCGCGGACTCGGCAGCAACCACCTCGGCGCCCCGCGCCGTTCTCACCGTTTCGGGTGCGGCCGTTGGCCGTCGCAAGCAGGCCATCGCCCGCGTGCGTCTCGTTCCGGGTGCCGGCACCATCGTGGTCAATGGCCGCGAGTTCGCCGACTACTTCCCGAACAAGCTGCACCAGCAGCTCATCACGGACCCGTTCAAGATCCTCGACCTGCTCGGCAGCTACGACGTCATCGCGAAGATCTCCGGCGGTGGCCCCTCCGGCCAGGCCGGCGCTGTTCGCCTCGGCATCAGCCGTGCGCTGAACGAGATCGACGAAGAGAACAACCGCGCGATCCTGAAGAAGGCCGGCTTCCTGAGCCGCGACGCCCGCGTCAAGGAGCGTAAGAAGGCCGGACTCAAGAAGGCCCGTAAGGCTCCTCAGTTCAGCAAGCGGTAGTCTCCCTCCGTTTGTCGATAAATCAACCGATCGGCTGACAGAAGATGACCCGTCGTTTATTCGGTACGGACGGCGTTCGCGGACTCGCGAATGCCGACCTGACTGTAGACCTCGCTCTCTCCCTGTCCCGGGCCACCGCTGTGGTGCTGGGACAGGGCAGGAGTGCCGAGGCGCGAGCCGCCACCGGGCGTCGTCCCGTGGCCGTCGTGGCCCGAGACCCCCGCATCTCCGGCGAGTTTCTGATCGCAGCAGTGTCCGCCGGCCTTGCGAGCTCCGGCGTAGATGTGCTGGATGCCGGCGTGATCCCCACGCCCGCCGCTGCCTTTCTGATCGCAGACATCGATGCCGACTTCGGCTTCATGATCTCGGCGTCGCACAACCCTGCCCCCGACAACGGAATCAAGATCTTTGCCCGGGGCGGCACCAAACTTCCCGATGCCGTCGAAGACCGCATCGAAGCCGCCCTCACGGGTGAGATGAAGGCTCCCACGGGCGCCTCTGTTGGACGTATCCGGCGCTTTGCCGATGCCGAGGATCGCTATGTCGTGCATCTTCTGGCCAGCCTTCCGCATCGGCTTGACGGCATTCACGTCGTGCTCGACTGTGCAAACGGGGCCGCTGCCGGGGTCTCGCCCCAGGTTTTCACCGATGCGGGCGCCCGGGTCACCGTCATCGGCGTCGACCCAGACGGAATGAACATCAACGACGGGGTCGGCTCGACGCATCTCGACAACCTGGCGGCCGCGGTCCTTCTTCACGGGGCTGACGTCGGAATCGCGCATGACGGCGACGCGGACCGTTGTCTCGCCGTGGATCGGGAGGGGCGAATCGTCGATGGCGACCAGATCATGGCGATCCTGGCCCTCAGCATGGCCGGTCGCGGCGTTCTCAAGGAGCGCACCCTCGTCACGACGGTGATGAGCAACCTCGGGCTGATGGTTGCCATGAAAGAGAACGACATCGCCGTGGTCCAGACCGGTGTCGGCGACCGCTACGTTCTCGAGGCGATGAACGCGAGCGGCTTCTCCCTCGGTGGCGAGCAGTCTGGCCACGTGATCATGAGCGCCCACGGCACGACCGGCGACGGCATCCTGACCGGGCTGCACCTCGTGGCCGAGATGGCCCGAACGGGCAAGAGCCTCGCCGAGCTCGCCAGCGTGATGACCGTGTATCCGCAGATCATGGTCAACGTGAAGAACGTCAACCACCACGCGGTGAAGACCGACTCCGTTCTGGCCGACGCGGTCACGGCGGCGGAGGCCGAACTGGGTGACTCGGGCCGGGTGCTGTTGCGGCCGTCCGGCACAGAGCCCCTCGTGCGGGTCATGGTCGAGGCCGCCGACCAGGCGACCGCAGACCGCATCGCCCACGAGTTGGCCGACGTCGTCAGGGAACGCCTCTCCCTCTAGCGGATGCTCGCTTCCCGGGTTCCGGGTAGTCTCTCGTTTCACAACGCCTGCTATCGTCGGGGCCGTGAGCAACTATCTGGTAGTAGGCGCGGGCTGTATCGGAGCTGCCGTCACCCGCCAGCTCGTCGATCGGGGCGACCGGGTAACGGTAGCGACCCGGCGGGGCACTGAACTGCCCGGGGCGCTGGCCGTTCGGGTCGACGCTTCGAATGCGGTGGACGTGGC
Organism: Microbacteriaceae bacterium; assembly: GCA_947444785.1. Classification (GTDB taxonomy): domain Bacteria; phylum Actinomycetota; class Actinomycetes; order Actinomycetales; family Microbacteriaceae; genus Agreia. Next base: position 6,561 of record CANFBG010000005.1, on the reverse strand, counting down.
GCGCGTGGCCCGGGGCAAGGACGCGATCGTGAACTGCGCGAATCCGCCCTACGGCCAGTGGGCGAGCCTCTGGCCGCCTATCTTTGCGGCCATGGTGGGCGCGGCCGCGGTCAGTGAGGCGGCGCTGGTCACCGTGGGCAACCTGTATCCGTATGGCCGGGCGAGCATGCCGATGACTGAGGACTCTCCCGAGGAGCCGGCTGATCGAAAGGGCGAGATCCGGCGGGACGGCTGGGCACTGGCCAAGGCTGCCCACGATGCGGGGGAGATCAGGGCGGTCGAGGTGCGCGCGTCGGACTACTTCGGCCCCGGGGCGGAGGCAACGGCCCACCTCGGGCGAGACTTCTTCGTGCCGCTACTCTCCGGGTCGGTGGCCAAGATCGTCGGAGACCCGGCGCAGCCCCACAGCTGGGCCTATCTGCCGGACATCGCCTCCACTGTCGTAGCCGCGATCGACTTCCCCGGGCAATGGGGCCGCATCTGGCACGTTCCGGCCGCTTCGGATAAGTCTCGGAATGCGATTCTCGATGAGCTACGGCGGGATTTCGCGGTGACCGGGCGGCTTTCGCCCTACCCTGGGGCCATGCTCGCGCTGGCCGGATTGTTCTCAGCCGACATCCGGGAGGTGCGGCGCTCCAGCTACCAGTTCCTTGCGCCCTTCATCAGCTCGGCCGAGATCACGAAGCGCGAGCTCGGGGTTTCCCCGACGGACTGGGCGACGGCGCTTGCCGCAACCGTCGACTCGTACCGCTAGGGTCAGATCTTTCTCAGCAGGACACGCTCGACCGAGTGGTCCGGCGCCTTCCGCAGCACCAGCGTGGCGCGCGACTTCGTCGGCAGGATGTTCTGAACGAGGTTGGGCTCGTTGATGCTCTTCCAGATGCTCGTGGCCGTTTCCCGCGCCTCGGTATCGCTCAGGCTCGCGTAGCGGTGGAAGTAGGAATTGGGGTTCGCGAACGAGCCGGTCTTCAGCGCCATGAACCGGTCGCGGTACCAGGTCGCGATATCCGTGGTGCGGGCATCCACGTAGATGGAGAAGTCGAAAAGATCGCTGACCGCGAGGCCGTGACTCGACGAAGGCGGCTGCAGCACGTTCAGGCCCTCAACGATCAGGATGTCGGGCTGGCGGACGACGATCTGGGCCTGCGGCACGATGTCGTACGCCAGGTGAGAGTAGAAGGGCGCCCGAACCTCGGGGACGCCGCTCTTGATCGAACTGATGAAGCGGAGCAGGGCCCGGCGGTCGTAGGACTCGGGGAATCCTTTGCGCTGCATCAGGCCACGCCGCTCGAGTTCCCGGTTGGGCAGCAGGAAGCCATCGGTGGCCACGAGCTCGACCCGCGGGGTATCGGACCAGCGCGCCAGAAGCTCCCGGAGGAGCCGCGCGATGGTCGACTTGCCCACGGCGACCGATCCCGCCACCCCGATGACGAAGGGGGTCGACGGGGACTTCTCGCCCAGATACTCGCTCGTCTCGGCGCTCAGGCGCTTGGCGCCGGCCGCGTAGAGGTTCAGCAGCCGGGAGAGGGGACGATAGACGTCGGCGACCTCCGTCATGTTCAGCGGTTCGCCGAGGCCTCGGAGCTGCACGACCTCGGTCTCGGTCAGCGGCTGGGGGGTGTTGGGGGCGAGTGCCGCCCAATCCGCCCGGCTGATCTCACGAAAGGGGCTGGTGTGACCTGAGGTCGGGGTGGCTGCTGTGTCTGACATGGGCATGATTATTCTGCCCCATTCAACACCCGGGCCGTGCCAGCCAGCCCCTCAGGCATCAGGCCATAAGATAGGCGAATGTGCGGAATCGTTGGGTATGTCGGAAGCAACAGCAGCCTTGATGTCCTGATCGGGGGGCTGCGCCGCCTCGAGTATCGGGGGTATGACTCGGCCGGGGTCGCCATCATCACCGACGACGGAGACCTGGTCACCCGCAAGCGTGCCGGCAAGCTCGTCAAGCTCACGAGCGACCTCGAGCACACCCCGCTCGCCGACGGCAAGACCGGCATCGGTCACACCCGGTGGGCGACGCACGGCGGCCCGACCGACGGGAACGCGCATCCGCATCTCAGCGCCGACGGCCGACTTGCCCTCATTCACAACGGCATCATCGAGAACTTCGCCAGCCTCCGGGATGAACTGCTGGCCGAGGGCTTCACGTTCTCGAGTGAGACCGACAGCGAGGTCGCTGCCAAACTCCTCGGCCGCGAATACCTGGCAGGCGGTGGTCTCGCTGCCGCCCTCGGCCGCGTCGTCGTTCGCCTCGAGGGTGCATTCACGCTCCTGGCCCTTCATCAGGACGAGCCCGGCGTCGTCGTCGGTGCGCGCCGCAATTCGCCGCTGGTCATCGGTCTCGGCGATGGGGAGAACTTCCTCGGCTCTGACGTTGCCGCCTTCATCGAGCACACGTCCCGCGCCATGGCCATCGGCCAGGACCAGATCGTCACGATCACGCCCACGTCTGTGCGCATCACCGACTTCGCCGGCCTCGACGTCGACGCCGAGGAGTATGAGGTGCTCTGGGACGCGTCCGCGTCGGACAAGGGCGGCTGGTCGAGCTTCATGGCGAAGGAGATCAGCGAGCAGCCCGACGCGGTCGCCAACACCATGCTGGGCCGCGTGCACGATGGCCAGGTCGTGCTGTCCGAACTGGCGGAGCTCGAAGACCTGCTCGTGGGCATCGATCGCATCATCGTGCTCGGCTGCGGCACGGCCTCGTACTCCGGAATGCTCGGCAAGTACGCCATCGAGAAGTGGGCGAAGGTTCCGGTCGACATCGAACTCTCCCACGAGTTCCGCTACCGCGATCCGTTCCTGACGCCTAACACCCTCGTCATCTCCATCAGCCAGTCCGGCGAGACGATGGACACCCTCGTCGCCGTTCAGGAGGCCAAGGCCAAGGGTGCCCGCACGCTCTCGATCTGCAACACGCAGGGGGCGACCATCGCCCGTGAGTCGGATGCGGTCATCTACACCCACGCCGGCCCCGAGGTCGCTGTCGCGTCCACGAAGGCATTCATCGCACAGATCACGGCGCTGTACCTGTTCGGCCTGCACCTCGCCCGTGTTCGCCAGACCCTTCCCGCGTCGGAGATTGCGGCCGCATTGGTCGAGCTGTCGGCTATCCCCGGCAAGATCGCCACGGTGCTGAAGTCCAAGCCGGAGATCACCGAGCTGGCCGGCTGGATGTCGGACTCCCGCGCCATCCTCTTCCTCGGCCGCCACGTGGGCTACCCGGTGGCCCTCGAGGGAGCGTTAAAGCTCAAGGAGCTCGCCTACATCCACGCCGAGGGCTTCGCCGCCGGAGAGCTCAAGCACGGGCCGATCGCCCTCATCGAGCCCGGCCAGCCCGTGTTTGTGATCGTGCCGAGCCCGCGCCACCCCAACTCGCTGCACGCCAAGGTCGTCTCCAACATCCAGGAGATCAAGGCCCGCGGCGCCCGTGTGCTGGTCATCGCCGAGGAGGGTGACGCAGCGGTTCTGCCCTACGCCTCCGAGGTGTTGCGCATTCCGCTGGCGGGCCCGTTGTTCGAGCCGCTGTTGACCGTGATCCCGCTGCAGATCTTCGCGATGGAGCTCGCGACGGCCAAGGGCCTTGACGTCGACCAGCCGCGCAACCTCGCCAAGTCGGTCACGGTCGAGTAGCTCTGGAATTTGAAGACGGGACAGCGAGATGATCATCGGAATCGGCGTCGACCTGGTCGATGTGCCCCGGTTTGCGCGGTCGATCGATCGCACTCCCGGTCTCGTCGAGCGCTTGTTCGCTGTGAGCGAACGTGATCGCCCGGCTCGCTCGCTCGCGGCGCGCTTCGCCGCGAAGGAGGCCTTCATGAAGGCGCTGGGCGAGACCTCCGGGTTCCGTTGGCACGATATGCAGGTGCGCCAGGATGCCGACGGCAAGCCGTCGTTCGAGTTCTTCGGGCGGATTGCCGAGGTCGTCGCCCGCCGGGGGATCGGTGCGGTTCACCTGTCACTGACCCACGATGGCGATTCGGCCTGTGCATTCGTCGTCGCGGAGGGTGCCTCATGAGTGCGCCGCCGCTTCGCCTCGTGACGGTCGACCTCGCGGCCGTGCGGCACAACATCTATACCCTCGGCACGCTGGTGGATGGGCCGCATGTCATGGCCGTCGTCAAGGCGAATGCCTATGGTCACGGAGCCGTTCCTGTGGCCAAGGCCGCGCTGGCGGCCGGGGCCACCTACCTCGGCGTCGCCGACGTCACCGAGGCGCTTGAACTCCGGGCGGCCGGCATCACGGCGCCTATCCTCGCCTGGCTGCATGACGCCGAGCCGAACTTCGATGCGGCCTACGACGCCGAGATCGACCTGGGCATCTCGAGCGTCGAACAGCTCCAGTCGCTGTCGCGCACCAGCGCCCGCGGAGAGAACACGATTCGCTTCAACTCCCGTGCGGCTGTCGTTCACCTGAAGATCGACACCGGTCTCGGCCGAAACGGTGCCCTCGACTCGCAGTGGGAGGAGCTCTTCGAACTTGCCGAGCAGCGTGAGGGTGAGGGGCTCATCACGGTTCGGGGCATCTTCAGTCACCTCTCCAACACCTCCGACGAGGAGGATGTGAAACAGCTCGCCGTCTTCAACGGTGCTGTTGCGATGGCACGGGAAGCGGGCCTCAACCCCGAGTTCCGCCACCTCGCCTCAACCGCCGCCGCCATCCGGCTGCCCGAGACCCGCCTCGACATGGTGCGAATCGGAATCGGGATGTACGGCCTGTCGCCGTTCTTCCTGCAGAGTTCGGCGGAACTGGGTCTCCGCCCGGCGATGACCCTGGAGAGCCGGGTCATCGCGGTCAAGACGGTGCCGGCCGACACCGGTGTCTCGTACGGCTACTCGTACCGAACAGAGAGGGAGAGCACGCTGGCCCTCGTCGCCCTTGGCTACGCCGATGGAATCCCCCGGCGGGGCTCGAACGGCGCGCCGGTGTTCATCGGAGGAAAGACCTACCGTGTCGCCGGCCGTATCGCCATGGACCAGCTCGTCGTCGACCTTGGGTCGGATACGGCCGAGGTTGGCGACCGCGCCGTGCTCTTCGGCGACCCTGCCCTGGGCTTCCCCGCCGCAGACGACTGGGCGTCGGCCGCCGACACCATCAACTACGAGATCGTCACGCGACTCGGCGACCGGTTCGAGCGGAGGTATCAGTCATGAGCCTGAATCCCCCGGACGAGGAGTTCGGACCCGATCGCACGAAGGCGGCCACCCCCGAGCGGATGGCCCACATCGACATGGACATGTTCAAGGCGAACGTGGTCATGCTGCGCGAACTCGTCGCCCCCGCGGGCGTCATGCTGGCGGTCAAGGCCAACGGCTACGGCCACGGAATGATCCCCATGGCGTGGGCGGCGCTCCAGGCGGGGGCCGAATCCTTGGCGGTGTTGGACATCCCCGCAGCCCTTGAGCTTCGCGCGGCGGGCGTCACCGCGCCCGTCTTCGCCTGGATGCATGACCCCGACGCCGATTTCTCCGCTGCGGCAGACGCCGACATCGACCTCGGCATCTCCGCGATCTGGCAGCTGGATGCCATCGCCGCGGCCGGCAGCCGGATCGCCCCTCGCGTGCATCTGAAGATCGACACGGGACTCAGCCGGAACGGCGCCACAGCGGCGGACTGGCCCGACCTCGTTCGGGCCGCCATGGCCGCGGATGCTGCCGGAAGCGTCACGCTCTACGCCGCCTGGTCGCACCTCGCCGATGCCTCGCCCGCCGATGATGCGGTCGCGCTGGCGAAGTTCCACGAGGCGGTCGACGTGGCGAAGGCGTTGGGTGCGACGTTTTCGAAACTGCATATTGCCGCCAGCAGCGCAGGCATCAGGATGCCCGAGGCCCGGCTGGACTTCGTGCGCTTCGGAATCGCTGCGTACGGCATCTCGCCCTTCGACGACGCCACGGGCAGGGACCTCGACCTCGGTCCGGTGATGACGCTGAGCGCCCGGGTCGCGTCCGTCAAGCGAGTGCCCCCGGGCCAGGGCGTGTCGTACGGCTATCTGCACCGAACCGAGCAGGAGTCGAGTCTCGCTCTCGTGCCGCTGGGCTATGCCGACGGCATCCCGAGGTTCGCCACGGGCAAGGCGAGGGTGATGCTGAATGGCAAGCAGTACCCGATCGCCGGCCGGATAGCCATGGACCAGTTCGTCATCGATGTGGGGGACGACCCCGTATCCCCGGGGGACCATGTCATCATCTTCAGCCAGGGCTGGCTCGGTGAGCCTACGGCGGAGGACTGGGCCTCATTCGCCGGCACCATCGGCGACGAGATCGTCGCCCGCATCGGCCATCGGGTCGTGCGGCGCTATATCGGGGTGGGCCACGACATCGACACGGGGCTCTGGGAGCCCGGGTACAACTGCTGATGGCGGAGATCACCCCCAGAGAGGTCCCGGTCGACCGAACGATCGAGACACCGGAACTGATGGCGGAGTTCGGCCGCTCGCTCGCGGAGCTGCTGGTCGCGGGGGATGTGATCGTCTTGACCGGCGAACTCGGCGCGGGAAAGACCACGTTCACCCGGGGACTCGGTGAGGGGCTCGGTGTGCGGGGAGCCGTCACCAGTCC
>CANFBG010000004.1 GCA_947444785.1 Microbacteriaceae bacterium | reverse complement strand
GACACCAAGGGCGACACGAACATCGTCTCCCGCCTCGGCGTGAACCGCGCAGTCGACTTCCTGGTGGCCCCGGAGACGCGGATGCGCGACGAGTTCCAGGCACGCCGGTCCGAGATGATCGCGGCGGGTCACGGCGAGCTCAGCTGCCTCCTGATCGACGAGGCGCAGTTCCTGACGCCGGCGCAGGTCGACGATGCGCTGCGCATTGCGATCCTGGACGATGTCCCGGTGCTGGCGTATGGCATCCGCACCGATTTTCAGACGGTGGCATTTCCGGGCAGTGCCCGGCTGATGGAGCTCGCGCACAGCCTCGAGGAACTGAAGACCATCTGCCGGTGCGGCCGGAAGGCGATCTTCAACTCCCGGAAGATCGACGACCTGTTCGTCTTCGACGGCGCCCAGGTGGCCATCGACGGTGAGCACGTGACCTATGAGTCGCTCTGCGGGGCGTGCTATCTCGCCGAGAGCGGCGGGTCTCTCGGCGGAGCCTGACCTGTTCCACGCTTAACCAGTAAAGGCCCTCTCCTTGCGGAGAGAGCCTTTATTTGGTCGGGGTAACAGGATTTGAACCTGCGACCTCGTCGTCCCGAACGACGCGCGCTACCAAGCTGCGCCATACCCCGATCAGCCCTTGGGCCTCAATAAGGATAGCCGAAAAAACCGGCCGCCGTTCACACTTCGTCAGTCTTTGGCGGTGAGGGTCAACAGGGTCGCCTCGGGCAGGCACGAAAACCTGACGGGGGCATAGATCGATGTGCCGAGCCCGGCAGAGACGTTCAGAACGGCCGTGTGCAGGCCGTGGCGCCACAGGCTGAGTCCCTTGACCTGGTCCCTGGGAATATCGCAGTTGGTCACCAGTGCCCCGTAGCCGGGCACGCAGACCTGGCCGCCGTGGGTGTGGCCCGCGAAGATCACGCCGGCCCCATGGGTCACGAAGGAGTTCAGGACGCGTTGGTAGGGCGCATGGGCCACGCCGATCGACAGGTCTGCCGAATCCGAGTCGTCCCGGAGGTCATCGAGGGCGCCGGGGATCTTGTCGAGCCGGTCGAAGAACATGTGCGGGTCGTCTACACCGAAGAACTCGACGGCCGAGCCGTTGATCTGCAAGGAGGCCGCCCTGTTGTTCAGGTTCTGCCAGCCGAGGAAGCCGAAGAACTTCTCCAGGCGCTTGATGTCGAGCTTCGTCGGGGTGGGATTCGCCTTGGACGGGCCCGTGAAGTAGCGGAACGGGTTCTTGAACGAGGGACCGAAGTAGTCGTTGGACCCGTTCACGAAGACCCCCGGCACGCCCCGGAACGGCTCGAGGGTGTACTCGAGGGCGTCATAGGCGTCGGCGTGCCCGAGGTTGTCGCCCGTGTTCACGACGAGGTCGGGCATCAGTCGGGCGAGGGCGCGAACCCACTCCTGCTTGTCGCGCTGCCACGGGGCCAGGTGAAGGTCCGACAGGTGCAGCACCCGGATGTCGGCGGAGCCCGGCGGGAGAACCTTCGCACTCACCCGGCGAAGCGTGTAGCGGCGACGCTCGATGACGGATGCCCACAGCAGGGCGGCCGCGCCGGTTGCGGCGATCCCCAGCCCGAGAGAGCCGAGGGTCGCCGCAACGGAGCCGGCCCGGGTACTAGCCCGGGGCACCGGGCACAGCCGGCTTGCAGGTCACGTAGCTGATCTTCTGGCTGGACTTCTTCGCGAGTGTTCCTGCGGGTGGGTTGGTCGACACGATGGTCGTCCCATCGGTGCAACCCGGTGTGACCGTCGGCGAGACGGACGTCGAGCCCACTAGCCAGCCTGCGGCAGTGATGTCGGCCACCTTCTTGCCGATGAAGTTGGGCACCGCGCTCAGTGCCGCGTTGCTTGTCGTCACCGTGACCGTTGAGCCCTTGGTGACGCCGGTACCGGCGGCCGGGTCGCTTCCGGCGGCCTGGCCTGCGGGAACGTCCGAGTCGACTACGCCGCCATCCGCGTAGGTGAAGCCGAGGCTCTCGATCAGGGTCTTGGCCGCCAGCACCGTCATGCCGCGCACGTCGGGCACGGCAACCTGAACGCCGTTCACGAGGTCACCCGTCGGCACACCGAACTTGTCTCCGCCGTACTTGGAGTCGGCCTCGGTCATGTACTGCTTCCACACGGCGAATCTCGTGCTGGCGGCGTTGGCTGTGCCACCGTTGCTCTCGATGCTGGTGTAGCGAAGCGAGACGGCGCCCTCGACATTGCCGACCCAGATGGCCGTTGCCAACTTGGTCGAAACACCTGCGAACCAGACATGGGCCTCGCCATCCGTCGTACCCGTTTTGCCGATGTGCGGAACGCCGTCATTCGGGTTTGCGGCCGAACCTGTTCCACCGTTGACAACACCGGCCATCGCCTGCGCCATGGCTGCCGCCACATTGGCGTCCACGGCCTGCGTGCAGGTCGACTTCGGCACTGCGAGCTCGGTACCCGTGGCATCGATGATCTTGTCGATCGCGATGGGTGTGCAGTACAGGCCGCCGGCCGCAATGCCGGCGTAGGCGGCCGCAACCGTGAGCGGAGCCACCTCGTTCGTTCCCAGAACAGACGAGACGACCTGCTTCATCGGCGCGGCGTCGGCGCGGTGCATTCCGAACGCCTCTGCGGTCTTGGTTATCTCGCACATGTCGAGCTTCTGGGCCATCGCAATGAACGCGTTGTTGACTGACTGGGCGGTTGCCTGCGAGACAGAGATCGTTCCCGGGGCCTCGCCGCCGTCGTTGGCGCTCTGATAGCTGCCGGAGCCAGATCCCTCACAGCTGTTCTTGAATGTCGACAGGTCGAACTTCTGCACGTTTCCGTTGACGCGTTCGCCGATGGCATGGCCGTTCTTCAGCCAGTCGGCAAGGGTGAAGACCTTGTAGGTCGAGCCCGAGGGGAAGCCGCCGGACCCGCCGTCTGCATAGTCCGTGCTGTAGTTGATTGCCGTTTCGTTGGGCTGGGTCGTTTCAGGGTCGGCGTTGTAGTTCTTGTTCTGCACCATCGCGAGAACCTTGCCCGTTCCGGGCTGAACCGTCACCATCGAGGAGCCGATGTTCAGTTTGTCGCTCGTCTGTGGGATGTACTTCTGCATCGCACCGATTGCGGACTTCTGAAGGTCCATGTCCAGCGTGGTGTAGATCTTGTATCCGCCGGTCTTGAACTTTGCCCAGCGCGCGTCGGCGGTGTCGCCGAACGACGGGTCGTTCTTGATGATGTCCTCGACGTAGTCACAGAAGTAGGAGCCTCCTACGTCGTTGGCCGTCTGGCAGCCGGTCGAAGGTGCAGTGATCACGGGTGTCACCGGGGTCGCGATGGCCTCGTCGAACTGGGCCCTCGTGATCTTGTTCTCCTTCAGCATGGCCGGCAGGATGTCGAGGTCGCGGCGAGCCTTGTTGTCGGGGATGTTCGCCTCGCGGTCGATGCGCAGGCCGTTGGGCTCGTTCACCATGGCAACGAGGCTCGTGGCCTGGGCGAGGGTCAGATCGGCGGCGGAGACATTGAAGTAGTAGCGGGCCGCGGCCTGGATGCCGTAGACCGTGCCACCGAAGTTGGAGATGTTGAGGTAGCCCAGGAGGATCTGGTCCTTCGTGTACTCCTTCTCCAGGCCGATCGCGTACTTCATCTCCTTGAGCTTGCGGTCGATGGTCGTCTTCGTGGCATCGTCGAAGGCGGCCTGGCGCGCGACCGGGTCGGAGATCGCGTTCGTGTTCTGGATCAGGATGTTTCGCACGTACTGCATCGAGATCGTCGAGGCGCCGGGCCCGCCCTTGGAAATGGCGCTCTGTGCGGCCGCGCGTGCGCTGGAGAGCAGGTCTACTCCGCCGTGGGAGTAGAAACGCGGGTCTTCGACCGAGATGACGGCGTCTTTGGCAAAGGGGGAGATCTGATCCCAGGTGACCTCTTCGCGGTTCTGATCGAAGACCGACGCGAGGAGAACAGGGGCCCCGGTTGCGTCGCCGGCGAAGATCTGGGACTTCTGGGCGAGCGCATCCGGCTTGAGGTAGGAGGGCAGGCCTTCGAAAATGCTGATCGAGTTGTTGGCGGCTACTCCTGTGACGGCGAGCGCCGGAGCGACCATCGCGGTGGCGAGAATGCCTGCGACGGCACTCATTCCGACAATGCCAAGAATGGCGCCGAGCGCACCGCTAGCCTTAGTTTTTGTGGCAGACATACGGTCGAGCCTAAATGACAAAGCTGGCAAAGCGCCAGAAAGGGGTCTCCCATGACGACTTGGGAATACATCACGACGCCGCTGATGATCCATAACACGGCGGCAATAATGAACACGTGGGGCTCTGACGGCTGGGAACTCGTGCAGGTCGTCACCGGCCCCGAGGGCGGCCTGGTCGGATATTTCAAGCGCCCCAAGGTTCCGGCCGGAGGAGTGGCCTGATGAGTGCGATCCAGAAGCGCCTCGAGGAGCTCGGCGTCACCATTCCCACCGTTGCCCCGCCGGTAGCGGCCTATGTGCCCGCGGTGATCTCCGGAAACCTCGTCTTCACGGCCGGCCAGCTCCCGTTCGTCGGGGGTGCCCTGGCCTACACGGGCAAGGTCGGCGATGGCGACGAGCTCGTCGCGCCCACGATCGCCAAGGCGCTGGCCCAGACGTGCATCCTGAATGCCCTGGCGGCGGCGGAGAACGTCATCGGCTCGCTGGACCGGGTGACCCGCATCGTGAAGGTCACGGGCTTCGTCGCGTCCGACCCGTCGTTCACGGGCCAGCCGGGTGTCATCAACGGGGCCTCGGAGTTCCTGGTCGACCTGTTCGGCGACCGCGGCATCCACGCGCGTTCCGCTGTCGGTGTGGCCGTGCTTCCGCTTGATTCGCCGGTCGAGATCGAGATCATCCTCGAGTTCGCGTAGGCCTGAATCGGCCAAGAAGGCCGGGTCCGTCGAGATGATTCTCGACGGGCCCGGCCTTTTCCAACGGTGCGCGCTAGCTCAGCTTGTCGGTGATGATTCGCATGACGCTCGTGTCGGCCAGCGTCGTCGTGTCACCGACCTCGCGGCCCTCCGCGACATCCTTCAGCAGGCGCCGCATGATCTTGCCGGAGCGGGTCTTCGGCAGCTCCGCGACCAGGAACACCAGCTTGGGGCGGGCGATCGCACCGATCTGCTCGGCCACGTGGGCCCGCAGCAGGGTCGATGCCTCGTCAGCCGTCGCCGCGTGGGCCTGGCTCTCCTTGATCACGACGAACGCGACCACGGCCTGGCCGGTCGCCTCGTCCTCGGCGCCGACCACGGCGGCCTCGGCGACCATCGGATGTGACACCAGGGCCGACTCGATCTCCGCGGTCGATAGGCGGTGACCGGAGACGTTCATCACATCGTCGACGCGGCCGAGCAGCCAGTAGTCGCCGTCGTGGTCGCGCCTGGCACCGTCGCCGGCGAAGTACTTGGTGCCGAACTTCTCCCAGTACGTCTCGACGAAGCGCTCCGGGTCACCCCAGATGCCGCGGATCATCGAGGGCCACGGCTCACTGACGACCAGCAGGCCGCCGGAGTTCAGGCCGACATCCGTGCCGGCCTCATCCAGAACCTCGATGGCGATGCCGGGGATCGGCACCTGGGCGGCGCCGGGCTTCAGCGTGGTCACGCCGGGCAGGGCCGAGAGCATGATCGCGCCGGTCTCGGTCTGCCACCAGGTGTCGACGATGGGGGTATTGCCGCCGCCGATGATGTCGCGGTACCAGATCCACGCCTCGGGGTTGATGGGCTCGCCGACCGAGCCGAGAACGCGCAGGCTCGACAGGTCGAACGCCTGGGGAATGTGGCGACCGATCTTCATGAACGAGCGGATGGCCGTGGGCGCCGTGTAGAGAATAGTCACCCCGTACTTCTGGATGATCTCCCACCAGCGGCCCGGGTGCGGCGAATCGGGGGTGCCCTCGTACATGACCTGCGTCGCGCCGTTGGCCAGCGGACCGTAGGTGACGTAGCTGTGGCCGGTGATCCAGCCGACGTCGGCGGTGCACCAGTAGATGTCCGTCTCGGGGTGCAGGTCGAAGACGGCCCGGTGGGTGAACGAGGTCTGGGTGAGATAGCCGCCGGAGGTGTGCAGCACGCCCTTGGGTTTTCCGGTCGTACCCGAGGTGTACAGGATGAACAGGGGGTTCTCGGCGGGGAACGGCATGGCTTCGTGCTCGACGTCGGCCGCGGCCATCTCCTCGTCCCACCAGAGGTCACGGCCGTGCTGCCACTCGACCTCGTTGCCGCCACGCTTGACGACGAGCACGTGTTCGACGCTCGACTCGGTGCCGGCGGCAAGAGCCGCATCGACGGCGTGCTTCAGCGGGAAGACCTTGCCCTTGCGGTAGCCGCCATCGGCGGTGACGACGAGCTTGGCGCTCGCGTCATCGATTCGCGAACGCAGGCTCTCGGAGCTGAAGCCGCCGAAGATGACCGAATGAACGGCGCCCAGGCGAGCCACGGCCAGCATCGTGATGACGGCCTCGGGGATCATGGGGAGGTACACGGCGACGCGGTCGCCCTGAACGATTCCGAGACCGGCCATGACGTTGGCCGCGCGCTTGACCTCGGCGGTCAGCTCGGCGTAGGTGTAGCTGCGGGAGTCGCCGGGCTCGCCTTCGAAGTAGAGGGCGACGCGATCGCCGTTGCCGGCCAACACGTGCCGGTCGAGGCAGTTGTACGCGACGTTCAGGGCGCCGTCATCGAACCATTTGGCGAACGGGGCATCCTCCCAGTCGAGGGTGCGGGTGAACGGCTTGTGCCAGTGCAGGGTTCGCGCCTGGTCTGCCCAGAACGCCAGGCGATCCGCTGCCGCAGCGGCATAGATCTCCGGGCCGACGACGGAATCAGCAATGAATTCAACCGTGGGCGGGAACCGCCGTGATTCGTGCATCAGATTGTCGATACGAGTGACCATGTGTGAGTTTCGCTCCCTTGCGATGCCCGATGTGCCGTGTGAATGCTCGGTTCTCTTCATGCTAGCTGGGAAAAAGTTGCCCCCTGTTGCGCCGGTGACCCTGAGTGTCTTATCGATTTCACCTCCAATTTTCCCGGCAGAAGTTGCCAACGGAAGTCATGTATGTAAATATTTCGTTACTGGAACTTGTTTCCAGATGCAACACACCCAAGGATTCCCCCGATCCTGTGTTGCTACGGCGGCACCTTTCCCCCATTAGGTGCCGCCCCTCTTTCTTTAAGCCCGCACTCTGCTTCTTCAGGCCCGCACTCTGCTGCGCTGCCGACGACCTCCCCGCGGAATCAAGGATGAGCCGGATCAATCCACTGCGAGACTCGGGCCGGCGGCGTTCGGCGTGAATCTGGCTAGCCTTCCGGCATGACCGCCCTGCCGAATTCCGGCCCCCGCTTCGTTGCCGTGCCCGTGCTGAGCGCCCCGCGGGCCAGTGTGGGTTTGGCGGGTGCTGGCGTTACCGGCGTGGCGGCCGCCGTTCGGGTCGGAGCCTCGGATTTCGGTCCACTCGCCCGGTACGTGGGTGATCCAGACGTCACCGATGTCTTCGTGAATGGGCTCACCAGCCTGTGGATCGACCGCGGCGCGGGTCTCGTGCGCCAGGGCGACTGGTCGTGTCCCAGTGAGGCGCGCCTCAGGGACCTCGCCACGAAGCTGATCGCCCTGGGCGGTCGACACATCGATGAGGCCACACCGTGCGCCGACGTTCGCCTGCACGACGGCATCCGCGTGCACGTGGCGCTGCCGCCCATCGCACCGGCGGGCACGCTGATCTCGATCCGAATCCCGCCGCTCTCCCGGCCGCGTCTCGCGGCGCTGGCAGAAGCGGGACTCTTCGGCCGGGATCCCCGCCACCGGGCCTTCGTCGAGGAGGCCGTGCGGGCCCGCACGAACATCCTGATCACGGGTGCCGGCGGAAGCGGCAAGACGACCCTGCTCGCCGCGCTCCTGGCGGAGTCGGCACCGACCGAGCGCATCATCGCCATTGAAGATGTTGCCGAGCTCCGGGTTGATCATCCGCACTTCATCTCGCTCGAGGCGAGGCAGGCCAACCTCGAGGGCGCCGGGGGAGTCGGCCTCGACAGGCTGCTCCGCGAGGCCCTCCGGATGCGGCCCGACCGGCTCGTTCTGGGCGAGTGCCGCGGCGCGGAGATTCGAGACCTGCTCGCTGCGCTGAACACCGGGCACGACGGCGGGGCCGGCACCCTGCATGCGAACTCCTTGGCAGACGTGCCCGCCAGGCTGGAGGCGCTCGGCTCGCTCGCCGGGATGAGTCCCGAGGCGATGGCCCGGCAGGCCGTCTCGGCCATCGGCACTGTGCTCCACCTCGAGCGCCGGGGGCCCGACCGCCAGCTGGCCGGGATCGGCCGATTCCTTCTGGACGATGCCGGCCGGTTGCAGATCCGGGCTGTTCTCGGCGGCGCGGCGGCCGAGCCGAATCCCACCGTGACGGCGCACAGGCACGCGGCCGACCAGCACGAAGAATCTGCTCAAGAAGAGATGAGCCCTATAAAAGGGGATGCGCCTCGTGAGTGACGTGGGCAATTCGGGGCGGGCATCGGTTCACGGCACCCGCGGTTCTGAGCGGATGACACGCGTTCTGGCCTCAATGCTTGTGCATCGCCGCGCCCGAGGGCAGGACGCGCTCGCGGTCGAGGGTATTGCCGGGCTGGTTCAGCGGCTCGCCGTCATGCTGGCCGCGGGTGTGGCCCCGGGAAACGCCTGGGGGTATCTTGCAGAGCTTTCACCCCGAAACCGCGAAGACGGTGCGGGCGATGAGCCGCTCGACTCGCCTGATGCCGTCGCCCGGGGCGTTGCGGCGGCCGTGGTTCGGGGAGAAACGATTCCCGCCGCGATCGGCATCGCCGCGGGGGCCTGTCAGCCCCGCGCCGCCGAGGCGTGGCGGGCCGTTGCCGCAAGCTGGCTGGTGGCTACGTCGAGCGGGGCACCCTTGGCCGGATGTCTGCGGGAGATGGCCGAGGCCCTCCGGCAACTCGGCCAGCTGCACCGCGACGTCGATGCCGCCCTCGCGGGCCCGGTTTCCACTGCACGCTTCGTGGCCGTGCTGCCGGTCGTGGGGCTGATGTTCGGCACGATCCTGGGCTTCGACACCATCGGCATCCTCGTCACAACGCCCCTTGGGCTGGGCTGCCTCGCGGTGGGCATCTCCCTCTCGGTGATCGCAAGCCGCTGGACCGCAACACTCGTTCGCCGGGCTCGACCCGCGAGCGGTTCGCCCGGCCTCACAGCCCAGCTCACAGCCATCGCGCTGACGGGCGGGGGATCGATCGCGGGGGCGAGACAGTCGACCGCCGTTGCAGCAAAGCGATTCGGGTTCGGCGATGCCCTGGGGGAGAAGGGAATCGAGACGGTGCTCGCCCTGTCCCGCCGCGCGGGAGTGCCGGCGGCCGAATTGCTGAGAAGTGAGGCCGAGCAGGATCGCCGCACGGCCAGGACCCAGGCGCAGTTGCGGGCCGCTGCCCTCGGCACATCGCTGATGATCCCTCTGGGGATCTGCGTTCTGCCCGCATTCATGGTGCTCGGGGTGGCGCCGCTGATGCTCGCCGTCCTGTCCTCCACCGTCACCGGGCTCTGAACGGATTCCCCAGAGGCCGCAGCCCCCGAGTCGCCGGCGGCGCGGTGCGAGATCGTTGAGACCAGCTCGTGCATCGGGGTCGCGTAATGCGCCACAGCGTAAGGACTGAAGAGATGAGCAAACCAATGATGAACTCGCAGGGGCAGGGGCAGGGGCAGGGGCAGGGGCAGGGGCAGGTGCAGGCGGGGCTGCGGTCGCGGGGTGGCCGGCGGCCTGCGTGGCGGGCGGCGCTCGTGGCGCTCGGCAGCGACGAGGGAGCCGCGACGGCGGAGTATGCGATTGCCACGATGGCGGCCGTGGGCTTTGCCGGCCTGCTTGTGGTGATCATGCGCGGAGATGAGGTTCGCGGAATGCTGACCGACCTCGTGCGGCGTGCATTGACCTTCGAGGGCTGATCGTGACGCGCGGCGAGCGAGGCAGCGTGACCGCCGAGTTCGCGTGCGTGATGCCTGCGGTCGTCCTCGTGCTACTGCTCGCCCTCGGGGCATTCCAATTCGTGAGCCAGCAGATCCGGGTCTCTGACGCATCGTCCTCCGCGGCGAGGATGCTGGGCAGGGGCGACTCCGACGCCGACGCCCTCTCGGTGGTCCAAACGCTGGTGCCCGGAGCCGCACTCGCAAGCTCTGCCGAGGGAAGGTTCGTCTGTGCCACGGTCACTCTCGGCAGCGCGTTCGGTGCCGCGAGCCTCGCGGGGCTTGTCGCCCGCGCCCGGGTCTGCGCCCTCGCCGACGGACTGTGAGGTGCGCTCCGCGATGCGGGTTCCACGCGACGCGGCGCTCTCTCTCAGAGCGCCGCGCCTCCATCGATCCGGGGTTCGCGACGAAAGGGGCGCAGGTTCCGTGCTCGGGCTGGCCTTAGTCCTGGGCATAGTGTCACTGACGGTCTGTGGTCTTGGGGCCTACGCGGCGCTGCCGGCGAAACACGCACTGCAGGCCGCCGCCGACTCGGCGGCCCTGACGGCGGCAAACGCCGCATCCGGTCGCATCCAGGGCTATCCATGCACTCTCGCCGAAGAGACGGCGGGGCTGAACGGTGCCGCCCTCGAGTCCTGCGATCTCGACGGCCTGGAGGTGACGGTATACGTGTCCGGTACTGTTCTGGGCATACCGGTGTCCGCGGCCGCGCGGGCGGGCCCGCCGAGACTCTAGCGGTCAGCGTGGTCTCGCGCGGACGGGCCGACGGGCGGGCGTCGCCCGGCTACTGGATCTCGGTGCGGAGGAAGCGGTAGCCCACGGCGCTCGGGCGATCGCCGGTGCCTGATTCGCCGCTGAACTCCAAGCCGGAGCCGCCGAGCACATAGAGGTAGGCCCTGCCGTCCCCCTGCGGGATTTCAAGGCGTGCGAGCGGGTCGCCGCTGGCGGTGAAGGGAGTTCGAACGGTGGTCCCCTCCAGCGGGCCATCCGTGAGCTTGGCGGTGTAGTTTCCAGTTTCGGCGAGCGTCATGGCGCAACTCCTCTGATAGGTCGTACCCTGCCATCCTCCTCCGTTCGACGGTAATTACACCAGCGCTTTTGATGGGGACCCGGAAACACTTCGGTACGCGGATTAGGCAATCCGGATAATTGGGTGTGTATGGTGTGGCTGACGGAGAACAGCGTCAGCCGATTGCGGCGACCATCTCGCTACCGCGAGCATCCCGTGACTATATGCAACATTTCTCGTTTATTAGGAGTACCGTGCCAGGCCCGAAAAAGCTCGTCATCGTCGAGTCACCGACCAAGGTGAAGTCGATCGCCCAGTACCTGGGTGAAGGATTCGAGGTGCAGGCATCCGTCGGGCACATTCGCGACCTGATCGAGCCCAAGAACCTGCCGCCGGAGCTCAAGAACGGCTCGCTCGGCAAGTTCTCGGTCGACGTGGACAACGGCTTCGTTCCGTACTACGTGGTCAGCCCCGAGAAGAAGAAGACTGTCGCCGACCTCAAGCGCGCGCTCGCCAACGCCGATGAGCTCTACCTCGCAACTGATGAGGACCGCGAGGGCGAGGCCATCGCGTGGCACCTGCTCGAAGTGCTCAAGCCCAAGGTTCCCGTGAAGCGCATGGTCTTCCACGAGATCACCAAGGAGGCCATCGAGCGCGCCCGGGACAACACCCGCGACATCGACGTCGCGCTCGTCGACGCGCAGGAGACCCGTCGCATCCTCGACCGGCTCTACGGCTACGAGATCTCGCCCGTGCTCTGGCGCAAGGTCGGCCCGGGCCTGTCCGCCGGCCGGGTGCAGTCCGCTGCCACCCGTCTCGTTGTCGAGCGTGAGCGCGAGCGCCTCGCATTCTCCTCGGCCAGCTACTGGGACCTGTCCGCGCGCCTCTCCACCGAGCTGAAGACGGTTGCCGAGTCGGCCACCGGCACCCTCGAGGGATTCGACGCCCGTCTCGCCCGCCTGAACGGCGACCGCGTCGCCACCGGTCGCGACTTCGACGAGAACGGCAAGCTGAAGTCCGCCGCCACCGCGCTGACCGAGGCCACCGCCACGGCTCTGGCCTCCGCTCTGTCCGCCGACGGCGTGTCGATCACGGTGTCCTCCGTCGACTCCAAGCCCTACACGCGCCGCCCGGCCGCTCCGTTCACGACGTCGACCCTGCAGCAGGAGGCCGCTCGAAAGCTTCGCTTCTCCGCCCGCCAGACCATGAGCGTTGCGCAGTCGCTGTACGAGAACGGCCACATCACCTACATGCGAACCGACTCCCCGTCGCTGTCGCAGCAGGCACTGAATGCGGCGCGCTCGCAGGCCCGGGCGCTGTATGGCGCCGAGACGGTTCCGGATGCGCCGCGCCTCTACTCCGGCAAGGGCAAGAACGCGCAGGAGGCCCATGAGGCGATCCGCCCCGCCGGTGAGACCTTCAAGACCCCGTCGCAGCTCGCATCCGTTTTGCGCGGCAACGACTTCAAGCTGTACGACCTGATCTGGAAGCGCACCGTCGCCTCCCAGATGGCCGACGCGAAGGGTGCCACGGCATCCATCACGATCGCCGCGGGTCCCATCCAGGTCGAAGGAACCGAGGGCGACACGCTCGCCGAGTTCGTGGCCAGCGGAACGATCATCACGTTCCGCGGCTTCCTGCACGCCTATGAGGAGGGAAAGGACGAGGAGCGCAACGCCCCCGCCGAGCCCACCGAGGCCAAGCTGCCGGTGATGGTTGCCGGCCAGGCGCTCCGGGCCCTGTCCGTCGACGCCGCCGGTCACGAGACCTCGCCGCCGCCGCGCTACACCGAGGCCTCGCTGGTCAAGACGCTGGATGAGCTCGGCATCGGCCGCCCCTCCACCTACGCCTCGATCATCTCCACGATCATCGACCGCGGCTACGTCACCCCCCGCGGCCAGGCTCTCGTTCCCTCGTGGATCGCCTTCTCGGTCGTGCGCCTGCTTGAGGACTTCTTCGGCGAGCTCGTGAACTACGACTTCACCGCCTCGATGGAGAGCGACCTCGACCGCATCGCGAACGGCGAGCAGGACCGCACCGATTGGCTGAAGGGCTTCTACTTCGGCAGCGACGACCACCGCGGCCTGCGCCAGGTGATCGACAACATGGGCGACATCGACGCCAAGACGGTCAACTCGGTCATCATCGCCGACGACATCACCCTGCGCATCGGCAAGTACGGCCCCTACCTCGAGGTCATCGACCACGAGGCCGCCCCCGACACCGTTCCGCGCCGGGTCAACATCCCGCAGGACCTGGCCCCCGACGAGCTGACCGAGGCCAAGGCCCGGGAGCTCATCGACGCGCCCGTCGTCACCGACCGCGTGATCGGCGTGAACCCCGTCTCGGGAAAGCTCGTCGTCGCCAAGGACGGCCGCTTCGGCCCGTATATCACCGAGGTCGACCCGACCCCCGTCGAGGTTCCCGCGGTCGTTGCCCCCGCTGCCCCGGTCGTGGCCGAAGCTGTTGACGGTGCTGAGGGCGCCGTCGCCAAGAAGCCGGCCCGCAAGCCCGCTGCGAAGAAGTCGACCGCTCCCAAGGAGCGCACGGCGTCGATCTTCAAGACGATGGATCTCGCGACCGTCGACCTCGAGACGGCGCTCCGCCTGCTCGACCTGCCGCGCGTCATCGGCGAGGACCCGGAGACCAGTGAGCCGATCACGGCCCAGAACGGCAAGTTCGGCCCGTACCTGAAGAAGGGCACCGACACCCGGTCGATCCCGAGCGAGGACCTGATCTTCGAGCTCGACCTGCCCGGCGCCCTTGAGCTGTTCGCGCAGCCGAAGTACGGCGCCCGCACGGCATCGAGTGCGCTGAAGGAGTTCGAGGCCGACCCCGAGAGCGGCAAGCCGATCAAGATCAAGGATGGCCGCTTCGGCGCCTATGTGACCGATGGCATCACGAACGCCACGATCCCCAAGGGCGAGATGATCGAGGAGATCGACTTCGAGCGCGCGGTGCAGATCCTCGCCGACAAGCGCGCAAAGGGACCGGCGGCTCCGCGGAAGACAGCAGCCAAGAAGGCTCCCGTGAAGAAGGCTCCCGTGAAGAAGGCTCCCGTGAAGAAGGCGCCCGTGAAGGCTGCCGCCGTCAAGAAGGCACCCGTCAGGAAGGTGGCTGCCCCCAAGACGACAGCGGCCAAGGCTGCGACCACGAAGCCCGTGATCTCCACGACCGTCAAGGTGCCCGTCATTCGAAAGGCTGCGGTCGCCAAGCCGGCCGCGGCCAAGGCCCCGGCAACGAAGGCGACCGCGGAGTAGTGTCGCGCGGTCTCTTCATCACGCTCGAGGGCGGGGACGGCTCCGGCAAATCGACCCAGGCGGAGCTGCTCGGGCACTGGCTGGCCGCAGAGGGCCGGGAAATCGTGCGCACGCGCGAGCCGGGCGGCACGCCGTTCGGCAACGAGGTTCGCGAGATCGTGCTGCACAGCCGCGGTGACATCAGTCCCCGGGCCGAGGCCCTGCTTTACGCTGCCGACCGCGCGCATCACATCGCGACGAAGGTGCGTCCCGCGCTGGCCCGGGGTGAGATCGTGATCCAGGACCGGTACCTGGACTCATCCGTGGCCTACCAGGGCGCCGGCCGCGTGCTGGATGCGACGGAGATCCGCGAGCTGTCCCTCTGGGCGGCCGAGGGACTCCTGCCCGATGTGACGATCCTGCTCGACCTCGACGAGGACGTCGCCCGGGAACGTCTCGACAGCGCGAACAAGAAGTTCGATCGGCTTGAGGCGGAGAAGAGCGAGTTCCACGCCCGGGTGCGCCACGCGTTCCTCGCCCTGGCCGCCGCCGAGCCCGAGCGCTTCCTCGTGCTGGATGCGTCGCTGCCCATCGCCGAACTAGCCGAGAGCATCCGCGCCCGCATCGCCCCGCTCCTCTAGCTGTACATCCAGCCGAGCGCGCTCGCGCTGCCGCCCACTGTGTCCCGTACCCTTCGCCGAGTTCGTCCAGAACCGCCCAACCCGAGAGTTTTGGGCCGTTCTGGACGAACTCGACGCGGTTGGCTGCGGTGTTCCGAGTTTCCGGGGCAGCCGCCCGCACAGGATGCTCACGGTAGATTGGTGCAATGACCGTGTGGGACGAGCTGACCGGCCAGGACGAGGCCATCGCGGTGTTCCGCGCGGCTGCGGGGCCCCAAGTGCCCGGCAGCGAGAGCATGACGCACTCCTGGCTCATCACGGGACCCCCCGGCTCCGGCCGATCGAACCTCGCCTACGCCTTCGCCGCCGCACTGCTGAGCCGGGAGGGCGTCGACTCCGACCCCGCGACCCAGCGCCAGGTCGAGGCCAAGACGCATCCCGACCTGGCGGTGCTCACGACCGAGAAGGTCATCATCTCGATCGAGGAGGTGCGCAGGCTCGTCGCGAGCTCGCATTTCTCTCCGTCGGTGGGCCGCTACCGGGTCATGGTCATCGAAGACGCCGACCGCATGGTCGAGCGCACCTCGAACGTTCTCCTGAAGGCCCTCGAGGAGCCGCCCGAGCGCACGGTCTGGATCCTCTGCGCGCCGAGCGAGGCAGACCTGATCCCCACGATCCGCTCCCGCGTGCGCTCGGTGCGCCTCCGGGTTCCCCGTGTCGAGGAGGTCGCGAAGCTCATCCAGCGCCGGGACGGCGTCGATGCGGCCACGGCCGAACGCGCGGCCCGCGAGGCCCAGAGCCATATCGGCATGGCCCACCGCCTCGCCACGAACGAGGATGCCCGCGAACGACGCCACGAGACCCTTCGGCTGGCCCTCGGCATCCACACGGTGCCGGCCGCCGTCAGCGCCGCCGCACGGCTCCTGGAGATCGCCGGAGACGACGCCAAGGCGATCACGCTTGAGCGGGACGAGCAGGAACGCGCCCATGCGCTGCGCTCCCTTGGCGTCGAGACCGGCCAGGCCGTGCCGATGGCTCTCCGCTCGCAGCTGAAGACCCTGGAAGACGACCAGAAGCGCCGGGCCACGCGCAGTCTCCGCGACGGGCTGGACCGCATCCTCGTCGACCTGCTCTCGCTGTATCGCGACATCCTCCTGGGTCAGCTGCACTCCGGCCTGTCGATGATCAACTCCGCCATCCAGCCGCAGATCGACGCTGCAGCGGCGGCGACGAAGCCCGAGGTGACGGTCGCCGTGCTTGACGCCCTGGCTACTGCTCGCCGGCGAATCAGCGCGAACGTCGCCCCGGCCCTCGCGCTGGAGGCGGCCCTCATCACCATTGCCCAGGGCGACCCATCCATCCTGAACGGCTGAGCAGAGCTTCGTGACGAAAGGCAAGGCCATGACCTCCCCCTCCCCTCGAGTGAAATCCACGAGACCCACTCGCCGGGCCGCCGGCATCATCGCCGGGGTCGTCGTGCTCGCACTCGCGGTGACCGGCTGCGCGACGTTCTTCACGAAGGTGCCGGTGAATCCTGCGGCCGGCAGCACGTCCACGCCCACGGGGGAGAGCGTCGATGCGGCCCTCCAGCCCTTCTACTCGCAGGTCATCGAGTGGTCCGACTGCGGCGGCGGCATGCAGTGCGCCACGGTCACGGCCCCGCTGGACTGGGCCGACCCGGCCGCGGGCAATCTTGACCTCGCCGTCGTGCGGCAGCCCGCCACGGGCGGTGACCGCCTCGGGTCGCTGCTGGTGAATCCCGGCGGCCCCGGCGCATCCGGCTATGACTTCGTGAAAGACAGCGTGGGCTTTGCCACCAGCAAGGAGTTGCAGGCCCAGTACGACATCGTCGGGTTCGACCCGCGCGGGGTCGGTCACTCCTCCAAGGTGACGTGCCTCGACAGCGCCGGGATGGACAGCTACATCTACGACATCCTGCCGGGCGGCCGGGGCAGCGCCCAGTGGCTGACGGAGTACACGGCGAGTTCGAAGGCGTTCGCGGATGCCTGTGCCGCCAAGTCGGGCGACCTCCTCAAGCGCGTCGACACGGCCAGCGCCGCGCGCGACATGGACCTGCTGCGGGCGGTCCTCGGCGACACCAAGCTGAATTATCTGGGCTACTCGTACGGCACGTTCCTCGGCTCGACATATGCCGACCTGTACCCGACGCGCATCGGCCGGATGGTGCTCGACGGCGCGCTCGACCCCACCTCCTCCGGCTTCGACGTGAGCCTCGGCCAGGCCGTCGGCTTCGAGAACGCCATGCGGGCGTACATGGCCGACTGTCTGACCCAATCGAAGTGCCCGTTCTCGGGTTCCGTCGATGACGGCATGAATCGCATCTCCCAGCTGCTGTCCGAGGTCGACTCGAAACCGATCGCAACCGCGGATGGCCGCCAGCTCGGCTCGTCGAGCCTGATCACCGCGATCGTGTACCCGCTGTACGACGCGACCGCGTGGTCGTACCTCAGCGATATGTTCGCCGACGTCATGGCCGGCAAGAGCGAGAAGGCGATGCAGTTCGCCGACGCCTACAACGGACGCCAGTCGGACGGGACCTACAAGGACAACTCCACGGAGGCGTTCACGGCGATCAACTGCCTCGACTACC
The DNA here is from genome assembly GCA_947444785.1 of Microbacteriaceae bacterium. Classification (GTDB taxonomy): domain Bacteria; phylum Actinomycetota; class Actinomycetes; order Actinomycetales; family Microbacteriaceae; genus Agreia. Next base: position 24,125 of record CANFBG010000004.1, on the reverse strand, counting down.
CGGTCACGACGGATGCGGCGACGGTCGCCACGCAGAATGCCCGGCTCGTCGCCGAGGCCCCGGTCATCGGCCCCTACTGGACCTTCGGTGATATCGGCTGCCAGGTCTGGCCGGACAAGTCGACACGCACCCCGCACGCGGTCGCAGCGGACGGGGCCCCGCCGATCATCGTGGTCGGCACCACGGGGGATCCTGCCACGCCCTACAAGTGGGCCGAGGCCCTCGCCGGCCAGCTCTCGACCGGCCAGCTCGTCACCTACGTCGGACAGGGTCACACCGCCTACGGCAGCTCGTCGTGTGTGAAGCGCGTGGTCGACACGTACTTGCTGACGGGTGAGGCCCCCACCTCCGACCCGCGCTGCACCGAATAGCCCGCGATTCGGTCGGCGCACTGACACATGAGATTGCAGAGTCTGCAAGAATTGACTCATGACATCTCCGCTGGCAGCCGCGCCCGAGCCTGAGCGCGCGCCCGAGCAGGTTCCCATCGGGGATGACCCCGCGGCCCTGGGCCTCCGGGAGCGCAAGCGCCGAGCCACCCGGCGCTCGATCGAGTTCGCCGTGCTCGAGCTGACCCGGGACCACGGCCTCGATCAGGTCACCGTCGATGACATCAGCCGTGTGGCCGACATCTCGCCGCGCACGTTCTTCAACTACTTCCCATCCAAGGATGCCGCCCTCGTCGGTGACAGCCCCTTCATGCTCGACGGCGCCTCCGCCGAGAGGTTTGCCCAGGCGAAGCCCGGGGGAGACGTCTTAGCGGATCTCTTCGCCCTGGTCCGCGAGCTCTCCCTCGGCGTGACCGTGGACCTGAGCCTGCACCAGCTGCGCCTCAAGGTCATGCGCGACTACCCGGAGCTGTTCGCCATCAAGGTCGTCAGCATGCGCAGCCTCGAGACGGTGCTGACCGAGGTCGTCGAGCGTCGTCTCGCGGCGGATGCGCGGGCCACCGGGGCCGTCGAACCCTCCGTCGGCGCCTGGCACAGCCGCGCGCTGCTCATCGCCCTCGTCAGCCTGTCGACCATGCGCCACGCCTGGGGCCGCTGGGCCGAGAGCGATGACCCCGACTCGCTGCCGAGCAAGCTCGACGAGTCCTACCGGGAGCTTCGGGGCCTGCTCTAGCCTGATTCGACACCATTGGGCTCCGCTCCTCGTTTCTGGTCGAAACCCAGCCCGATTATCAACTAAGATTTCTCTGTGCCGTTCGGCGGGAAACTGCCAGGGGTTACAGGCCGCCTTAGCTCAGTCGGTAGAGCGATTCACTCGTAATGAATAGGTCATCAGTTCGATTCTGATAGGCGGCCCGATAGTTTCACCGGATACTGAACAAAAATGGTCACGATCCTCGAGGGGACCGTGACCATTTCCTTATTCGGGGCTGTCTTGGGGCTGCCCTACTTCTGGATCTCGGAGACGAGCCCCGGGCCGTAGCTGTTGACAGCCTGCACCCGGTATCGCGCGGAAAGCGCCGGCGCCGGTACCGCGATCGTCAGGGTCGTCTTGGTTGACACCGGATGGGCCAGCACGACCCACGTGACGCCGCCATCTGTTGACCGGGTTACCAGGTAGTCGGTGATCGGCGCGGCTCCGCCTGTCACGGGCGCAGCCCAGGTCAGAGTCAGGCGACCCGGCGCAAAGTTCGACACCCACGAGGAGGCGACACCGAAGTTCTTGGGGGCGGACGCGACGGTCGATGGGGTCGTATAGGAAATAGAAACGCCGGGGCCGGTGCCATAGCTGTTCACCGCTTGGATCTTCCACACATAGGCCGAGAGGCTTCGTGCGCCGGGGTACAAGACGGCGAGGGTCGTCGCGGTGGACTTAGTGTGCGGGTATGTTGTGAACGTCGAGCCGCCATCGGTGGAGTAGCTCACGAGGTAGTCGGAGATCGGGGCCGCCCCGATGCTCGACGGCTGGGTCCAGCCCAGGGTCGCCCCGAGCACGAGGTTGGAGGACACGGTCGGCGTGCGCGGCGCGCTGGGGGTGCCGACGAGGGTGGTGAACGTGGTCGTCGTGCCCGGCCCGGTCGCGTAGCGGTTCACTGCACTGACGCGAACGGTGTATCCCGTGTTGGGCGTGAGGGTGTTCAGGGTGATGCTCGTAGCGGCGGAGGCGGTGTGGCTGTACTTCGTGTACGTCGCGCCGGAGTCGGTGGAGTACTCCACGGTGTAATCGGTGATGGGCCCGGCACCGACGTTCGACGGGGCGGTCCACGTCAGGGTCGCGCCGGCGAAGGTGGCTGCGGATGCGGCGAGCCCGGTGGGCGCATCCGCCTGGGGGACCGGCACGGTGAATGAGACGGTGGCGGCCGTGCCCGTGCCGTAGGCGGTCTTGGCCTGAACCCGATAGCTGAGGCTCTGGCCCGTTCGGAGCGCCGGGTACGTGCCGCTGAAGTTCGTGGCGGTGGACGCCGCCCGGGTCTCCGTCGTCCAGGTCGATCCATGGTTCGCAGACCAAGAGACGACGTAGTCGGTGACCGGGCCGGCGCCGGAGTCCGTCGGTGCCTTCCAGTCGAGCCGGAGACCCGCTGAGGTGTTCGTGGTGACCACGAGGGTGAGGGGCGCGCCGGGTTGCTGTGACGCAGTGGTGAACGATGCGGCCGCGGTGTAATCGCCTTGGCCGCCAGGGGTGTTCGCCGCGGCCACGCGAGCTTGGAAGCTCGTCCGGGAGGCAAGATCGGGAAGCTGGAGACCGAGAGCCGTGGTGGTGATGGCGGCGCCCCAGGAGACGCCGGAGTCTGAGGAGACCTGCACCCGGTAGCCGGTCACGGCGCTTCCGCCGTTGTCGACTGGAGCCGCCCACGAGAGCAGGCCCTTGGCGCTTGCCGTCAGCGATCGCGGCACGCCCGGGGCAGTGACCGTGCTGCTGGTGGTGAAGCTGGTCGAACTCGAGCCGAAGCCGATGAGGCCCTGGTTGACGGCGTCTGCTGCGACGGAGTACGCCTTGCCCGCGGTGAGGCCTGTCAGCGTGTAGCCGGTTGCGGCAGGGACCGTGATAGAACTGACGGAACTGCCCTGAGTCACGGTCAGGCGCACCTCGAGGGCGCTGGGGGCGGTCCACGCGAGTTTCGCGGTCGTGCGCGTCACATTCGAGACGCTGAGCCCCGACACCGTGGTGTCCGGCACCGTGACCGGCACCTGGAGGATCAGGTTCGGGCTGGTCGAGGCCGACCAGTAGATGTTGCTCGACGACGAGAACTTGACCGTGGCATCCAGCGGGAGGGCAGACGTGTTGATGAGGGCGCCCTTCAGCGCCGATGCCTTCAGCTGGGTGCCGACGGCTGCCGGTGTGGCCGTCCTGTTATCCGAAAGGTAGAGGGCGGCGAGGCCGGCCGCCAGAGGCGAGGAGAAGGATGTTCCGCTCGGGGTGTCCGCCACGCCGGCCTTCGTGATGACGGGCACATTGACGCCGGGCGCCCACGCGTCGACGCACGAGCCGGCGTCGGAGAAGACTGCCCGGCCCTCGGTGCCCGCGACGCCGGTGGCCCAATCGTCAACGGCGCCCATCGTGAATGCCTCGGACACGCGGGCTGGGCTCATCTGGCAGGCGTCGGCGGCATAGATGCCGCTGCCGGGGCTGGAGTTGCCCGCGGCAACCGCCACGAAGAAGCCGGCGTCGACCGCGGCTTTCACGGCCTGGTCCATTGGGCTGTAGACGGTGGTTGCTGAGGAATCGAGGCCGGCGAGGCTCATGTTGATGACTGCCGGGGTGCCCGCGGGGTTGTTCGCCATGATCCAGTTCAGCCCGGCGATGACGCCCGACTGGTTGCCGCTGCCGGTGCAACTGAGCACGCGAACAGACACGATGGTGGCACCTTTGGCCACGCCGGCCGTGGCCCCCGCGGCCACCGAGGAGACCTCGGTGCCGTGGCCGTAGCAGTCCGTGCCATCGCCCGCGAAGCCGGTCGTCGCGTCGTAGCCCTTCAGAACTCGACCGCTGAACTCGCTCAGCGCTGCCGTGACGCCGGTGTCCACGATGTAGATTCTGACTCCGGTGCCGGCCGAGGGCGGGTACCAGTACTGGTGATTGGGATTCGCCCCGCCGACCGAGGCCTGCTTCTGGTCGAGCCTGTCCAAGGCCCAGCCGGGGTTGTTCTCGACGTCGGCGAGGGCGACAGGGGCGTCGGCGTAGACCTGCACCCCGGGCTGCGCATCGAGGATGCTCGCCTGGGCTGGCGTGAGGTCTGCCGTCGCCAACCCGACCTGGGGCAGAACGGTCTCGTTCTCACCCGACACCTTCGCCAGCGCACCGGTGAGCGAGGTTCCGCCGGAGGTGCTCACGATGTAGGTCTCGGTACTCGAATCGGCGGCCAGCGCCGGTGCGGAAAACCCGGCACCGAGCACCACGACCATGCCGGCCGCGGCGAAGGCACGCGTGGCGATGGGGAGTCGGGGTCTGCTCATGATTTCGTTCCGGGGCCGGCTTCATGTGAGGGTATTAGAAGACAAATCTACCGGCAAGTCTGGCTCGAAGCTGAGTCCCCGAATAGGAAGCTGAAATCGTGACAGAACAGAGCGATGTGAAGGCCCGCGACCGGCCGATCCGCTGGGGAATTCTCGGTACGGGCTTCATTGCCGGACTCTTCGCGACAGACCTCTGTGCGGCCGGGCTCACGATCCAGGCCGTGGCCTCCAGAACGCTGGTGAAGGCCGAAGAGTTCCAGGCCGAGTTCGGCATCCCGACGGCCTATTCCAGCTATGAGGAACTGGTGGCGGATGCGGACGTCGACGTCGTCTACGTGGCGACGCCGCATCCGTTTCACGCGGAGCACGCCCTGCTGGCGATCGCCGCGGGCAAGCATGTGCTGATCGAGAAGCCCTTCACGCTGAACGCCCGCGAGGCGATGCGGGTCGCCGCCGCCGCAGCCGAGGCCGACGTCGTCGTGCTCGAGGCGATGTGGACCCGCTTCCTGCCCCACATGCTGCGCATCCGGGAGATCATCGCTGCCGGCACCCTCGGCGAGATCCGCACCGTTCTCGCCGATCACAACCAGCTGCTCTCCGACGATCCCCTGCACCGCATCAACAACCCGGAACTCGGCGGCGGGGCGCTGCTGGATCTCGGGATCTACCCCGTCTCGTTCGCCGTGGACATGCTCGGGCTGCCCTCTAAGATCACGGCGACGGCATCGATGACCTCGACCGGCGTCGACCGCCAGATCGCGCTGATCCTGACCCACGACGACGGCCGGCAGTCGGTGCTGCAGGCGGCGCTGGACACCCTCGGGCCGAACCGGGCATCCGTCTTGGGCACGAAGGGCCGAATCGAGATCGAGCCCGTCTGGTACGCCCAGACCGCGTTCACGGTCTATGACGGCGACAACGTGGTCATCGAGCGCTTCGACGAGCGGCTGGAGTCGCGGGGAATGCAGGCCCAGGCGATCGAACTCGAGCGGGTGATCCGAGGGGAGTTGGCAGAGAGCGAGCTCATGCCGGTGGCGGAGACCATAGCGATCATGTCGATCCTCGACGATGCCCGGAGCCAGATCGGGCTCCGCTACCCGGGCGAGTAGGCATGGCGATTGGGTCGGGGGCGCCGGGAACAAGGGTGCCGGGCACGGCCGCGCGCATTCGCGACGGCATCGGCAGGCTCCGCGCGCGGAATCCGAGCGCATTCACCGCCACGGCCATCGTCTTGGCGGCCGTCGTTCTGGGCTCCGGGGCGCTGTTCGCGGGGGCCGCGGTGGGGATGCCGCCTGCCGCGACCATCGACGACGCATCCGCCGTGACGCCCGTCGCCTCGGTCTCGCCGACACCGACCGAGCCGCCCCGCCCAACGCCCGCCAGCGTGCTGCCGGCCAGTGTCATCCGAACGTGCTCCATCGCAGATGCCGCGTCCAGTTCGCGTCTCGGCACCTTCTCCGGGAGCGTGCGCAACGCGGCCACGGGCGAGCTGCTCTACGACAACTCCGGGGCGGTGTTCTCCCGAACGGCCAGTGTGATGAAGGTGCTCACCGCATCGGCCGCGCTCGCCGTGCTCGGGCCGGACTTCCGGGTCAAGACCACGGTGGTGGCGGGGGCGGCCCCGGGCGAGATCGTGCTCGTGGGCGGCGGCGACATCACCCTGGCGAGCACCGGTACGAACATCTACCGGGATGCGGCCGGCATGCCGGATCTTGCGGCGCAGGTCACGGCGGCCATCGGCTCCACCCCGGTCACCTCGATCGTGCTCGACTCGTCGGCGTTCACCGGGGACTCCTGGCAGCCCTCGTGGCTGCGCAAGGAGCAGGTCGACGGCTACTCCTCAGAGGTCACCGCACTGCAGGTCGACGGCGACCGGGCCGATCCGTCCGCCAACGTCTCCGAGCGCAGCACCGACCCGATCGGCCGAGCCGGCGCCGCCTTCGTCGAGGCCCTTCGTGCCGCGGGGGCATCCGTCGGCGGGGCCGCGGTGAGCCTCGGCACAGCGCCTACCGGGGCCGCAGTCTTGGCCACGGTCTCCTCCGCGCCCGTCTCCACGATGATCCCCGACGCGCTGCTGCGCTCAGACAACACCGAGGCCGAGATGCTCGCGAGGCTCACGGCGAAGGCCGTCGGCGCAGGCAGCTCGTTCACGTCGCTGGCGGCGGGCATCCCGCAGGCTCTGGCCACCTATGGCCTCGATACGACGGGCCTCGTGATCGTCGACGGCTCCGGGCTCAGCGACGACAACGGCGTCTCGCCGAACTTCTTGACCCAGCTCTTCGTGAAGATCAATGCCCGCCAGGGCAACCTCGGCGTGATCGCCGACGGCCTTCCCGTCGCCGGCAAGACGGGCACCCTGGCCGGCCGGTTCACCGGTTCCAACGCGGATGCCGCGGGCCAGGTGATAGCGAAGACCGGCTGGATCGACACCGGCTACACGCTCGCGGGGATCATCCACGCCGCCGACGGGAGCACGCTGACCTTCGCCTTCTTCGCCCTGGATGACGTCTCCGACAGCGCGCGGGCCGCCCTCGATACGGTGACGACGGCCGCCTTCCGGTGTGGAAACACCCTCTCGAATCGGTAGTGCCGGCCAGCGTAGACTCGGTGCTCGACACCGGTGCGCGCAACGGATCGCGCCGCACCTCGAGCAGGGGAGTGTGAATGGCCCGGGCCCTTTTCATCATCGACGTGCAGAACGATTTCACCGAGGGAGGCGCGCTGGCGGTCGAGGGCGGGGCGGCGCTCGCCGGCCGTATCTCGCGATTCCTGACGGAGCATCCGAATGTGTACGACTGCGTTTTCGCGTCGCGCGACTGGCATGACGCCGACTCGGCGGACGCGAACGGCGGCCACTTCGCCGCCGCCGGCGACGAGCCCGATTACGTCGACACGTGGCCGGAACACTGCGTCGCAGGGACCCCCGGCGCCGCCTATCACGAAGACCTTCGCACGCGTGCCGTCGACTTTCACGTGTTGAAGGGCCAGGGGGTGCCGGCGTACTCGATCTTCGAGGGCCGGGGCGAGGGCGGCGAGAGCGTCGAGAGCCTGCTCGATGAGAATGGCATCACCGACGTCGACGTGGTCGGCATTGCGACAGACCACTGCGTCTTCGCCTCGGCCAGGGATGCCCTGGAACATGGCCGCGAGGTGCGCATCATCACCGACCTCATCGTCGGGGTTGCCCCCGAGCCCAGCCGGCAGGCGCTCTCGGAACTCGCCCGCCGCGGCGCCGATCTCGTGCTGAGCAGCCATGTCGATGCCGACTTGTGATCAGGGTGCCGCGGGGCAGTAAGCTTTAAACATCCCCTTTCGAATCATTAGATGTTTCGCCCTGAATCCCGAGTTGATGGAGAACAACATGACAGCGCTGTCCGAGTCCGAATTCCTGGCCACTGTTCCCCACCAGCTGTATATCGGCGGCAAGTGGGTCGACGCCGAGGGTGGCAAGACGCTCACCGTCTCCGACCCCGCAACGGGTGAGCCCATTCGCACGATCGCGAATGCCAGCCCCGCAGATGGCATGGCCGCGCTCGACGCCGCCGTCGCGGCCGCCGACAGCTGGGCTGCGACGCCCGCCCGCCAGCGCGGCGAGATCCTGCGCCGCGCCTTCGACCTGATGCAGGAGCGGAAGAACGAGTTCGCCCTCTTGATGACCATCGAGATGGGCAAGCCGCTGGCCGAGGCCCTCGGCGAGGTCGCATACGGCGGCGAGTTCCTGCGCTGGTTCAGCGAGGAGGCCGTGCGCATCTCCGGCCGGTACGGACCGAACCCCGAGGGCACCGGCACGATGGTCGTCTCCCAGCGCCCCGTCGGCCCGTGCTTCCTCATCACGCCGTGGAACTTCCCGCTGGCCATGGCCACCCGCAAGATCGCGCCTGCCCTGGCCGCCGGCTGCACCGTCGTCATCAAGCCGGCCGAGCTCACGCCGCTGACCACCCTGTACTTCGTGCAGCTGCTCGAGGATGCGGGCCTGCCCGCCGGCGTCGTGAACGTCTTCACGACCTCGACCTCCAGCGCGGTGTCCGAGCCGATCATCCGCGACCCGCGCCTGCGCAAGCTGAGCTTCACCGGATCGACCTCGGTCGGCCAGCGCCTCATCGAGCAGTCGGCGACGAACGTGCTCCGCACCTCGATGGAACTGGGCGGCAATGCCCCGTTCATCGTGTTCGAAGACGCCGACCTCGACAAGGCCGTCGATGGCGCCATCATCGCCAAGTTCCGCAACATCGGCCAGGCCTGCACGGCGGCCAACCGCTTCATCGTGCACGAGGACGTCGCCGAGGAGTTCGGCCGCCGCGTCGCCCAGCGCGTGCGCGGCTTCACGATCGGCCGCGGCACCGAGGCCGGCGTCACCGTCGGCCCGCTGATCAACGACAAGGCCGTCGACAAGGCCGATCAGCTGGTTCAGGATGCCATCTCCCGCGGTGCGACTCTCGTCGTCGGTGGCAAGCGCGTCGAGGGCCCCGGCAGCTTCTACGAGCCGACCGTGATCACCGGTGTTGTTCCCGGCAGCGACATCCTGCGCGACGAGATCTTCGGACCCGTCGTCTCGATCATCACCTTCCGCACCGAGGAGGAGGGCATCCGCCTCGCGAACGACACCGAGTACGGCCTCGTCGGCTACGTGTTCACCGAGAGCCTGGCCCGCGGCCAGCGCATGATCGACCAGCTCGAGACCGGCATGATGGGCCTGAACGTGGGCGTCGTCTCCAACGCCGCCGCACCGTTCGGCGGCGTCAAGCTCTCGGGCCTGGGGCGCGAGGGTGGCCTCGAGGGCATTCGCGAGTACCTCTCGACCAAGTACACCCTGATCCCGAACTCGTAGACCGGCTCGCTCCCGCTCCTGGTCCGGCTGCCCTGTTCTTTAGTGGCGGCTAGACCAGGAGCTGGTGCTTTGCGAGGGTCTTGTAGAGGGGGCTGGTCTTCACCAGCTCGGAGTGGGTGCCCACGCCGACGACCTGGCCGTGCTCCAGCACGATGATCTGGTCGCTGTCGACGACCGTCGACAACCGGTGCGCGATCACGATCAGGGTGCGGTTCGCCGCGACCGCGTCGATGGCCTCCCGCAGCATCTGCTCGTTCAGGCCGTCGAGGCTCGAGGTCGACTCGTCCAGCAGCAGGATGGGCGGAGCCGCCAGCAGCGCCCGGGCGATGGCCAGCCGCTGGCGTTCGCCACCGGAGAGCATCACGCCGTCCTGACCCACGGCGGCGTCGAGGCCGAGCTCATTGCGGCCGAGGACCTCACCGAGGTTCACGGCGTGCAGCACGTCGATGCACGCGGCATCGGTGGCGTTGGGGGAGCCGAGCAGCAGGTTCTCCCGGATCGTTCCCGCGAGGACGGGAGCGTCCTGCTCGACGTAGCCGATCTGGGCCCGGAGCGCGTCGCGGTCGAGGGCCTTCACGTCGATTCCGCCGAGGCGCACGACGCCGGAGGTCGGATCGTAGAACCGCTCGATCAGCGCGAGGATCGTGCTCTTGCCGGCGCCCGAGGGCCCGACCAGGGCGGTGCGCTCTCCGCGGCGGGCCGTGAAACTGACCCCGTGCAGAACGCCGACCGGGCGCTTGTCGGCGGCGAGGGTGTCGACCGCATCCGCCAGCTGGCCGGGGGTGAGGGCGGCATCGAGAGCGGCGATGTCGGCGAGGGTGTCGCTGGTGGCCCCGCCGTCGGACGGCTTCTCGGCGGCGTACTCGAAGCGCACATCCTCGAAGGCGATCGCCACGTCGGCGTCGGCGATCGAGACGGCGGCCTCCGCTGCGATGGCGGCATCTCCCTCGGTCTCGGAGGGCAGGGCGATGATCTCCTGGATGCGGCCGAGCGCGCCGAGGGCGGCGTTCACCGACGTGATCGCGCCGAAGGCCTGGCCGAGCGGCATGATCATCAGGAACAGGAACAGGATGAACGAGACGAGGTTCGCGACCGTAATGTCGCCGTTCGCGACCCGGAAGCCGCCGACGCCGAGCACGGTGAGGAACGAGACCTGCAGCGCGATGCCGGCGACCGGCACCACGAGGGCCGAGATGCGGGCGACCTGGATGCCCATCCGCCATGCTGCCTCGGCGTTGCGATTCACGGCCTCGATCTCCCGCGAGGTGGCGTTGGCGGCGCGAACCGTGCGCACCGCGCCGATCACGCGTTCGACGCTCGCCGCCAGGTCTCCGACGCGGGCCTGGGCCTGCTGGCTGGCGACCCGGATCCGCCGCGAGAGCAGCACGACGGCCACGACCGAGACGGCGATCACCAGCACGGTCAGCCCGAGCAGGACGGAGTCGATCAGGAGCATGGCGATGAGCGCGCCGACGAACGTGATGCTGCCGCCGATGGCCTCGACGAGCCCCTGGGTGAGAACCGCGCGAAGCATGGTCGTGTCGCTGCCCACCCGGGAGACGAGGTCTCCTGTGCGGCGCGTGTCGAACTCGGCGATCGGCAGGTTCAGCATACGGGCGACCAAGCGGCGGCGTGAGGAGAGAACGACGCCCTCGCCGGTGCGCTGCAGCAGGTAGTGCTGGTAGCCGCTGATCAGGGCCGAGACGATGACGAGGCCGATCAGGCCCCAGACGAGGTAGTTGAGGGTCTCGCCGGCCTGCACCTTGGCGATGACCTGGCTGACCAGGAGCGGCTGGGCGAGGCTCGCTGCGGCGCCCAGCACGCTGAGCACGATCACGAATGACAGCACCCGGCGGTGTTCCAAGAGGTACGGCAGCAGCTCGCTGAACTTCGCCTTGGGCCCGCCATCGTCTGGCCTGCCGCCTCGGGTTCGGCGGCGATTGACCCGGGGCGGCGTGCTGGCGTTACTCATGTTGAGATTCTCTCGCACTCATGCTGGGACTTACGCCCGATCGTGGTCCGTTTTCAGGCAATAGCCGCGCGCAACCGCCTGGGGCGGTTGGCGGCGGCTATTGCCTGAAAACGGAGGGTGTGGAACGGGATCGGGCGTCAGCCGACTAGTAGTCGACGTTCTTGGTGTCCTTGCTCAGGATGAGGGCGACGAGCGTGATGGCCCCCATGGCGCTGAGGTACGCGCCGACCAGCACCGGGCTGCCGCCTGCGGCCTGCCAGAGGGCGACCGCGATGAATGGCGCCACGGCAGCGCCCAGGATGCTGGAGACGTTGTAGCTGATGGCGCTCCCGGTGTAGCGCACGTTCGCGGGGAACAGCTCGGGCAGCACGGCGCCCATCGGGCCGAAGGTCAGGCCCATCAGGGTGAAGCCGATGATCAGCAGCGCCATGACGCCGGCGAAGCCGCCGCCGAACAGGGGCACGAACAGCAGGCCGAACACGACGATGCCGAGCGTCACCCAGATCAGCGTGCGGCGACGGCCGAACCTCTCGGCGAGCGGCCCGGAGACCAGGGTGAAGATGCCGAAGAACACGACGCCCACGATCAGCATGATCAGGAAGTTGTTGCGCGAGTAGCCGAGCCCCGCGACGAACGTGTTGGGATTGAAGGTTCGGCCGGCCGCCTCCGCGACCGAGCGCGCGGCATCCGCGGTGGCCGGGGTCGTGCCGAAAGTCAGGGTGAATGTGGTCATCAGATAGAAGAGCACATAGGTCGCGAGCATGATGAACGTGCCGAGGATGAGCGGGCGCCAGCTGGTCGCAAAGACCCGGGCGACGGGGAGCTTGGCCACCTCCCCGTTGGCCACGACCTTCGTGAAGGAGGGCGTCTCGATGAGCCTGAGGCGCACGTAGAGGCCGACGATCACGAGCACGGCGCTGGAAAGAAACGGCACGCGCCAGCCCCAGTCCGCGAACTGGGCGGGCGACAGGGTGATCGAGAGCCAGAGGAACACGCCATTGGCGAGGATGAAGCCGATGGGAGCCCCGAGCTGCGGGAAGGTCCCGTAGATGGCCCGCTTGTTCGTGGGGGCGTTCTCCGTCGCGAGCAGTGCCGCGCCGCTCCACTCGCCGCCGAGGCCGAGGCCCTGGCCGAACCGAAGCACCACGAGCAGCATGGGGGCGAGGATCAGCCAGCCGTCTGTGTGGGCGGTGGGCAGGCAACCGATCAGAACGGTTGCGATGCCCATGGTCAGCAGGCTTGCGATGAGGGTGCCCTTGCGCCCGATCCGGTCGCCGAAATGGCCGAAGACGAGGGCGCCGATGGGCCGGGCCACGAATGCCGCGCCGAAGGCCGCGAACGAGGCCAGGAGCGCCGTGGTGTCGTCGACGTTCGGGAAGAAGAGCTTGGGGAAGACGAGCACGGCGGCCGTCGCGTAGACGTAGAAGTCGTAGAACTCGATCGACGTGCCGATGAGGCTGGCGAAGATGACGCGGCCGCGGCTGTTGGCCGGTGCCGAACCGGTCTCGACCGGGGCGGAACCGTTCTCGGGCACTGAGGGGGGAGAGGAGACGTGCGACATATTCGACTTCCGACGGGCCCGGATTCGCGAGCCGGACGGCGGCGGGGCATCTTGAAGCCTACGCCGCCGTCACCCTAACGAGGGCCTTCTGCCACCCGGACGAGCCGTTGGGGATCGGGGCGACCCTCTCCTCGATCTGCAGGTTGCCGTTCTTATCCGTCGCCCGCACGGCGATGAAGTGTACGCCGGTGCTCGCCTCCCAATCGAGAACCCACTGCACCCAGGTGTCGGCGTTCACCGCGGTCGAGAGGGTGGCCTGCTGCCAGGCGCCCCCGTCGATCTGAACCTCCACGGCGGAGATGCCGGTGTGCTGGGCCCAGGCGACTCCGGCCACCTTCGTGGGGCCGGGCGCGATCTGGCGGTCCGCGCGGGGGGTGTCCACGCGGGACGACATCTTGATCGGGCCCAGCGGGCTCCAGCTCCGGGGGGTCCAGTAGCCCTCGTCGGCCGCGAACGTGGTGACCTTCAACTCCGTCAGCCATTTCGTGGCGGAGACGTAGCCGTAGAGGCCGGGCACGACCATCCGAACGGGGAAGCCGTGTTCCAGCGGCAGGGGCTCTCCGTTCATGCCGACCGCGAGGATGGCATTGCGGCTGGGATCGGTCAGCGTTTCGAGCGGGGTTCCCGCGGTCCAGCCGTCGACGCTTCTCGAGAGCACCATGTCGGCGCCGGGCTTGATCCCGACCCGGGCGAGGATGTCCCGGATGGGGACGCCGATCCAGCGCGCGCTGCCCACGAGGTCGGCCCCGACCTCGTTCGAGACACAGGTCATCGTCGTCACGAACTCATCCGTCTGCATGTCCAGGATGTCCTGGAAGCTGAGCTCGAGGTCTGTATCGATCATGCCGGTGATCCTCAGGCGCCAGGTTGTCGCATCGATCACAGGGACCGTCAGGGCGGTGTCCACCCGGTAGAAGTCGGCGTTGGGCGTGAAGAGCGGGGAGAGGCCGGGGATGTCAAGCTCGGCACCGGCCGGGATGGGCACGGTCGACTTCGTCGTCAGGCGCAGCGAGCTGCGAAAGGCATCGACGGCCCCCGTGGTGGAGTTCAGCAGGCGCGCGCCGCTGCCGATGACAGCAGCGGCGGCCGCGGAGATCAGCGTGAGGCGAAAGAAGCTGCGGCGGTCGACGCGCTGCCGGGCGGCGGCGGGGACGGCAGCCAGTTCGGGGGGAGCAGCCGGTTCGGCGAGGGAGTCGTCTCGCCACCGGCGAAGCGCCGAGGTGCTCGTGGCCAGCAGCAGGGCACCGGCGGTGGCGCCGGCGATCGTGGGAACCGAGGCCAGGGACGTGGCGCCGGTGCGGGTCACGATGGCGAGCCCGGACAGGGTGGCCGCGAGGCCGAGAAGAATGATCCCTAGCGGCGGCCGAACGAGCTGCAGCACGCCGGCGAGGGCGGCGGCGATGATGACGGCGAGGCCCAGGGACACGAGGAGTACGAGCTTGTCCTGGCTGCCGAAGAGCTCGATCACCAGCGTCTTGGCCCACGGCGGGACGATATCGATCACGAATGAACCGAGTGCCAGCACCATGCTGGACTCCCGGGCCACGAGAAGCGCGACCAGCTCTGCGACGGCGAGCATCGCCGCCGCACTGACCACGCCAGCGAACGCTGCCAGAGGCCACGCCCGCCTCCGGCTGAGGCGGCGCGGTGCAGTGGTCATGGGCGGTGCCGTCTTGGCCGTCGCCCGTGTCGTGTGCTGGTCCATGGCTCGAGCATTGCGCCCGAGACTGTCGGTTGACTGTCAGGGAGTGGTTTGGTTCAAACCAGCCCTATTGGGTAACGATTTGGTAACGGCTATCCGTTTGCGGCGCGAAGGGCGCGCACGATCAGTGCCGTTGCGATCGCGGCCTCGGCTGCTTCCCGGCCCTTGTCCTCTTTGGAATCGGGGAGGCCGGCGCGATCCAGGCCCTGCTGCTCGTCGTCGAGGGTCAAGAGGCCGAAGCCGATGGGCTTTCCCGTCATGATGCTGACCTGGGTCAGGCCGCTGGTCGCGGCATCCGAGACGTACTCGAAGTGCGGAGTGCCACCCCGGATGATCACGCCGAGCGCAACGACCGCGTCGGCACCCGACTCGAGTGCGGCCCGCGCGACCACGGGGAGCTCGAAGCTGCCGGGAACGCGAATCTCTGTGACGTCGGCACCCGCGGCGGCGAGCGTCCGGCGAGCACCCTCGAGCAGGCCGTTCGAGATCTCGGTATGCCACAGTCCGGCAACGATCGTCACCTTCAGTCCAGTGCCGTCGATGTCGAGTGTGGGGGATCCTTCGCCGCTCATGCGTCGTGCCTTTCGTCTGTTTCGCTGCTGATGGTGATGGTTCCAGTTGCGCCGGCCCGGGCGCGGGACTCCTCGCCGACCCACGAGGGGATGACGTGGCCCATGCGTGCACCCTTGACGTCGAGATAGGCGCCGTTGAACTCCCCGACGCCGACGATTATCGGCACGCGCTCCGTGACGGTGATCCCGTGCTCGGTGAGCTGGCTCACCTTGTCGAGGTTGTTGGTCAGAAGCCGAACACTCAAGATGCCTAAGTCCTCGAGGATCGCCACGGCCGCCCCGTAGTCCCTGGTGTCTCCCGGGAGACCGAGCGCAAGGTTCGCGTCGAGGGTATCGAGGCCGGACTCCTGCAGGTGGTAGGCCCGGAGCTTGTTGATCAGGCCGATGCCCCGACCCTCATGGCCGCGCAGGTAGATCACGACGCCGCCATCGTGCGCGATGGCGTCCAGGGCGGCGTCGAGCTGCGGGCCGCACTCGCATTTCTCGGAGCCGAACGCCTCGCCTGTCAGGCACTCCGAGTGCACGCGAACCAGGGCGGTGGCGCTGAACGGGTCACCCGCCACGAGAGCGAGGTGATCGCTGCCCGTCTCCGTGTCGCGGTAGGCGCGCACCTGGAAGGTGCCGTGGGTGGTGGGGATGCGCGTCTCGACCTCGAACGTGACCCGCGAGGCCAGGGGGGCCGCGGTGTCGACCTTGCCCTCCACCTCCGTGGGCTGCGCCGCGGCGTCACCCGTGCCGGTTGCCGCATCCAGCGCATTCAGGTGCTCGATCATCGCCGCGATGGTGGTCACCGGCAGCCCGGCCGTCTGGCCGAGGGCAAGCAGATCGGGCATCCGCATCATGGAGCCATCGTCCTTGACCAGCTCGCCGATCACGCCGACGGGGCGAAGGCCTGCCAGTGTCATCAGGTCGGTAGTGGCCTCTGTGTGGCCGGGGCGCACGCGAACGCCGCCCGGCACCGCGCGAACGGGCAGCACGTGCCCGGGGCGGATGAAGCTCTCGGGTGTCGAAGCGGAATCTGCCAGTCGGCGGAACGTCTCTGCGCGATCTGATGCGCTGATGCCCGTCGTGACCCCGCTGGATGCATCCACGGTGATCGTGTAGTCGGTGCGCAGCGAGTCCTGGTTGCGCTCGACCATGGCCGGCAGCCCCAGCGTCGCGGCGATCTCGCGGGTCATCGGCGCGCAGAGGAAGCCCGAGGTGTTCCGCACCATCCAGGCGATCCACTCGGGGCTCGCGAGCTCGGCGGAGAGAATGGCGTCACCCTCGTTCTCGCGGCCCTCGTCGTCGGCGACGATCACGGGCTTTCCCGCGCGAAGGGCGTCGAGGACATCCTCGATGGAGGAAAGGGCGGTCGTCATGATGCGCTCCCGTTCGTTTCGATCGTGCTGGTTGGCGTGGTCGCGCCGGCCTGCTGGAACGAGAGCAGTCGCTCCACGTGCCGGGCCAGGATGTCGGTCTCGAGGTTGACCCGGTCGCCCGGAACGAGGGTGCCGAGGGTCGTCGCGGTCAGGGTCTCGGGGATCAGGGAGACCTCGAACCACTCCGTTGCCGGCGACCCTGAAGAATCGGCGGCTATCCGGCCGATGTTCGACACCGTCAGGGACACTCCGGATACGGCGATCGATCCCTTGTCGACGACGAGGCGGGCCAGCGCGGTGGGAATGCTGAACCGGATGACCCGCCATGCGTCCCCGGGCCTGACCTCGAGAACGGTGCCGGTGCCGTCGATGTGGCCCTGCACGATGTGACCGCCGAGGCGGTCGCCGACGAGGGCGGCACGCTCGAGGTTGACCTCGTCGCCGACGCTCAGCCCGCCGATCGTCGACATGTCGAGCGTCTGGGCCATCACATCGGCGGTGAAGGTGTCGACGGTCTGGGCCACGACGGTGAGGCAGACACCCCCGACCGAGATGGAGTCGCCGTGGGCGGCCCCCGTGACCGCGATGGGCCCGCGAACGGTCAGGCGGGCTGCATCCGCGGAGGGCTCGATGGCGATGATGGTGCCTTTTTCCTCGATGATTCCGGTAAACATCCGCGTTCAATCCGTTTCTGTTGGGAGAGTGGCCAGGGGGCGGGCGATGATTCTGAGGTCGTCGCCCAGGGTGTCGACACTCACGAAGCGCAGCCTGCGCTGCTGCGTGATGTGGCTGATGTTCAGATCGGTGAGTGCCGTACGTTCTCCGCCGATGAGTGTCGGGGCGATGTAGACGACGAGTTCGTCGACCAGTCCTGCCGCGATGAATGCGCTGGCCAGCGTCGGGCCGCCCTCGACGAAGACGTGCCGGATGCGCCGGGCCGCCAACGATGCAAGCACGGCATGAAGGTCGTGGGTGGCGAACTCGACCGCCTCGACCGGGTGGGCGAAGACCTGGGCGTCGCGCGGCACCTCACGGAGTCCGATGACCACCGGGACCGGCTGCGTCGGGTATAGCGATCCGTCGGCTTTCCGCGCGGTCAGCCCGGGGTCGTCTGCGAGGACCGTCCCGGAGCCCACGACGATGGCGCCCGCCTCCGACCGGCGCAGATGCACATCGGCGCGAGCGGCTTCGCCCGTGATCCATTGGCTGCTGCCATCGGCGGCCGCGGCTCGCCCGTCGAGGCTGGCGGCCCACTTGACGCTCACGAACGGTGTTCCCCGGCGCACGGCTGTCAGCCACGGCAGGATGCTCTCACTCGCCTCTGCCTCGCACAGCCCGCCCTCGGCGTCGACCCCTGCCGCAGCCAGGCGCTTGGCCCCGCCGGCGGAGTGCTTGCCGGGGTCGGCGACGGCGTAGACGACACGACCGATTCCGGCCGCGAGGAGTGCCTCGCTGCACGGGCCGGTCTGCCCGATGTGGTTGCAGGGCTCGAGGGTGACGACCGCCGTTCCGCCGATCGCGAGGCCGGGGGACGCAAGCTGTGCCAGGGCGTCGACTTCGGCGTGTGCGGTGCCGCTGCCGCGGTGCCAGCCTTCGGCGATTTCGACACCGTGGGCATCCAAGAGGACGCAACCGACCTGGGGGTTGGCGTCGTTCGCCGGACCGCGCTGGGCAAGGTCGATGGCCCGGTGCATCGCTGCCGACTCCCGCAGGAGCGTGGCGGAGGCAGCGTCGTCGCTTCCGTCGTGGCTGCTGGGGTTCGTCATCCGGTCCTCGTCGTCTAGACGTAATCCGGGGTACCCGAAGGCAGTCGCAGGAAAAGAGCGTGCCGAATAGGAACGTCGGTTCTTGCGCGTGCACCTCCCATCCGGACTTTAGAGGGTGATGAGAAGCCTCACCCTCGTAACCGTCGGTCCTGGAGTTTCACCAGGTCAACCGCTTCCTCGCCCTGAAGGGCTTGGCAGCGGCTCGCGGACTATCACCGCCGGTTCGGAATTCCACCGACCCCGGAGCACGTGTTCTTGTGTCTGGCCGGGGCGCTAGTGCCTCGGCTGGACCAATTCTTGCAATTCTTTATTCGTGATGCTGTCGAGCGTGCAATGAATGCACACAGTGACACAACAGAGAACGTCCCTACTTTACTCCCGGGGTCTGGGCATCCAGGGTGCGAGCCTTGCCCCTGCGGCCGAATCGGGCGCCGAGGCCCCAGATCGTGACCTTGTACAGAGCCTCGAAGACGATGTTGCTCGACATCTTCGACTGGCCCTCGACGCGCTCGATGAAGGTGATCGGAAACTCCTGCACGCTGGCGCCGGTTCGCTCGACGAGCCAGGCGAGCTCGATCTGGAAGCAGTAACCGCCGGAGTCGACGGTGGAGAGGTCGATCTTCCTCAGCATGTCCGCGCTGAAGCCGCGGTAGCCGGAGGTGATGTCGTGCAGCTTCGAGCCGAGCATGATGCGGGAATAGGTCGTGCCCGAGCGGGAGATGAGACGCCTCGAGAACGGCCAGTTCACCGTCTTGCCGCCCGGAATCCAGCGCGTGCCGATGACGAGGTCTGCCCCGGCGTCGAGCTTCGCCATCATGAGGGGGAGCTCCTCGGGCTGGTGTGATCCGTCGGCATCCATCTCGACGATGCGGTCGTAGTCGCGCTCAAGCGCCCACCGGAAGCCGGCGACGTAGGCCGTGCCCAGGCCGTTCTTCTCGGTGCGATGGATGACATGGATGCGGTCATCGGCCGCGGCAAGCCCATCGACGAGAGCGCCCGTGCCGTCGGGGCTGTTGTCATCCACGATCAGGATGTTGGCCTCGGGCAGCGTGGCCAGGGTGCGAGTTATAACGTCGCCGATAGCGTTGAGCTCGTTGTACGTGGGGATGACCACGACTGTTTTCGGCATAAACGACTGCTTTCCTGAACAAATAGGGCCCAGCGGACCAACCACGACAGCTTAGTCGAATCACGTGGCTGTGCTTGAACAGCTTGTATTGTTAGGATCGCGTGTCCGCCAAAGGTGTCAGGCCCTCTACTTTCCCGTTTTATCAAGGAACTACAATGACTTCGACCACGACGCCTACGCCCCTCGCTCTGCGGATCAGACGCATCGCCAACGAATTCATTCGGTTCGGTCTCGTCGGCGGTATCGGCTTCGTCGTGGACACCGCGATCTTCACGGTGCTGCG
Source organism: Microbacteriaceae bacterium (assembly GCA_947444785.1). GTDB lineage: Bacteria > Actinomycetota > Actinomycetes > Actinomycetales > Microbacteriaceae > Agreia. The sequence goes on along the minus strand of CANFBG010000004.1, from coordinate 4,548 downwards.
CCAGACGATCCTGTCGCCCGAGCACGTGTTCGCCGGTTCCTTCATCGCCAAGATCATCTCGACGATCGTCGCCATCCTGGTGAACTGGATCGGCAACCGCTACTGGACCTTCCGCCATCACCGCCGCGAGAAGATGCTGCGCGAGAGCATCGAGTTCTTCGCCGTGAGCCTGGCCGGGATGGTCATCGCCCTCGGAGTGCTTGGCGTCTCCCACTACCTCATGGGCTACACCTCGCTCCTGGCGGACACCATCTCGAACGTCGTCGGCCTGGTGATCGGGGCGATCTTCCGCTTCGTGCTGTACCGCTACTGGGTCTTCAACGACAAGCGCGGCAGCCGCGTGCAGGCCCCAGCGTCGGTCGGCGAAGCAGCGTAGATCTAAAGAAACGGCATTCTTTCCGGCGAGTGACCGCGGAATCGACACTTTCGGGATCGCTTCTTCCGCCATTCTTGAGGCATGAGCGATCGAATCACCCTGCGCTTCCTGGCCGCCCCCTCAGACACCGCGGTCGACGGTGCGTCGATTCAGGCCGGGCGCGTGCTCGAGTGGATTGACAAGGCCGGCTACGCCTGCGCGGTCGGCTTCAGCTCGTCGTACTGCGTGACGGCCTACGTCGGCAATGTGCACTTCACCCGGCCGATCCTGCCCGGCAACCTGATCGAGGCCCGGGCCCGCATCATCCACACGGGACGAACGAGCATGCATGTGCTGGTCACGGTCGATGCGGCGGATGCCCGCGAGGGCGTATTCGCCCCGGCGACCCATTGCATCCTGATCTTCGTTGCCATCGACGAGAACAAGAAGCCGCGCGAGATCCCGCACTGGAGCCCGTCGAACGCCGAGGATGCAATGCTTGCGGCCGGCGCAACCCTCAGGATCGAGGCCCGGGCCGAAATCCACGCGGCCATGCGTGCCCAGGAATATACCGACGCCGCGACCACCCCCCGCACCCTATTCCGTTTCCTGGCGGCCCCGGGAGACGCGAACTGGGCCGGAAACGCGCACGGCGGCACCGTCATGCGCTGGATCGACGAGGCGGCCGGCACCTGCGCCATGTCGTGGAGTCGCGAGCGGGCACTGGCCGTGTATTCCGGCGGAATCCACTTCTATCGGCCCATCCACATCGGTCATATCGTCGAGGTCGAGGCCAGGCTCATTCACACGGGGCCTCGGAGCATGCACCTGGGCATCCACGTTCGAAGCGGGGACCCTCGCACGGGCATCCTCGAACTGACCACGCAGTGCATGAGTGTCTTCGTCGTGCCTGGCGAGGACGGCCGCGCGGCGAGCATCGCCCCCCTCGATCTTCAGAGTGCGGAGGACGTGCGGCTCGACGAGCACGCCCGCCAGCTGGTCGCTATGCGCCGGGCCCTCAAGGCGATGCCCGTCGAGGCTCTTTCTGCCTAGGAAGGCGGAACCGCGACATCGAAGTTCCTCGGCCGTCTCCTAGGCTTGAGGCGTGACCGCCTCAGCCCAACCGCCCCGGGGCGACCGGGGACCCTTCGCCCGTCGACTCGCAGCCGTCGGCGCTGCCCCCGTGCGCTATGCCCGGGTGATTCAGACGAGCAGGCGGATGCCGCTGCTCCAGGTGGTCAAGACCGCCGTGGCCGCCACTCTCGCGTGGATCGTCTGCCTACTGATCCTGCCGGGGCAGATTCCCGTCTTCGGGGCTGTCGCGGCCCTCATCGTCGTGCAGCCGAGCGTGAACCAGACATTCGCGAAGGCCATCGAACGCAGCTTCGGCGTGATCGTGGGCGTGGTGATCGCCTACTTCGCCGGGGTCGTCTTCGGGAACCCCAGCTGGCTGGTGCTGGCAGCCATCCTGATCTCGCTGTTGACGGCATGGGCCCTGCGGCTCGGCCCGGGTGGCACCGTGCAGGTTCCCATCAGCGCGATGCTGGTGCTCTCGATCGGGGCGCAGACCCCGGGCTACGCGATCGACCGCATCCTGGAGACGTTCATCGGGGCGATCATCGCCGTGCTGGTGAACCTCGCGATCGTCCCGCCGGTGCGCCTCCAGCCCGCACGGGACGCCATCGCCGCCCTCGGCCGCGAGGTCGCCGCGAGCCTCGACGGTCTCGGCGGGCTGCTGGAGAAGCCGTCCACGGCCGCGGAGCGCACCGGGGCGCTGATCGAGGTGCGCCTTCTCGGACCCATGCTGGTCAGGGCCAGGGCGGAGCTCGCCACGGCCGAGGAGAGCCTGCTCTTCAACCCGCGCAGGTCGGCGCACCGCGACAGCCTCGGGCGCGACAATGAGATCCTCGCGATGCTCACGGTGCTGGCCAACAGGGTTCCCGGCATGGTTCGGGCCCTCGACGATCACTACGACGAGTCCCTGCCCCAGGAGCCCACGGCGAGCGGGCTTTCATCCGAGCTTGCCCGGGCGGCGCACGACCTTCGCCTCCTCCTGGGCCTGCCCGAGCCGGCGCACCAGGGCGAGGGCTTCGATGAGGGCCCGGCCCTCACGCAGCCGTTCATCGTGCTGGCGCCGAGCGCACGGCACTGGGTGCTCATCGGCTCCCTGATCGAAGACCTGCGGAGGGTGCACGAGGTCATCGTTCTCGCGGGCCGAAGCGGTTCGGCAACGCAGTAGAATTCGTAATCGGCGCGGGCGGATGCGCGTAATGGGGAGGCTGTCTTGACCGCACTCACGTGGTTCGATGACGACCGCGCGCTCGACTGTCGGGTATGCGGTTTTTCGGGCACAGGAACGCATGTGGCCGACGTCACCTCGCTGAGCTTGGTGGCCAATCCGATCACTCGTTGCCCCGACTGCGGATCGGTTGACATCGTGCCCACCCCGCTCGATTCGTCGCCCACCGATGCGAGCGTCGACGCCTACGTCGAGGCCGGTGCAGGCATCGAGACCATTGCCCAGGCGCTCGAAATCGTTGACACGTCTGGTGTCCGGCGATTTCTGGATGTCGGCTGCAACTACGGTTTCGCGCTGGATCTCGGGCGGTTCTTCCACGGCTGGGATGTGCTCGGAGTCGAGCCCTCCCTTGCGGGCATCCGTGGAGGGTGCGAACTCGGCATCGACATCCGCAACGAATATCTCACGCCGGAGTCTGACGTCGGTGCCGACTTCGATCTTGTGCTCGCCAGTGAGGTCGTGGAGCACGTGCCCGAGCCCGTGGAGTTTCTGAAGGCCCTCAGGGATCGGCTCTCCGAGAGCGGGGTGCTTCTTCTTACGACGCCGGCGGCCGAGATCGTAACGGAGACCGCCCCCGAGGCGGAGGTGCTTGCGGCGCTCAGCCCGGGCTATCACGTGTACATCCCCAGCGCGGCAGGGCTCGAGCTCATGTTGCAGAGGGCGGGCTTCTCAGCGATTCGCGTCGAGCGCCGCGGGGGCCAGCTGACCGCCGTGGCATGCGTCGCCGACTCCTTGCCCCCGGCGTCGGGCGTTACGAAGGACCGGGGCGGAATGCTGCCCTACTTCCGCTGGCGTGGGGAGAATGCCGAGCGTGGCTCCGCGCTGGCCTGCGGCATGTCCACCCGCTACCTGAGGCTCGCCGGCGCCCTCGGTCGCTTTCACGAGGCCGCTGCGATGATCCCCCGGGTGACCGAGTCGATCCTGCTGCTACACGGCATCGACCTGCAGGATGCGCGGCGCGGCCTGGCCACGGTCGCAGCCAGCGAGTCGGTGCCGTGGGTACTCGCGGGCGCATCCTTCGCCCTCGGCATGATGGAGCTGCTGCATTTCGAGAACCCGGAGCGCGCGGCCGTCTATTTCGAGATCGCCGAATTGGCGGCCAAGAAGTGGGAATTCCAGGTCAGCGTCATCGACCTCGACATCGCCGACCTCCTAGTTCAGGCGCCGTACCACCTCGCCCTGGCCCGGGAACGGGTTGCTGCGGCGGGCGGTGGCAGCACCTCTCCGGCGGCCCCCTCGATTCCCCAACGGCAGGTCCGCTACGCCATCGATGTCTACTGGTGCGACGCCTGGGGGACGTTCCTTCAGGGCTGGGCGCACGCCGAGGAGCTGCCCGTTGATCGGCTTGCCGTTCGTCAGGGTGTCAACGAGGTCGTTGCCGACTTCGTGCCGCGGCCGGACGTGCTGAATTACTGGCAGATGGTTCCCGATGCGGACCGTGTCGGCTTCAGCGCCTACCTGCCGGGGCGGCCGGCTGCGCCGATCACGCTCGTTGCCAGGACGGCCGAGGGTGATATCGCGACCGAGATCGCCCTTCCGGACCATCCGCTTCCCGTGCCCGGCGCAGGCGGCGAACCGGTTCGATCCGAAGCCGAGGCGGTCGCCGAATTCGTTCGGTACATGGCCGATGCCCCCGCCGGGCCTGTGCTCGCGGTGGGAATCCGTTCTAGAACGCTTGAGGCTCTGCGTGCTCGGCTGGCGGTGTTCGGCGACCGCGAGGTCATCGGCTTCGATATCCATGAGGGTTTCGGGGTCGACGTCGTGGGGGATGCGCACCTCTTGGCGGAGTACTTCCCGCCGGACCACTTCGCCGTCGTATTCTCCTCCAGCGTGCTCGAGCACCTGAGTATGCCGTGGCTCTTTGCGGCCTCCGCCGCTACGGTGCTGATGCCGG
>CANFBG010000003.1 GCA_947444785.1 Microbacteriaceae bacterium | reverse complement strand
TGATGGATTCAGTCATGGTCCCATCCAAGCGTGCGATCGGCCGCCGGTCAAAACGGTTCTCTCAGGGCGGACAGGGCGAGACGCTAGCGGGCGATGTCGATCAGGTGCAGGCGCTGCGTCGCGCGGGTCATCGCGACGTACAGGCCCGAGGCGCCGCGGGAGGACTCCGCGAGGATCCCCGCCGGATCCACGACGACCACGGAGTCGAACTCGAGCCCCTTGGCGTCGTGCGGGGTCAGGACCGAGATCGCCCGGGTCAGGCCCTGAGCGCCCAGGCCGATGTCGGCACCGAAGTTCTCGGCCAGGGCGGCATACAGCGCAGGAACGCTTGCCGTCGGAGCGATGACGACGACGGTTCCCAGCATGTCGATGTCCCGATCATCCTCCAAGACGGTGGTGACGGCATCGAAGAGTGCGTCGGGATCGCGCGAGCCGGTCTCTTTCGACAGGTCGAGGGCCACGTGGAATACGGGCCACTCGCTGTCACGAACAGCGCGGGAGAGGGTGATCGGCAGGTTGTGCTCGATCGCCATCCGGTCGGCCTCGTCGGCGATCTGCGAGGGTGTCCGATAGTTCACCGTGAGCTCTTCAAGGCGCCAGCGTTCGCCGGGGGTGGCTTTGCCAACCAGCGGGATCACGGCATCCTGCCAGCTATCGGCGCTGGCAGCCGCACTGGCCTGGGCCATGTCACCCACAATCGTGAACGAGCGCACCGGGCACCGGCGGGCGAGGACGCGCCACTGCATGGGAGAGAGCTCCTGCGCCTCGTCGACGACGATGTGGCCGTAGGTCCAACTCCGGTCCGCGGCGGCCTGCTCGGCTGTGGTACCGCGCACGCTCGACTCGGCGAAGCCCGCGGCGAGGTCCTCCGCGTGGACGAGCCCCTCGACCTGCATGTTCTCGATCGCATGTTCGGCATTCTCGATGTCGCGCTTGCGCTGCTGCTTGGCCTCGCGCTTGAGGGCCGCGTTCTCTACGCTGTACTCCCCCAGCAGCTCGGCTGCCTCATCCAGCAGCGGGACATCCGAGATCGTGAAGGCCGCATCGCGGCTGCGGGAGAGGAGCGCACGCCGTTCCGGCGACCAGTTCGGGGTGAGCGATGCGAGCCACTGCGGCCGGGCATACAGGTCTTGGATCAGCTTCTGTGGGGTCAGTGGCATCCACGCCGTGTTGAGGGCGATGATCACATCGTCAGCGGTGCGAAGATCTTCCTTCAGGATGGCCAGATCGCTGTCGTCGATGGTCGAGCCGTGGGCCTTGAGCTGATCGCCCAGCTTCCTCGACAGCTGACCGAGGGCGTTCTTGACGAAGACGACCCGCGCCTCGTTGTAAGGCTTCCGCGATTCGCGGGCGCGGTGCATCGCGTTGGCGATGAGGCCGGGCTCCAGCGTCAGCCGCTCGCCGTTGATCATGAGCTCGACCGGCGCCGCCGGCACGCGCTGGCGTGAAGCAACGGCCCGGGAGATCAGGCCGGCCATCTCGGCCGAGCCCTTGACGACGGCAATCTCGGGCGCATCGTCGGCGGTGGCCTCGACGCCCGGATAGAGCTGGCCGACGGAGGAGACGACCACACCGGTCTCGCCGAGGCTGGGAAGAACGGCCTCGATGTACTGAAGGAAGGCGCGGGAGGGTCCCACGACCAGCACGCCCGAGGACGCAAGCCTGTCGCGGTGGGAGTAGAGCAGGTAGGCGGCACGGTGCAGCGCCACTGCCGTTTTGCCCGTGCCGGGGCCGCCCTGAACGACCAGGACGCCCCCGAGGGGAGAGCGGATGATGCGATCCTGTTCGGCCTGGATGGTCGCCACGATGTCGTGCATGCGGCCGGTGCGCTGCGTGGCCAAGGACGCCATCAGCGCGCCCTCCCCCTGCAGGTTCGCCGAGCCCTCGGCAAGGAGGTCGGCGTCGAAGATCTCGTCCTCGACCCGGATGATCTTGCGGCCGCTTGAGATCAGGTGCCGGCGGCTTCTGGCCCCCAGGGGCGTCGCCGCCGTGGCCTGGTAGAAGGCGGCGGCCTGGGGAACCCGCCAGTCGAGAAGAATCGGCCGCAGGGCCTCGTCGCGCAGGCCGATCCGACCGATGTAGCGGTAGGGCGTATCGGTATCCTCGCCGTCGACGGCATCTGCCGCGGCCTGCGCCGGGCTTCTGTCCTCGAGCTCGAGGCGGCCGAACGCGAGCCGCTCGTCGACCTCGTCGAGCTGAACGAGGCGATCCTCGTAGAGCCTCGCGTAGGCATCCCGCTCCGAGCGGCTCTGGTGATTTCCCCCGACGTTCTCGCGTCGAACCTTCACCAGGGCCTCGCGAGCCTCCCGCCGAAGAGCGTCGAGCCGGGCATAGAGAACACCCACATATTCACGTTCGTTCTCGAGCTCTGGCGTTGACACTGGTGCTTCTGAAACCACGAAATACTCCCTTGAAGGCGACGTCTAGTTTACTCGCCTCCGGGTGAGCTCAGACCGGGAAAACCTTTCCGGGGTTCATGATTCCGGCCGGGTCGAACGCGGCCTTGATCCGCCGTTGCAGGCCGAGACTGGCGCTGCCGATCTCCGCCTCGAGCCAGCGGCGCTTGAGCACGCCGACCCCGTGCTCCCCGGTCAGGGTACCGCCGAGGCTGATCGCCGCCTGAAAGAGCTCCTCGGCGGCAGCCCAGATGACGAGCGGGACCCCGTGTTCGTCCCCGGCCGGATCTCCGGGGGCCAGTCGCTCAAAGACGAAGTTGGGATGCAGGTTGCCGTCGCCGGCGTGCGCGATGGTCGGGATGTCAAGGCCGTGGCGGAGACCGATGCCCTCGATCGCCGCAAACATGTCGGCCAGCCGCGATCGGGGCACGCAGACGTCCTCGATCAGCACCTCGCCGAGGGCTGAGATCGCCCAGTGGAAACTCCGCCGGATGGCCAGCAGTCGCTCACCAGCCTCTTCATCGAGGGCGAGCTCGGCATCCCCGCCCTGGGCCGAGACGACGGAAACGATGGCGGCTGCCTCGGCGGCGGCACCGTGGCCATCCGTCTGGACCAGGAGAAAGGCGGCGCCGCGCTCCCCCAGAGCCGACCCGTTCAGCCGGTCGATGGCGCTCAGCGAGAGGGTGTCCATCAGCTCCATGACGGATGGCCGCAGCCGCGCCGCCGTGACCGCCGCTGCGGCCCGCGCGGCCACGGTCACATCCGGAAAGAACGCGCCGATGGTGTGGGTGAGGCCTGCGGCGATGGGCCGAAGTCGCACGGTCGCCTCGACGATGATCCCGAGGGTGCCCTCGGAGCCGGTGAGAAGCGCCGTCAGGTCGAGCCCGGTGACGCCCTTGACGCTGCGCCTGCCGGTCTCGAGCAGCGACCCGTCGGCGAGAACGACCTTGAGTCCGAGCACGGCCTCGCGGGTGACCCCGTACTTCGCGCACAGGAGCCCGCCCGCATTGGTCGCGATGTTGCCGCCGATGCTGGAGATGTCCTTCGACGCGGGATCCGGTGAGAAGACGAGACCGAACTCTGCCGCTGCATCGCTGAGGTGCTGGTTGATGACGCCCGGCTCGACAACGGCCAGCTCGTCCGCCGGGGAGATCTCCAGGATGCGATTCATCAAGGCGGTGGAGATCACCAGCGATCCCGGGGTGCCGACGGCGCCGCCGGCCAACCCGGTGCCCGCGCCCCGGGGCACGACCGGCACGCCGAACTCCGCCGCAATGCGGACCGCCGCCTGGACATGCTGGATCTCGGTTGCGGCAACGACGGCGAGGGGCAGACCGGGGCTGACCCAGCCTGCCCGATCGGTGCGAACGTCTCGGAGGACATCCGCATCGACGGACAGCACGCCGCCCAACTCCTCCCGGAGCCGGGCGAGCACGCCATCCCGCGCCGAATGCACCTCTACGACTCCGTCGTCTCCGCCGACTGAGGAGTCTCGTCGGCCAGATCGATGATCGTGATCGACGCGGTTGCGGTCTCCAGCCCCGAGAGTCGCGCCGGTGACAGCAGCTTCATCACCCGGTCGCGGGGCATCAGGCCCGCCTCCACGACGAGATCGGCGATGTTGCGCTTGGTCAACAGTGCCGTGTGAGCCAACGAGGAGGCCGCCGTGTAGCCGATATACGGGGTGAGCGCCGTCACAACACCGATGGACGTGGAGACCATGTCGTGCAGGTGATCGTGATTGGCCGTGATGCCGTCGACGCAGTTGATGCGCAGCGTGCGGCAGCCCTGGCGCATCCACGCGAGGCTCTGCAGCAGGGAGTGGGCGATCACCGGCTCGAACGCGTTCAGCTGCAACTGGCCGCCCTCGGCCGCCATCGTGACGGTGAGGTCGGCACCGGCGACCGAGAACGCAATCTGGTTCACGACCTCCGGGATCACCGGGTTGACCTTGCCGGGCATGATGCTCGAACCCGCCTGGCGGGCGGGCAAGTTGATCTCGCCGAGGCCGGCCTGGGGGCCGCTGGAGAGCAGCCGCAGGTCGTTGCAGATCTTGGACAGCTTGATGGCGGCCCGCTTCAGCACGCCGGACAGCTGCATGAAGACCCCGACGTCGCTGGTCGCCTCGATCAGGTCGGCCGCGGTGATGTGGGTGTAACCGGTGAGTGCGCTCAAGTGCAGACAGACGGATGCCGCGTACCGCGGGTCGGCCGTGATGCCCGTGCCGATCGCGGTCGCCCCGAGGTTGATCTCGCCGAGCAGTGGAATGGTCTCCCGGAGGCGGTCCAGGTCCTCGGTCAGCGTGGTGGCGAAGCCATGGAACTCCTGGCCGAGCGTCATCGGCACGGCATCCTGCATCTGCGTGCGGCCGATCTTCAGCACATCGGCGAACTCCTCGCCCTTGGCGCCGAACGAGTCCCGCAGCAGGGCGTGCTCGTACAGCAGTCGCTCGATCGAGAAGCAGAGCGCCAGCTTCACCGAGGTCGGGTAGGTGTCGTTCGTGCTCTGGCTGCGGTTGACGTCGTCGAGCGGGTGCAACACGTCGTACCGACCCTTGGCGTAGCCCGCGAGCTCGAGGGCGACGTTCGTGATGACCTCGTTGGTGTTCATGTTGGTCGAGGTGCCGGCCCCGCCCTGGATGACGCCGACGACGAACTGGTCGTGATGCGCACCCGTGCGGATCAGCTCGCAGGCGGCTTCGATCCAGGCGCCCTTCTCCGGCGTGAGGACACCGATCTCGACATTCGCCCGGGCGGCCGCCTCCTTGACGATGACGAGGGCGTCGATCAGGTCGGGGTACACCGAGATGGGTCGGCGACTGATCGGAAAGTTCTCCAGCGCCCTCGCGGTATGCACCCCCCAGTACGCCTCGACCGGAATATCCACGCTGCCGAGCGAGTCGGTCTCCGTTCGGAAATTCGTCGCCGTCGAGGGGCGCAGTGCCGTCTCGGCTGTCGTCTGGGCGGCGAGGCGCTCGGCGGCCGTGGTCGGCGCCGTCACCTTCGACTCGGGGGACGTTCCATCGCTCGAACGCTCGGGAATGATCACTTGTGGGGGCTCCCTTGCCTCATCTGCAGCTTGTTGCTCACAGGTTCCCCAATCTACCGCTGAACTGGCTATTGTTCCTCGTGCGTCAGCGGATCGCCGTCGAACAGCCTGCCGTCGGCTCGCCCCAGGGCGGTAATTGCCGCCATCTGAACGTCGGTGAGCTCAAAGCCGAACACGTCGAGGTTCTCGCGCTGGCGCGCAGGGTCGGCCGACTTCGGCAGCGGGATCGAGCCCAGCTGCACGTGCCAGCGCAGAATCGCCTGCGCGGGGGTGACCCCGTGCGCTGATGCAGCAGAGGTGACCGCCTCGGTGCTCTTCACATCCGAGGCCTTGCCCAGCGGGCTCCAGCTCTCGGTGCGGATGCCGTTGGCCGCATGGAATTCCAGCAGCTCGGTCTGCGGGAAGTAGGGGTGCAGCTCGATCTGGTTGACCGCGGGAAACACGCCGGTCTCGTTCTTCAGCCGGGTGAGGAACTCGATCGTGAAGTTCGAGACCCCGACGGAAGCCACGAGCCCCCGGTCCTGGAGCCCGATCATGGCATCGAAGCTCTCGACGAAGCGATTCACACTCGGGTTCGGCCAGTGGATCAGGTAGAGGGCGATCGTGTCGACGCCGAGGGCTGCCAGTGACGCTTCCAGTGAGGCCACGGTCGCGTCTCGTCCGTGGTGCCGGCCGGGAAGCTTCGTGGTGATGGAGAAAGAGTCGGGGCTGATTCCGGAGGCGGCGATCGCGCGACCCACGGCATCCTCGTTGCCGTAGTTGACTGCGGTGTCCAACAGCCGGTAGCCGGCGTCGATGGCGGTGCCAATCGCCGTGGCCCCGTCGTCTCCCGTCAGGGGATAGGTGCCGAATCCGATCGCGGGGATCTCGTGTCCGTCGTTCAGTCGATAGTTCGGGATCAAGGTCATGGAACGAGCCTATGACGCGCACAGTAATCTTGTCGCTTGGGGGACAGCGTTTTATTTCTCCTTCGCTGTGGGGCCCGACGAGAGAGTGCAGCCATGAACGAGACCACCGACGGGATCGATGTCGAGTCAAGCAGCTTCAAGGGCCGCCGTGCCCCCGGGGTCGAGATCACCGATTCGAGCGTCGCACTGGCGGACACCAGCCTGAATGTGCGCAGCTACCGCGCCGCCCGGGGCGCCGATCTGCCGCTGGTGCTGTTCTTCCCGGATGCCGCAAGCGGCAAGAAGAGCGGCGAATGGATCTCCTCATGGCTGGCGGCGGCCATCTCAGGAATCGTCCTCGAGGTCAGACCGAAGTCGGCAGTCGATTCCAACCTGATTCTTGACTGGGCCGGCACCTACGCGGGTTCGGTCGGGGCCTCGGTCGAGCGCATCGCGGTTCTCGGCAGTGGGGCTGGAGCGGATGCGGCCCTGGCCAGTTTCGCTCCCCTGGCCACGGGCCTGGCATCGTCCACATCTCCCACGCGGCTCGTCATGGTCTCCCCCACCGTCGCAGCGTTCTCAGGCGGCGTTCCACCGACGCTGCCCACCGTGCTGCTGCAGGTGTCCCGGCCCAAGATCGGCCGTCACCCGTCGGTTGCCGTGCTCGAGGGGCTCAAGGATGCGGGCAGTCCGGCACGAATCATCGAGTACCTCGGCAAGGAGCGTGACTGGGTCACCTCGCCGCGCAGCGTGCGATCGGCACCCGAGCGACTCCTCGACACGATCACATTCCTGCGCCGCGGCCTGGTCGACGATTCCTACGCGATCGTCCCCAACTGGGACATGCACTGATTCACGGTTTTCAGCGGTCGAGGTGCCGCTTCGTCCTGGCGAGAATCCGGAGAGACTCTCGGTACTTGGCCAGCGCGCTCGAGGAGCGATCCTTCTCGATGGCCCGGGCCCGTTTCAGGGCCTTCCTCTCGTCGGGATACGAGTCGGCAGCCTCGGCGCGAAGGAGTGCCGCGAAGAGTTCGCTGTCCCGCTGGTCACCCAGTTCGCTCTGGATCGAGTGCCCCAGTGAGGCGAGGTCCAGGGTCTTGCGCCCGAATGCGCTCGGATCGAATGCGTTGGCGGCCTCCGCCGAGTAGCGCAGTCGTCGTGCCGCCTTCCTGACCTCATGGCGGAGCGCGAGCCGGGCCCCTGCCTTGGCCTCCTGCTGCTCACTCTGGGCGGCCGTGTCCTTGAGGCGGCCGAGATCGAGCTGAATGCCCCGGCTGAGTTCGTCGCGCGAATCCTTCAGGGCACGCTTCCCGGGAATGGGATCACGGCAGATCAGGTCCAGGTCATCCAGCAGGCGGAAGTACTCGGCAGAGTCAAGAATCTTCGCCGTCTGTTCGTGAGCCTGTGCGTAGGCGAGGCTGAAGCGGTCTGCCACCCTTTTCAGGCCCGCCACGATATCCGTGCCTGCGTGCTCGAGATGTTCCAGCGCCCGGTCGCGCCGCACCTCCGAGTCCCTGGCTGCGCCCAGGCCGGTGCCGAAGTCTCGAAGTCGCTGCCGAAGCGAGTCCACCGTCTCGCGGTCGAGAACGGCCCGATAGGTCCGGAGGATGCTTCGAAGCTTGCGAACGACGACCCGCATCGAGTGGACGGAGTCGTTCTCGTCTCGCCGGACCCGAGGATCTTGAACCTTCAGGGCGGCAACCAGCCCGGTGAGAATCGAGCGGAGCGCCTGAAGCGCCGTTGATGTCTCGGTGGCGACCATGGCGACCGTGCCGTCCGAACCGTCCGAACCGTCCGGACCGTCCGGACCGTCCGGACCGCCAGCGCCGCCCGCCGCCGCGCCGGAGAATTCGTTCCCCATGGCCCGGGCCAGCTTGGACACACTTCGGGCAGGCAGGGCCCCGGCCCCGGTGAGGGCCCGTTCGATTGCGTCGAGGAGCGTCTCGGAATCCAGGCCCTGGGCCACGGCATCGGGAAGCAGCTCGACCTCCCATTCTCGCCACTGCCGCCGGCGACCGTCTCGCAGGTTCTCGGCGGAGACCTCATCGTCGCAGAACTCCGCCAGCGCAACGTTGCCTGCACCTCGCAGCACATGGGTGCTTCGGTGGGTAGCGAGCCGGGCGATGGGGTTCAGATCCCGGTCCCTGATATGCACGCGCACGGCGTCGGCGACGACCCCGGGCACCTGGGTCCCGATCTCTCCCAACGGCCAGTGCAGCTCGGTTCGGCCCATGCTGGCGGGCATCTTCACGTGCCAGCCCTCGTCGTGACCGCCGACCCGCTGGCGAAGGGTGATCTTCGCCGCGGCCAGGTCCCCCCTGTCGGTGTCGAAATAGGTCGCCCGGAGCTCGGCGACCGCCGGCGCATCCTGGGCGGTGATCGGGTGAGTCCCCGCGACCTGTGGGGCGGCAGAACCCTCGACTACGTCATATTTACGTTCGATCTCAAGCGAAACGGCGGGATCCATGCCTCCTGTCTAGCCTATTTCGGGAGCCGAGGGCAGGTCATTTGCCACTGCGCGACGTAGTCTCGGGCCATGGCTGCTCTCACCGGGCTCCCCGGCGCTTTCGACGACTGGGTCGGCCGCCAACGCTGGTATCGCGCGAACGGCAGTCGAGCCCGGCTTCTGCCCATCGGAATGTTCCGCCTCATCGATCCCCTGGGCGAGGCGGAGATCGAAACGCACTTCATCGAGGATGTCTCGCGCGTCCCCGCCGTTCTTTACCAGGTTCCGTTGACCTATCGCCGCAGGGCACTGCCTCAACTGTCGGCAGCCCTCGTGGGCGTGATCCGCGGCCGCGACGGTGACGTCTTCGCCTACGACGGCCCCGCGGACCCGGCCTACGCAAGGGCTCTTTTGGAACTGATCGGGTCGGATGGCCGCGCGGCGCCGACGGCCGGCTCCCCGGGCGGCGCCACCGGGGTCGGACTCTCACCCGCAGTGCACTCACGGGTCTTGGGATGCCGCGCCATTCCGGGCGAGCAGTCCAACACCTCGGTGATTCTCACCCTGACTCTCGACGCGGGCGGCGACAGGGAGGCTGCCATCTACAAACTGTTCCGGGTCTTGGCTCCGGGCGAGAACCCCGACATCGAGCTGCAGCAGGCCCTGAAGGCCGCAGGGTGCCGCCGCGTGCCCGAGCTGCTGGGCTACGTCAGCGGAACCTGGTCGTCGCGCGAGTCCGGCGACACGGCGGCGAAGGTCTCCGGCCACCTGGGCTTCCTGCAGGAGTTCATCGCCGACGCCGAGGACGGCTGGAGCCTCGCGGTGAAAGCCGCTGCGGCCGGCGAGGATTTCAGCGGCCAGGCCTTCTCCTTGGGCGCGGCCACGGCCGAGGTACACGAACTGCTCGCCGCGACGATGGGCACGGAAGAATCATCGTCCGCGGCGATCCGCAGGATCACCGACGGGATGCGGAAGCGCCTCGAGACCGCGCTGGCCGAGGTTCCGGAACTCCTGCCGTTTCGAGACGCCGCGGTCGCGGGGATCGAGACCGCCTCCGTCGGCGAGTGGCCGGCGGTCCAGCGCATCCACGGCGATCTCCATCTGGGCCAGGTGATTCTGTCGGCTGATCGCGGCTGGCTCCTGCTCGACTTCGAGGGCGAGCCACTGAAGCCACTCGGTGATCGATCCACCAGGGACCTCTGCCTCCGGGATCTTGCAGGAATGCTTCGTTCCCTCGACTACGCGGCCCAGGCCGCCGCCCTGGCCGCCGCGCCGAATAGAGTGGGGGGAAGCGACGAGCAGGGTCAGGCATCGCTCGGCTGGGGAGAGAATGCGCGCCGCTCGTTCCTGGCCGGGTATCGCAGTCGGTCCGGCACTGACATCACCCGCTTCGAAACGCTGATGGCCGCGCTGGAGCTCGACAAGGCGCTGTACGAGACCATCTACGAGAGTCGCCACCGGCCAGCCTGGCTGCCGATCCCCCTGACCGCCATCCGTCGCCTGGTGAAACCGAAAGAATGAGACGCCCATGACCCAGAAGCCCTCCGAGACGAAGGCCCCCGAGGCTGCAAAGCGCCCGCTCGCCAGAGAACACCACGGCGACGTCTTCATGGACGACTTCGAGTGGCTGCGCGAGAAGGAGAACCCCGAGGTCATCGCGTACCTCGAGGCCGAGAACGCCTTCACCGATGCCAGCACGGCCCACCTGGCGGGGCTTCGCCAGTCGATCTTCGACGAGATCAAGGCGCGCACACTCGAGACCGACCTGTCGGTGCCCGTTCGAAGCGGTGCGTGGTGGTATTACTCGCGCACGATCGAGGGACAGCAATACGGCATCCACTGCCGCAGGCCGATCGCCGGAGATGACGATTGGACTCCTCCGGTGCTGGTCGCCGGAACGACGCCTGCCGACGAGCAGATCATGCTGGACGACAACGTCGAGGCCGAGGGATTCGATTTCTACTCGCTCGGCAGCTTCGACGTCAGCACCGACGGCACCCTGCTCGCCTACAGCGTCGACACGGTCGGCGACGAGCGATACACACTCAGAATCAGGGACCTTGTCACCGGGCTCGACCTGGCGGATACGGTTCCCAACACCTTCCCCGGTGCCACCTTCGCGCCCGGTGGCAAATATGTCTTCTATCCGACCGTCGATGATTCCTGGCGCCCAGACACCATCTGGCGTCACGAGGTCGGAACCGACGCGGCCCTCGACGTCAGCGTCTTCCACGAGCCGGATGACCGGTACTGGATCGGCATCGGTCTGACCCGGAGCGAGAAGTACCTGGAAATCGATCTCGGCTCCAAGATCACCAGCGAGTCGCACCTTCTCGACACGGCCGACCCCACCGGCGAGTTCACCGTCGTCTGGCCGCGCCGCGAGGGCGTGGAGTACTCCGTCGAACACGCGGTCTTAGGGGGTGAGGACCGACTGTTGATCCTGCACAACGACGGCGCCCTGAACTTCACCCTCATCGACGCTCCCGCAGACGATCCGACCGACGTCGACAGGCACCGCGTGATGATTGCCGCCAGCACGGATGTGCGGATCGAGGACGTCGAGGCGTTCGCCACACACCTCACCCTGGAATATCGCCGCGACGGACTCACCCGCGTCGGCATAATCCGTCTCGATGCGTCCGGCGCGGCGGGCAGAGCCCTCTGGGGGCCGCTCGAAGAACTGTCCTTCGACGAGCCGTTGTTCCAGGTCGGAACGGGGGGAAACCCGGAGTGGCACCAGCCCACGGTGCGCATCGGCTACACCTCGTTCGTGACGCCCTCCAGCGTCTTTGACTACGCCCTCGACACCGGCGAGCTCACCCTGCTCAAGCAGCAGCCGGTGCAGGGCGGCTACGACCCGGATGCCTATGAGCAGTTCCGGGAGTGGGCGACGGCTTCGGACGGCACGCGAATCCCGATCTCGCTCGTTCGACGACGCGACGCCCTGGCCCATGGGCCCCGACCCACGGTGCTTTACGGCTACGGATCCTACGAGGCCTCGATCGACCCCGGCTTCTCGGTCGCACGCCTGTCGCTTCTTGAACGCGGCATCACCTTCGCCATCGCCCATATCCGGGGCGGCGGCGAACTCGGCCGGTCGTGGTACGACGAGGGAAAGATGCTGGCCAAGAAGAACACGTTCACGGACTTCGTCGCGTGTGCCGACCATCTGATCGAGGCCGGACTCGCCGAAGCCGCGACCCTCGTCGCCGAAGGCGGGAGCGCGGGTGGGCTGCTCATGGGTGCGGTGGCCAACCTGGCACCCGACCGCTTCGCCGGGATCCTGGCCCAGGTGCCCTTCGTCGATGCCCTGACCTCGATCCTCGACCCCGACCTGCCCCTGACCGTAATCGAGTGGGACGAGTGGGGAGACCCGCTGCACGACGCCGACGTCTACGCGTACATGCGCTCCTACTCGCCCTACGAGAACGTTCGCGCCGATGTCGCCTATCCGCCGATTCTCGCGGTCACCAGCCTCAACGACACCCGGGTGCTCTATGTGGAGCCCGCCAAATGGACGGCTCGTCTACGCGAGGTCGGCGCCCCGGTGCTGCTGAAGACCGAGATGAGCGCCGGACACGGCGGGGTCAGCGGGCGCTACGAACGCTGGCACGAAATCGCCTACGAATTCGCGTGGCTCCTGGACACACTCGGCCGGGGTGACGCGCAGCCGACCGGCTGATGAACGTATGGGTTCTGACACACAATATGCTCCGAAAAGTGCGTGGCGGTTAACACCTGTCCCGGCAGGCATGCTTTAGTTGCACACACGCACGGCCGACGGAATTCGATCCGGCTCCCGGCGTCAGCAGAACGGCGATTGACATGACTGTCAGGACCAGCGAGCACCCGCGTCCTAATCACTTCCTTCTTCATCTGAGTGACACGCACTTCGTCGGCGAGGATGCCCTGCTCTATGACGCGGTCGATGCCGAGGCGCACCTGACCCAGCTGCTGGCCGAGCTGGAGGCGTCCAAGAACCGCCCTGAGGCCATCATCTTCACGGGCGATCTCGCCGACAAGGGTGATCCGCGGGCGTACGACAAGCTCCGCCGCCTGGTCGAACCCGTTGCCGAGCGCCTGGGCGCGGAACTCATCTGGGTGATGGGCAATCACGACAACAGAGCGGTCTTCCGCGCGAGCCTGTTGAACCAGCTGCCCTCGATGAACCCGGTCGACCGGGTCTATGACGTCAACGGGTTGCGCATCATCACCCTGGACTCGACCGTGCCGGGCGAGCACTACGGCGAGGTGACTCCCGAGCAGCTGGACTGGCTGGCCGAGGAGCTCTCCAGCCCGGCGCCGCACGGCACGATTCTCGCCATGCACCATCCGCCGATTCCCAGCATGCTCGATCTCGCCGTCCTGGTCGAACTTCGCAACCAATCAGCCCTGGCCGAGGTGCTCGAGGGCAGCGACGTTCGCTCCATCATCGCGGGACACCTGCATTACTCAAGCACCGCGACCTTTGCTGGAATCCCCGTCTCCGTCGCCTCTGCCACCTGCTATACGCAAGACCTCAATGTGCCCGTGGGCGGCACCCGGGGCCGCGACGGGGCCCAGGGGTTCAATGCAATCCACGTCTACGAGAACACCGTGCTCCATACGGTCGTGCCGATCGGCTCCTACGTCGCGACCAACTACGTCTCCGCAGCCGAGACGGCACGGCGCCTTCAGGAGGCCGGTGTCAGGATTGCGCCTGCGCCCGAGATTCCCCTCGCCGAAGCCGAAGACCTCACGGTTCCGACGCTGGCAGTCAGGCAGAAGTCGAGGGTCTGAGTCCGGTCTCAGATCGAGGTTTCCCAGGGCGCCCGAATCGGATAGTACATCTCGAGGAATGCGCCCATGATCTCTGCCCGCTCCTCGGCGGGCACCTCGGGGAAGCTGCCGTCGTTCAGGCAGAAGAAGTCGTACTGGCGTCGCTTGAGCAGTGACGGCAGCATCCCCAGGCCCGACCTGGACGTCGTGTCGACGTAGAGCACACGCGCAGACTCCTGAGTCACGGCCTGCCCCGTCAGCAGTGCGTAGTAGTGATAGAGCGAGTTGGTCACCGAGATGTCGGTGCTGGCGCGGAAGCGACTGGCGGCCGTGCGCACGAAGTCCTCAGGGAACTCGGACTCGAGCTCCCTGATGACGCTTGTCCGAAGGGGCGCCGGCGTGTGCTCGAGGTGGCGGGTGATGATGTGGCCGAACCGGCGCCAGAGCAGGTCGCGATTGACCCGGGCGGAGTTCTCGAAGCCGCTGCGTCCGGCGTCGCTCTCGCCGAGTCCGATGCGGGTCTTGGCCTGGATGAACTTCGTGATCCCTCCCGGGGAGAAGAACATGCCCGGCTCCACCGGACGCCCGAAGAACATGTCATCGTTGGAGTACAGGAAGTGCTCGCTGAGTCCCGGGATGTTCTGAAGCTGGCTCTCGATCGCCTGCGAGTTGTGGGTAGGCAGGACCGACGTGTCCGCGAAGAACTCCTCGCTCCGCACCAACCGCACGCTCGGGTGCTCCGCCAGCCAGGCGGGCCGCGGGGAATCGGTCACGATGTAGACGTTGCGAATCCACGGAGCGAAGGCGTAGACGGCTCGGAGCGCGTAGCGAAGTTCGTCGACCTGTCGGAAACGGGCCTCAGCGGCGTCCCCCTCGCCGACGATGACCCCCTGCATCCGCTCGGCGCGCGCCCGCTGGTACTCGGGGTCGTTTCCATCGACCCAGGAGAAGACCATATCGATGTCGAAGCGCACATCGGTGGCGTGCGGATCGAACATGCCCTCGAGCGTGTTCCACGTGCGGCCGTAGAGCTCGACGGTGGCCCGGATGGCCTCCGAGAGGGGCAGGACCTCCCTGGTCAGGGAGTTCTCGACGGGACAGATGTAGTTGCCGCCCTCGATCGTCCAGAACTGCAATTCGATGCCGATCGACGAGCCGTAGGCCAGGCCGCCGATGGGCTCGACCCGAGGCCGGAAGAGTCGGAAGATGCGTGCCTTCCGGCGGGACGAGAGAACTCCGTCCCCGACGAGCACCGGTGGCCGGCGCCGGCCGTCGATCGTGCGCGAATAGAACGGCTCGTTCTTGAACGCCTCAGCGAGGGCGCGCTCCAGAGGGCGACGCTGGGGAAGATCGACGACGATGACCGGGCGCTCATCGTTGCCTCGGACGAGCAGGAAATCGATGCGGGCCGCGATGAGAGCATCGCGGACGAACAGCAGATCTTCGACCAGTGCCTGGTGCGGCGTCAGGGTCGTATTGACCAGCATCGCGACACCCTTGCGAACGACGACATCCGCACGACCGTGCCGCAAGGGCCAGTCCCGCCCGGTACCGGTCTCCCCCGCTGCCCGACTGAACTGTTCCTCTGGAGAGTCTCCGGGACCCTCGTCCAAAGCCAGGTTGTGGGTGGCGGCGCTGCCGGACGAGAGGTTTACAGTCAAGATTTCTACGAGCCTTTCCGAGCCCGACCGGTCACACTGTCCGAGTCCATTGCTGAGCCAATTCTAGCCCCGCGGACAGGGGACAGGACCCCGAACCCTGTCGACCCGATATCGAGCTAGAGCCAGCCGAATCGCTTGAATACGGCGAACAGGCCGCCCATACCCGCGAGCATGAGTCCGATGGCCATGGGATAGCCGAAGGTCCAGTCCAATTCGGGCATGTTGCGGAAGTTCATCCCGTAGATTCCCGAAACGACCGTCGGCGCGTAGAAGATCGCGGCCCACGCTGAGATCTTCTTCACCTCCTCGTTCTGCCGGTTGCTCGCCTCGCTGAGGACCTTCATGTCCTCGTTCTGTCGCTGGGCGACCAGCGTCGCGTTCACGGCGAGGATCTCGCGAAGGACGAGGCGGAAGCCATCAACGCGCTCGTTGACGAAGGTGACGTGATCGGCGACGTCTCGAAGCGCCCGCCGAAGCTCCAGATTGGTCTCAAACTCGTCGAAGCCAGCCTTCAGGGTCTCCAGCATCGCGGCCAGCGGCAGGGTTGCCCGTTGGAACTCGGCGACCTCCCTGCTGAGTTCGTAGATGCGCCGGGAGACCGACGAGTCGCCGGCGAACACCTGGCCCTCGATCTCATCGATGTCGTTCTCAAGTCCTGCGACCACGGGCATGTACTGGTCGACGACGGCGTCCAGGATTCCGTAGAGCACGGCAACCGGGCCGAGGCCGAGAAGTTCCGGCTCCCCCTCCATGCGCTGGCGCACAAGCGACAGGTCGGGCGACTCACTGTGCCTGACAGAGATGATGAAGCTTTTTCCGACGAAGAGGTGCAGCTCGCCGAAGACCACCACCTCGCGTTCCTCGTCATAGCTCGCAGCCCGGAGCACGACGAAGAGCATCTCCCCGTAACGCTCGAGCTTTGGCCGCTGGTGCGCACTGACGGCGTCGGCAACGGCGAGCGGGTGCAGGGTGAACTCGTCCCGGATCGCGTCCAGCTCGGCGGCATCCGGCCGGTTGAGGCCGATCCAGGCCATCGAGTCGGGGAAGTCCGCGCATGCCTCCAGGGTCTCGGCCAGCGTCGCAGGAGAGAAGACCCGGCGCCCCTGGGCATAGACCGCGTTGTCGACCGTGCCCTTTTCCCGAACCGGCCCGTCGAACGAGCGTGTGACGGCCGGGCCGGCAGCGGTCGGTTCATCACGGCGCGTAAAGGCGTGGATCGCTGCCGCGACACTCGGCCTCTTCATCGCCCACCGTCCGACTCTGCCACGAGCGCCCGAACCGATGCCGGCACGGCTATGCCGGGCCGAAGGTCTGGTGCCGGCAACTCCCGAGAGTAGCCGCGAGCCGCGAGCACGACTCCGGCCCACGCGTCACCCGCAAGATCCGTCTCCTGATCCTCCGGCCAGTCGCTCGAGTGCTTGATCGAGAACTCCTCGACCGTGAAGCGCAGCACGAGAGTCGCGGCCAACTCACGAGTGGTGTGCGGGCGCACCTCGGCGGCGCGGCCCGGGATCAGATGATCCGTGATCACCTCAAGCGCCCGCACCTTGTCGTCTCCAGAGACGATCGAGCAGGTGCCGAACGCTATTGCGCTCCGGTAGCGCATCGACGACTCGAAGGCGCTGCGGGCGACGACTAGGCCGTCGATGGCGGTCACCTCGAGCGTGACGGGGATACCCGTGGCGATACTGCGCAGCCAGCGTGATCCCGTCGACCCATGCAGCAGCACGGTGTCTGAATCGCGGGCGATGGCGATGGGAAACAGCATTGCGCTGCCCTCGGCAACGAAGGCGAAGTGGCCGAGGGAGCTGTCATCCAGCAGGGCGTCGAAGGCCACCCGATCGGAATCGGAGACGCTCTCGGGGATTCGGGTGGCCTTCGTGCGCGACATCTAGCGTGCCAGTGCGTCTCGAAGAAGGTGCACGAGCGCATCGAGCTGCACGCTGTCGGTCGACGTGATCTCCTCGTCAGAGCCGTCGAGGGCGCGAGCGGCGAGGCTTGACTTGCTGTCGATCAGCTCAGCGATCTTCGCGTCAATGGTCTGGGCCGCGACGATGCGCCACGCGGTCACCGGCTCCTCCTGACCGATGCGGTGAACGCGGTCGATGGCCTGGGTCTGCTCGGCCGCCGTCCACGACAGCTCCGCCAGGACGACGTTTGATGCGGCCTGGAGGTTGAGGCCGACGCCCGCCGCGGTGAGTGAACACACGGCGACCGACACGGCAGGATCGTTGTTGAATGCGTCGATCTGGGCCTGCCGGGCGATGGCCGTCTGGTCGCCCCGGATGGATACCGTCACGAGGCCCGCCTTCTCCAGCGCGCGCTCGGCATGATCCATCACGTCGATGTGCTTCGCGAAGAAGACGACCTTGCCGACGGAGCGGGCCAGCTGGGCCGTGTAGTCCGCCGCCAACGAGGCCTTCGCCTGGCCGATGAGGCGAACCATCGTGAAGACGTTCTCGCCGCCCCCGCCCTGCGCCTTGGACTCCTCAAGCTCCTGCTTGGCCACGGCCCGCATGAGATTCTCGACGTTCAGCTCGGCGTCGGGGTCGGACTTGCGGCGCGCCTTCACGAGCCGCTCGTAGCGGGTGAGCAACCTCTTGCCGAGCTCCGCCTCCGCCTCGCGGATCGAGCGGCCGAGGTCGTCGTCAAGCTCCACCGGCAGGTCGACGACCCGCTTGGCGGGCAGGTCGGCTGCCACGTCGATCTTGCGGCGACGAACGATGCCCATGTCGATGACGGCCTCCCTCGCCTCGGAGAAGAAGCCGAAGTCGGCGGGCGTCAGCCCGGTCTCCTCGAGCTTCTGCATCAGGGCGGCCGTGGGCTTGGTGCCGTCGATCCAGCCGAGGAAGCGCCAGATCGCCCGGAAGTCGTCGATGTCGTTGATGAGGGGCGTTCCGGTGAGCGCCATCATCAACGGATTTCCACCCGGAGCCTTCTGACGGATCCGATCTGCCAGTGCGAGCACATGCTTGGAGCGCTGCGACGCGAGGTTCTTGATGAAGTGCGCCTCGTCGACGACCATCCCGCGAAAGCCCATGGTGCCGAGCCAGGCCAGATGGCGGTCGAGGACCTCGTAGTTCACGATCACGACATCGGCGAACGCGTCAAGACCCGCGCCGTCGCCGTGAATGACGGTGGCGCGGCGGTTCGGGGTCCAGAGCTCGACCTCGCGCGCCCAGTTCATCTTCACCACGTTGGGCACGATGGCCAGAAGCGGATACGCGTCGGCGACGGAGGCGGCAAGAAGCGACTGGGCCGTCTTGCCGAGGCCCGGCTCATCCGCCAGCAGGAACGAGCGATGGCCGGCGGCGACGCTGGCCACGAATCGTGCCTGGTGACGCATCAGCTCGTGGCCGGGCGGCGACAGTCGGTCGATCCGCGGCGGCTCGGGAAGCTCCATGCTGGCCACCTGGCCACCAGAGCCGTACTCGAAGGCCCGAAAGAGCGGGCCGAGCAGTTCCCAGTTCGAGAGCCGCCCGTGGGAGGGCGACTTCTGAAGCTGGGGCTGCATGAAGTCCGGTGCGAGGAAGGGATTCGCCAGCTGGCGGGACTTGACCGACTGGGGAACGACCTGGCGCTCGATCAGCTCCGGGGATACCAGGGTGACCGGGGCCGGGGCCGGGGCGATCTCCTCGGAGACCTCGATTCCCGCCTCGGTCTGGTACTGGCGACGAAGCTTCTGGGCGATGGGTGAGATCGGCGCGTCATTCTCGAGCAGGGTGATCAGCGACGTATCGCGGGCCGCCGTCTTGGCGAGGATGGAGCCGATGCCGTCGAGGCGTTTCAGCTGCTCCGCCCGGTCGGCGTCACTCAGCTCGGTCGAGGTCTTGACCCGGGTGCGCTCCTCACGGGCCAGCAGGGCCACGACGAGGAATTTCGTGCGATTGCTCGGTGCGACCTTGCCGCGCTGGGCGGCAGCCTCGACCTCGCGCACCTTGCGGGCGAGAATGGGAATGAGGCCGGTGTTATCGACGCTGCGCGTCTGTCGGCGTCCGCCAGAGCGAGACATTGTCCTCCTGTGGAGTGGGGTGACGTGCGCCTCGAGGCCCGACAGAATCGACGGGCCACGATGTGCCGAACAGCCTGACATTGTCAGGGTCGACGCGGTGGGCTGGCGCGAGTGCCCGGTGCGTGACAAGTCTATGCGAGAAAAAGCTACCGGCCGCCGGGCTTCCGGTCTTCCGCCACGGCAACCCGGATCCTGAGCCCGGCAACGATGAAGACGACGGCGGCCACGATGTGCGCGAACTGCCACGGCAGGATCTCGAGGTCGATGGGGAAGATCGGGTTCCAGAGGATGGCGATCGGCGCGAGGCCAATGATGTACCACCACTGCCTGCCCTGCAGGGCGAAGACCGCCACGATGACCGCAAGGATGCTGATGGCATACCGGAACATGATGAACCAGTCGGTGCCGATCAGGGCGACGCCGGTCAGGAGCAGGATGCCGGCGAGAAGGCCCGGCACCAGGGCGAGGCGGGCATTGGTGTTGGTGGGATAGCGCTCTGTCATGGCAGAACCAATCCTAGGCGCGTGCGGGCTCGTCGGCCGTCGACGGCGCCTCGGTCGCCTCGACCAGCGCCGTGGCGACGATCCGATTCGCCATGCCGTTGAAGATCACGCCGTGAAACGGCAGGATGGCGAACCAGTAGAGTCGCCCGCCAAGCCCTGTGGGGAAGAAGATCGCCCGCTGGGTATACGTGGACCCGCCGCCCTCGGCCGGCTTGGCCGACATCTCGAGCCAGGCCCGACCGGGCACCAGCATCTCCGCGCGGAGGCGCAGCATCTGGCCCCGCTCGATCGCCTCGACCCGCCAGAAGTCGAGGGCGTCGCCCATGTGCAGCTCGTCGGCGCTACGCCGTCCCCGTCGGAGCCCCACTCCCCCGACGAGCTTGTCCATCCAGCCGCGAACAGCCCAGGCGACCGGGAACGAGTACCAGCCGTTGTCGCCGCCGATCCCCTCGATGACCCGCCAGAGCTGTTCGGGCTCCGCGGGGGTGCGGCGTTCCTTGATGTCGAGATAGACGGTGTGACCCGTCCAGTCTGGATCGCTCGGCAGCGGGTCGCTCGCAGCGCCCTGCACCGCGGTGTTCTGCCAGCTTGTCTCGATCTCGCCATCCCGCATCTTGCCGAGGGCGAGTCGCACCGCCCGGCGGTAGCGCGTGAGCCCGCCCTCCGGGTCGGGGATCAGGTCACGGATGTCCTGCTCGTTCGCGACACAGTCGAACTGCAGCGAGGCGATGATGGGCACCGCAAGGGCGCGTGGAATCGGTGTCACGAGGTTCACCCACTGGGAGGCGAGCCACGGGGTCATCACCGGAAGCGAGGCGATGGGGCGCTGCTTGAGGCCTGCCTCCAACGCGTAGCCGTTCATCATCTGGCCGTAGCGCAGCACGTCCGGTCCGCCGATGTCGAAGGCCCGGTTGATTTCCGGCGGCAGGTCGGCAGAGCGGATCAGGTAGTGCATCACGTCCCTGACGGCAATCGGCTGGATGAAGTTGCGCACCCATTTGGGCGCGGGCATGTAGGGCAGCACGTCGGTGAGGTGGCGCACCATTTCGAACGAGGTCGAGCCGCTGCCGATGACGACGCCGGCCTGGAGTGCAACCGTGCTCACGCCGGAGGCCATCAGGATCTCGCCCACGCGCTTACGGCTCTCCAGGTGCTCGGAGAGGGTGCCCTTGGCCGGGTGAAGGCCCCCGAGGTAGACGATGCGAGAGATGCCGGCGGCGGCCGCGGCCTCGGCTACATTCCGGGCAGCCGTGCTCTCGGTCTCGGCGAAGTGGCCCTTGCCGCCCATCGAGTGCACGAGGTAGTAGAGAACCTCGACATCGGCGCAGGCGGAAACGAGGGAGGCGGCATCACCCAGATCGCCCTTGACGATCTCGACGCTTCCGGCCCAGGGCACGTCCCGGAGCTTTGACGGATCCCGCACGAGAACCCGCACAGCGAATCCTGCCTCGAGCAGCCGCGGAACGAGCCGCCCACCGATGTAACCCGTCGCGCCCGTAACGAGGGCGAGGCGCTGTGCGTTCGTCATGCCACAAGATTACGTCGAGCGCCCGAGAATCCGATGCACCCGGCCGACCGGCCCTAGGCTAATGGCGTGACAGCGAAAGACACAGCCGCGGAGTCGAGTCCGGAGAGTCCTGCCAGTCGATTCGTCCTGGCCGTCGACTTCGGTGGGACCAAGGTGGAAGCGGCGCTCGTCGACTCCTCGGGAAGAGTGCTCTCCCTGTCCCGATTCAGGTCCCCGACGGGCTCGACGTCATCCAGTGACGAACTGGCCGCTTCCGTTGGCACTGTCGTCGAACAGGCCCTGGGCGCTCTGCCACCGGCTGCGGAGTTGGCCGGCATCGGCGTGGGCAGCGCCGGCCCGATCGACCTCGTCCGCGGGCTGGTCTCGCCTGTCAATCTCAGTGCCTGGCGGGACTTTCCGCTGCGGGACCTGGTGAGTGCGACCGCCGCCCGCCTGGGCCATGCCACACCGGCGGTGCTCAGGCTCGACGGTCTCTGCATCACGCTGGCAGAGTGCTGGATCGGTGCGGCGCGCGGGGCGCGAAATGTTCTCGGCATGATCGTGTCCACCGGCATCGGCGGCGGCCTCGTCATCGACGGCCGTGTCGCATCCGGGTCAAGCGGGAACGCCGGCCATATCGGCCAGGTCGAGGTGGCGGGCTTCACCGAAGCGGATGCGCCGTGCACGCTGGAGGACGTGGCCAGCGGCCCCCAGACCGTCGCTTGGGCGCGCGCCCGGGGGTTTTCCGGCACGACCGGGGAGGAACTGGCGGCCGCCTACGCCGCGGGAGACGCCACCGCCATCGCGGCGGTCAATCGCAGCGGGCGGGCGATCGGCCGCGCCATCGCATCCGTCTCAACCCTCTTGGACCTTGAGGTCGTCGTCATCGGGGGCGGCTTCTCCCGGGTGACGCCCGACCTGTTCGACGAGATTCGCCGAGCGATAGCGGACTACTCACGCTTTGACTACAGCCGCCGGGTGCGCTTGGCCCCGACCGGCCTGGACACCGACGGTCCGATAATCGGTGCCGCCGCGCTCGTCTGGCGAGCAGACTCGCTCTAGGCCACGCGAGAGCCTTCGTCAGAGCAGGTGTCGCACCTTCTCGACGTCGTCGGTCATCTGCGCGATCAACGGCTCCAGGCCCTCGTACTTGACCATGCCCCGAATTCGCGTCACGAACTCGACGTCGACGATGTGGTCGTAGAGATCGATGTCTTGATCCAGCAGGAACGCCTCGACCTGCTTCGGACGCACCCCGTCGAAGGTCGGGTTGCTGCCGACGGAGATCGCGGCTTGATAGCGCACACCCTCGTCGATGAGGAACCCCGCGTAGACCCCGTCCGCAGGGATCAGGCCCTGCGATTCCGGTGAAAGGTTCGCGGTCGGGAACCCCAGCTCGCGCCCGCGCTTGGCACCGTGGACGACCACGCCGCGCACAGTGGGGACGTGCCCCAGGAGCTCGGTCGCCTGTGCCACCTCGCCACCATGCAGGAGTTCCCGGATGCTCGTCGAGGAGACCCGGTGGTGACCGTCGGGCATGACGTCCTCGATTAGTTCGACCGTGAACCCGAACTCTGAACCAAATGCGCGCAGGCTCTCGACGCTTCCTGCACCTCCGGTGCCGAACCGGAAGTCCTGGCCGACAAGCACGATTCCCGCGTGCAGTGAATCAACGAGGAATTCCCGAACGAATTCGACGGGAGACAGCGCGGCAAGTCGCTCGTCGAACGGCACAATGAGTACCGCATCCAGTCCGGTCTCGGCCAGCAGCTCGAGCTTCTGCTCGACGCTGATCAGGTTCGGCGGGCAGTTCTCGGGCCGGAGCAGAGCGAGAGGATTGCGATCGAAGGTGACGGCGACGGCGGGCACATCCATCGCGCGGGCCACCTCGATCAACTGCGCGATGACGGCCCGGTGCCCGAGGTGCACGCCGTCGAACTTGCCCACGGTCACCGCAGACGCCCTGAACGCTCCGGCGGCCTCGGCCGCGGACGTGAAGATCCTCACGAAGACAGGCCTCTCCGGCTTCGAAGCCAGATCATGCCGAGCACGGGCAGCACGACCGGGATGAAGAGGTAGCCGATGCCGAAGAAGGACCAGACCGACGGGTGGGCAAAGAGATCGGGGTGGGTCAGGCTCAGCGTGCCCACGGTCAGCACGCCCACCAGTTCAAAGGTGATCGTGATCCACGCGACGCGGTACCAGACGGGGCCCGGGGCGATGAGCGCCACCGTCGCCACGATGTAGACCACGGCGGCCACGGCGGAGAGGCTGTACGCGATAGGTGCCTCGTGGAACTTGCCCACCACCTGCACGAAACTCCGACCCGTCGCTCCGAGGGCGAGGATTCCATAGACAACGACGAGGACCCGACCGATGCCGGATATCCGGGGGCGGCGTGGGGGTGAGGTGATCTCCTGCATGAGGGTCCAATTCTATCGTCAGCAGCCCCGGGCGAATTCTCCCTCAGGCGGTCGGCATCAGCCAGATCACATTCATCCGGAAGACCATCACGGCCACCGCCAGGCAGATGACCCCGACGATCACGGTGCTGGACCGGGTGCGTTCGACCAGCGCCCAGAAACCAGCGACCGGGGGCAGCAGGATCGCGGAAATGAGGTAGGTGTAGAACTCCAGCGGGTAACCCAGGGGCGGGTTTCCGACGAACGGAGCCACGATGGCGACGACGAGCTGGGCCAACAGAAGGACCTCCACGAGGGCCAGGGCGCCCAGGACGAGGTCGGAGGGCTTGCGGCCCAGAAGCCCCAGCACCAGGCAGGAGACGCCCGCGAAGACCGCGACGGCGATCTGCAGCCAGCTGAACCACTGGATCATTCGGCAT
This sequence comes from Microbacteriaceae bacterium, assembly GCA_947444785.1. Taxonomy (GTDB): domain Bacteria; phylum Actinomycetota; class Actinomycetes; order Actinomycetales; family Microbacteriaceae; genus Agreia. Next base: position 28,285 of record CANFBG010000003.1, on the reverse strand, counting down.
CCTCCGGGAAGTTGATGAGCGTGCGGGCGACCCCGTCGGTGACGGTCACGAGGCCGATCAGCCTGCCCTCGGGCGACACCGCGGCAGCCTGTTCGGCATCCGGGCGCCCAGGCACCTGGATTCGCTTGCCATGTCCCAGGTCAACCGTCTGTTCATCGCTCAATCGCAGGACGTCAAACAGCAGTTCCACGACGGAGACGGGCGACAGGAGGGCGGCCTCGACATCGAGATCCTCGAGATCGGCCGCCGCGGACGTGCGAAACGGGCCGATGCGGGTGCGGCGGAGCGCGGTGAGATGTCCGCCCACGCCGAGTCCAGCGCCCAGGTCGCGAGCGAGCGCACGGATGTAGGTTCCGGAGGAGCAGACAACGCGAACCTCCACGTCGATGAATGATGAGCCGGAGTCGGACTCGCCACGAACCACTCCCAGCACCTCGAACTCCGACACCGTCACGGGCCGGGACTTGAGCTCGACCTCGACCCCCTCACGCACAAGGTCGTAGGCGCGCTTGCCGTTGACCTTGATGGCGCTGACCGAGCTGGGCGTCTGAACGATATCTCCGGTCAAGTTGGCTATGCCTGCGAGGATGTCGGTCTCTGAAATGACCGATAGCGCTGCCGCCGGCACCGCCTCGAACAGGTCGCCCTCGGCGTCGTCGGTCGTGCTCGACTGCCCGAGGCGGATTCTCGCCAGATACTCCTTGTCGGCACCCACGATATAGGTCAGCAGCCGGGTGGATCCGTTCAGGCCGAGCACCAGAAGCCCGGTGGCCATCGGGTCGAGTGTGCCCGCGTGCCCGACCTTGCGAGTCCCGGCCTTCCGCCTGGTTATCGCAACGACATCGTGACTGGTCATGCCCGCGGGCTTGTCCAGGAGCAGGATGCCGCTTCGCTTGAACGAGTGCGGGGCCGGAAGCGTAGTTGACACGACCGCCAGCTTAGATCAACAGAAGTCTGCGAGAACCCGCCTGGGGGCCCCGGGCTGACTCGTGTCGACGATCGCGGTGGCGGTGAACCGCGGCTCGCTCGAGACGACGTAGCGGTCCCAGGCCGCCTGGACATCGGCAGGACAATCGCCGATGGGGGCCTCGAGGAAAATGAGGTAATTGAAGAGTCCCGCAAGCTCGGGCACTGCCAGTGGCGGCCCCGAGATGAGCAGCACGGCGTCGGGGGCCGCGGTCATCCAGCGCGGCCCGACGGCGTTGTCGTCGGGGGAATGAACGGCCGCGAGCACGAAGCCGGCACTCCCGCCGAGGCGGAACGGCTCGATGAGTATCCGCCTGAGCGTCACATCGTCGTAGTGGCTGAGCAGGAAGCGCTCCGCCACGACGCTCGCCGGCTGGCGCCCCACGGCACGGGGTCGTTGAAAGTCAGCGAGCTCGGCCTGGAACACAGCCTGGCCGCGCCGAACGAAGGCGGCGGCAAGACCGGCGCTGAATGCCGCCGTCCCGGCGAAGCCGTCGATCCCGATGATGGGTCTCCCCCGGCCATAGTTCTGCGAGATCTCCGCCGCCTGCGCATCGAAGAACCTGGTCTCGACCGCTGATTCGTAGCTCATGAATCCAGCCTAGGCTTGAACGATGAACGAAGGCCCAAGAGACCAGGACAGTGCACCGAGCGAGGCCTACGCCGCCCTCCTGATCGACTGGTTCGCCGTGTCTGGACGCGACCTGCCCTGGCGCGAGGCCGGGTTCACGCCGTGGGGCACCCTGGTCAGCGAATTCATGCTGCAGCAGACCCCCGTCACACGGGTGATACCGCGACTCGCTGACTGGCTCGAGCGCTGGCCGACGCCGGGACATCTGGCCGCAGAACCGGCCGGCGAGGCCGTGCGGGCGTGGCAGTCGCTCGGCTACCCGCGCCGCGCCCTCTACCTTCATGCCTGCGCCGTGGCCATCGCCGAACGGCATGACGGTGTTGTTCCGAGTGATGTCCCCCAGCTCCTGGCGCTGCCCGGCGTCGGCGACTACACGGCGCGCGCGGTCGCGGCCTTCGCCTACGGGCACCGCCATCCCGTCGTGGATACGAACACCCGCCGGGTGATCGCCCGCTCGCGGGCCGGCCTTTCCGAGGCCGCCGCGCCCAGCACCCGCCGGGACCTCGCCGCCATGTCCGAGCTGCTGCCTGCGCCCCGGCAACAGGCACACGACTTCAACGCCGCAATTATGGAGCTCGGGGCGATCGTCTGCACCGCACGCCGCCCCGAATGCGATATCTGCCCCATCGCTGCCCTGTGCGCCTGGAAGGCCGCGGGATTTCCTCAGACGGATGCGCCCCGCAAACCAACACAGAAGAAGTTCGAGGGCAGCGACCGCCAGGTCCGGGGCCTGATCATGGCTGCCCTTCGCGCATCCGCGGAACCCGTTCCGATGTCCGTCGTAGACCTGGTCTGGTCGGATCAGACGCAGCGCGAACGGGCCCTCGCCAGTCTCCTGGCCGACGGCCTGGCCGTGGCGATCGATGGCGCCTGCGCCCTGCCGTCCTGAGAAACATGGCCAGTCACCGGGCAACCTATCCCACGCCTAGGCTTGGTCAATGCGAATAGCGGTCTTAGGGGCAGGTGCCGTCGGCGGAACGATCACGGCCCTCCTGGCCGCCGCGGGGCACCAGGTGTCGCTCATCGCCCGGGGCACCCAACTGGCAGCGCTCCGCGAAGGGGGCCTGCAACTCAGCGGGGCATTCGGATCCTTCGCCGTGCCCATCCTAGCCGTCTCGAAATTGTCGGAGACCCCAGACCTCGCCTTCGTCTGCACCAAGGCCCAGGACGCCCAGTCCGCGATCGCCGCCCACGCGGCGTACCTTGCGGGCATCCCCGTTATCATCGTCCAGAACGGGGTCGAGGGGCTCGCCGCCGCGCACCGACAGCTTCCCCGCTCCGAGGTCATCGGCGGCCTCGCCGTCTTCGCCGCCAGCTATCTGGAACCGGGCCGAGTCACCGCAACGGCGGGCGGGCCGACATTCCTTGGTGCCGGCAGCGGGGCGCCCAGCGCAACGGCGCTGGAGGTCGCAGCCCTGATGAACACCGTCATGCCCTGTACCGCGATCCCCAACTTCACGGGTGCCCAGTGGACGAAACTCATCGTCAACCAGGTCAACGCCCTGCCCGCCATCACGGGGCTCAGTGCACAGGAATGCATTCGAGACTCAGCACTCGGCGACATCCTCGTGGCCGGAATGCGGGAGGCGGTGCGCGTCGGCCTGGCCAGCGGAATCCGCTTCGGCTCAATCATGGGACTCAGCCACACCGCGCTGCGCCTGTTCGCGGCCAGCCCGCTCGCTCTCGGTCGGGTACTCCCCCGGGCGATGGCCCGGCAGATGGGGCCCGTGCCGAACCCCGGCTCGACGTTGCAGAGCATCCGGCGGGGTCAACGGACCGAAATCGATTTTCTCAACGGTGCCGTGGTGAACGCCGCGGCCGCACTCGGCGAAGCCGCGCCGATAAACGCCACCTTGACCAGGCTCGTTCACCAGGTCGAGACGTCCGGGCAGTTCCTCTCGACCGCCGAGGTCACGGCTGCAGTCGGCCGGGCGGGCTGACTTTCCGCCCGAGGCAAAAGGAATGGCCCGCCGTGCCGAAGCACCGCGGGCCATTCCTGAATTGCAAGCACTAGAACCTAGGCGAGGTTCGCGTCCTCGTTATCCTCATCGTCTTCGGCTTCGTCGTCCTCGTCGAGCAGCTCGCGCGGCTTGACGTAGGGGTCGGCGTCTCCGGCATAGACGGCATCCTTGGCCTGGGTGATGGTGTCCGCGTCGCGGCGCATCGCCTCAGCCAGGAGGCCGTCGATCAGCAGGGCGTTCTCGGGGATGCCATCCGCGATGAACTCGAGGCTCGGGGTGAGGCGGGCGGTGATGTTCTTGCCCACCTCACTCCGGAGCATGCCCGTGGCCGACTTCAGAGCAGCGGCGCTGTCTGCGCGCTCCTCGTCTGAGCCGTAGACGGTGTAGAAGACCGAGGCGTGCTGCAGGTCGCCGGTCACCTTCACGTCCGTGATGGTGACGAACCCGAGGCGGGGATCTTTCAATCCCCGCTCCAGGGTCTTCGCCACGATGACCTGAATGCGCTCCGCCATTTTTCTGGCGCGTGCGGGATCAGCCATGGAACACCGTCTCTCTGTGTCAGTCGTGCGAGGAGTCCGTGAGGACTAGACGCGCGGCTTTTCCTTCATCTCGATGGTCTCGATCTCGTCGCCGAGCTGGATGTCGTTGAACTTGCCCAGACCGATACCACACTCGAAGTCCGTGCGGACCTCGGTGACATCGTCCTTGAAGCGGCGCAGGCTCTCGATTGCGAGGTTGTCTCCAACAACGATTCCGTCGCGGATGACCCGCGCCTTGGCGTTCCTGGTGATCGTGCCGGAGCGAACGATGACACCCGCGATGTTGCCGAACTTGGAGGAACGGAAGATCTCGCGGATCTCGGCCACACCCGACTGCACCTCTTCGAACTCGGGCTTGAGCATTCCCTTGAGGGAGTTCTCAATGTCCTCGAGTGCCGAGTAGATGACCGAGTAGAACCTGACGTCGACGCCTTCGCGGGCAGCACGCTCGCGGGCCTTCGTGTCGGGGCGAACGTTGAACCCGATGATGATGGCGTTGTCGACGGTGGCGAGGTTGACGTCGCTCTCGGTAACAGCACCGACACCGCGGTGGATGATGCGCAGCTGAACGGAGTCGTCGACCTCGATCTTGAGCAGCGACTCCTCCAGGGCCTCAACGGCACCGGAGACGTCACCCTTGATGATGAGGTTGAGCGACTCGACCTTGCCCTCTTCGAGCGCACGGGTGAAGTCCTCGAGGCTGATGCGCTTGCGGCTCTTGGCCAGCAGGGCGTTACGCTCGACGGCTTCACGCTTCTCGGCGATCTGGCGGGCGGTGCGGTCGTCCTCGGTGACGAGGAACGTGTCACCGGCGCGGGGAACACTCGAGAGGCCCTGCACCTGAACGGGGCGGGCCGGCAGTGCGACGGTGAGGACGTTTCCATCTTCGTCGTGCATGGCACGAACCTTGCCGTAGGCGGTACCGGCGACGATGGGGTCTCCGACGCGAAGCGTTCCCGACTGGATGAGCACGGTCGCAACTGCACCGCGACCCTTGTCGAGCTTTGCCTCGATGGCGACACCGCGGGCGGCCTTGTTCGGGTTGGCGCGCATGTCAAGGCCGGCGTCTGCGGTGAGCAGGACGGCGTCAAGGAGTTCCTTGATACCGATCTTGTTCAGCGCCGACACGTCGACGAACATGACGTCTCCGCCGTACTCCTCGGCGACGAGGCCGAATTCGGTGAGCTGCTGGCGGACCTTGGCCGGGTTTGCGCCGACCTTGTCGATCTTGTTCACCGCGACGACGATCGGAACGCCGGCGGCCTGGGCGTGGTTCAACGCCTCGACCGTCTGCGGCATGATGCCGTCATCTGCCGCGACCACGAGGATCGCGATGTCGGTGACCTGGGCACCACGGGCTCGCATGGCGGTGAACGCCTCGTGACCCGGGGTGTCGATGAAGGTGATGGCGCGCTCGACGCCCTCGTGCTCGGCGACGACCTGGTAGGCACCGATGTGCTGGGTGATGCCACCGGCCTCGCCGGCAACGACGTTCGCACTGCGGATTGCATCCAGCAGACGGGTCTTACCGTGGTCGACGTGACCCATGACGGTGACGACCGGGGGACGCACCTCGAGGTCTTCGTCGGTCTCGTCCTCCAGCTCCTGGTCGATGTCGATGTCTAAGCCCGAGAGAAGCTCGCGGTCCTCGTCCTCGGGGCTGACCATCATGATCTTGTAGCCGAGTTCTTCACCCAGGATGTCGAAGGTCGCCTCGTCGAGGCTCTCCGTGGCCGTTGCCATCTCACCGAGGTGGAACAGCACGGTCACGAGGTTGCCGGGGCTGGCGTCGATCTTGTCGGCGAAGTCCGTGATGGATGCTCCGCGACGCAGGCGAACCACGGTCGAGCCGTCGCCGCGGGGAACGCTGACGCCACCCAGCGAGGGGGCTTCCCGCAGCTCGAACTCGGCGCGCTTCGTGCGCTTCGACTTGCGTGCCTTGGCACGACCGCCGCCACGACCGAATGCTCCAGCGGTACCACCGCCGGGACCGCGGCCACGTCCACCCGCACCGCCGGGACGGGGTGCGCCGAACGTGGTTGCACCGGGGGCTCCGGGAGCTCCACCGGGACGGGCTGCTCCACCGGCACCGGCCGGACGGGCACCGCCGGGTCCACCGGGACGGAAACCGCCGCCGGCACCGGCCGGACGCTGGCCGAAGCCGCCCGGACGGGCACCCTGGCCTGCTCCGCCGGGACGCGGTGCGCCCGGACGGGGAATACCTGGACGCGGGGCGACCGGACGCGGGATGGCGCCGGTTGCTCCGCCGCCGGAACCGGCGCGGGGAGCCGCGGGAGCAGACGGCGTGGTACCCATGCCCTGAGAACTTGCGAAGGGGTTGTTGCCTGGACGCGGGGCGCCGGGACGCTGCATGCCCTGTGCGCTGGCGAACGGGTTGTTTCCCGGACGCGGGGCGCCGGGACGCGTTGCAGCGCCGGCCTCGGGAGCGACGGGGGCCGCTGCGGGAGCCTTGGACTCTGACGCCGGGGCGGCTGGGGCGGCAGCCTGAACCGTGGCCTCGGGCGCCGCTGCGGGTGCGGGAGCTGCTGCCACCGGGGCGGCGACAGTCTCGGGCACTGCGGGGCGTGCCGGGCCGGGCGTGGCTCCCGACGAGGGCCGTGCCGACGCCGGTGCTGCGACCGGGGCAACAGGCGCCGCGGGGGCTGATACTGCTGCGGCCGGCGCGGCCACCTGCGTGGCGCCGTCGGCGATCAGGGCCTCCTTCAGTCGACGTGCGACCGGGGGCTCGATGCTAGATGAGGGGCCCTTGACGAACTGGCCCATTTCCTTCAGCTTTGCGAGAGCTATTTTGCTGTCGACGCCAAGTTCGGCGGCGACTTCGTGCACGCGTGGTTTTGCAGCCACAATTCTCCTGTCTGGGATCTGCACCCAGACAGGGGCAGACCATTATTTGCGGACGGATCTCATTACGAGCCGCTCATTAGACGACGCTCATTATTAGGACGCGCTCATTATTTGGTCACGATGCCAATCGGTCAATTCAGTGGGCAGGCCGGCATAACCGGTCAATCCAACGGTGGATACCTCAGGGAAGTTCAACTTCAGGGACGCTCGCCAGAACAGTGACGAACGACAGCACGTCCCCAGTGTCGAGTGACTCTGGGACCCGAAGCGCCCGACCGAAGGCCCGGCGCTTTATCGAGTTCTCAACACACTCACGAGTCGGATGCACCCACGCGCCCCGGCCTTGAAGTGTTGCCGTCTCATCGACGGCAACACGAAAGTTCCGGGCCACAACCCTCAGAAGTGAGGACTGTGCGGCACGCGCGCGGCAACCGACACACGTTCTTACAGGTTCCATAGTACACCTCCGGCTGTTCAGCCAGCCGTTGCCGCACAGCCGTTGAGCTGGTTAGGCCTCATCCATGACGGAGTCGGGCTGAATGTCGATCTTCGCGCCGGTCAGCTTGGCCGCCAGCCGGGCGTTCTGGCCCTCCTTGCCGATGGCCAGCGAGAGCTGGTAATCGGGAACCAGCGCGCGAACCGCCTTCAGGGACTCGTCGATTACGAACGCACTCGACACCTTGGCCGGCGACAGGGCATTCGCCACGAACGTGGAAAGGTCCTCGGAGAAGTCGACGATGTCGATCTTCTCGTTTCCGAGTTCGCTCGTCACGGCACGAACACGCTGGCCGAGCTCACCGATGCAGGCGCCCTTGGCGTTGATGCCGGGCTCGGTTGCGCGAACGGCGATCTTCGTGCGATGGCCCGCCTCGCGGGCGAGCGACACGATCTCCACGAGTCCGTTCGCAATCTCCGGCACCTCGAGTGCGAACAGCTTGCGAACCAGCGACGGGTGCGTGCGGGACACGGTGATGGCGGGGCCCTTGAGGCCACGCGTCACACTCGTGACGAAGACCCGGATTCGGGTGCCGTGCGAGTAATCCTCGCCGGGAACCTGCTCCTCGGGAGGAAGGATCGCCTCGATCGTGCCCAGGTCGACGTGGATCATCCGGGGGTTCGGGCCCTGCTGGATGATTCCCGCGATGATGTCGCCCTCGCGACCCTTGAACTCCCCGAGCACGGCGTCGTCGGCCAGATCGCGGAGGCGCTGGTTGATGACCTGCTTGGCGGCGAAGGCGCCGATGCGGCCGAAATCGCTCGGCTCGTCGTGCGCCTCGCCGATAACCAGCCCGTCTTCGTCGAGCTCGGGCACAAAGATGCTGATGTGCCCGGTCTTGCGGTCAAGGTGCACGCGTGCGGGCGGGGCCGCATTCGGGTCACTGGCGGCAGCCGCCTCGGCCGCCTTCTTGTCGGCGGCCTTGGGGTCGGTCCCCCGATGGTCGGCGACCTTGGGGTCAACGCCCCTGATGTTCTCCAGGCCCGCCTGGTCGATGTGCTTCAGGTAGGCGGTGAGAATCGCCTGTTCGATGATCTGTACCAGCTCTTCGAATGGGATTTCCCGTTCGCGCTCGAGCACCCTGAGTACGCTGAGGTCGATATCCATGGCCGGCCTCCTTCTTTTTTTAGTTTGCTTTATTGCAAGATTTTGGGGGCCGGGATGCTCTCCCGGCCCAAGGATTCAGTTTAGCCGACTTCGCCGAGGCGGGCGACGACATCGCCGATTGCCACCTCGAGTCGCTCCCCGGAGCGCCGGTCCCATAGCTCGACGACGCCGTCGGCGACGCCACGGCCGACGATGACGATTGTGGGCACGCCCAGGAGCTCGGCGTCGCCGAACTTCACCCCAGGAGAAACCTTGGGACGGTCGTCGTAGAGGACGTCCCGGCCCGATGCCTCAAGCGCTTCGACGATGACCTCGGCGGTCTCATAGGCGAGCGAGTCCTTGCCCGTTGCCAGGACGTGCACATCGAAGGGCGCGACCGGCTTCGGCCAGATCAGGCCCTTCGCGTCGTTGTTCAGCTCCGCGATGATGGCAAGGATGCGGGTGACGCCGATGCCGTAGGAACCCATTGTGACGGTCACGAGCTTGCCGTTCTCGTCGAGCACCTTCAGCCCCAGGGCTTCGGCGTACTTGCGGCCGAGCTGGAAGACGTGGCCGATCTCCATGCCGCGGGCACTCTCGATGGGGCCGGAGCCGTCGGGGGCCGGGTCGCCATCGCGAATGGATGCCGCCTCGACGACGCCATCCGCCGTGAAATCGCGGCCGGCGACGAGCTGGAGGACATGCTTCTCGGTCTCGTTGGCGCCGGTGATCCACTCGGTGCCCTCGACGACGCGGGGATCGAGCAGGTAGCGGATGCCGGTGCGGCTGGCGGTTCCGAGGACTGCCCCGTCGGCGGACCAGGGGCCGATGTAGCCCTTGACGAGCCCGGGGTGCTTCTTGAAGTCCTCCTCGGTGGCGGCCTCGACCTCGGCGGGCTGGAACGCCACCTCGGCGCGCTTCTGGTCCACATCACGATCGCCCGGCAGGCCGATCACGACGAGTTCGCGGGTGCCGTCGAGCTGGGTGAGCGCCAGGACCACGTTCTTCAGTGTGTGCGCCGCGGTCCACAGCGTGCCGTCGGCACGAGGCTGCTCGGCGTTGGCGAGATCCACGAGAGTCTGGATCGTGGGGGTGTTCGGCGAGTCGAAGACCCGTGCATCAGGGAGTCCCTCGAGTGGGATCGAGTCGGGCACGAGGGTTGTGAAAGCTTCGATGTTGGCGGCGTAGCCCCCGGCGGAGCGAACAAAGGTGTCCTCGCCGACCGGCGTCGGGTGCAGGAACTCCTCGCTCTTGGAGCCGCCCATGGCGCCGGCGTCGGCCGTGACGATGACGTACTCGAGGCCGAGGCGCGTGAAGATGCGCTCGTAGGCATCGCGCTGGGCCTGATAGGAGGCGTTCAAGCCCGCATCCGTGTAGTCGAAGGAGTAGGCATCCTTCATCGTGAACTCGCGACCGCGCAGGAGCCCGGCACGGGGGCGGGCCTCGTCGCGGTACTTGTCCTGGATCTGATAGATCGACAGGGGAAGGTCCTTGTAGCTGTTGTAGAGATCCTTGACCAGGAGGGTGAAGACCTCCTCGTGGGTCGGGGCGAGCACGTAGCCCGCGTCCCGGCGGTCCGCAAGGCGGAACATGCCGTCGCCATACTCCGTGTAGCGACCGGTGACCTCGTAGGGCTCCTTGGGCAGGAGCGCCGGGAAGTGAACCTCGTGGGCCCCGGCGGCCGCCATCTCCTCACGGACGATGGCCTCGATCTTGCCCTTGACCCGAAGGCCGATCGGCAGCCAGGCGAAGATGCCCGGCGCCTGGCGCCTGATATAGGCACCGCGCACAAGCAGGCGATGACTCGTCACCTCCGCATCGGAGGGGTCTTCGCGGAGGGTTCGGAGGAAGTAGTTAGTTAGACGCACAGGCACGGGTCAATTCTATTGACCGTTCGGCACCTGAAGAACGCGAGTCGGAAGATACCGGCTCAGTTGCCGATGGAGCAGGTCACCTGGCTCGCCGTCTGGCCGGTGAAGGAGTCCGGCAGCTTCAGGGCTGCGGAGGCCGTGGGCAGCGGCGTGGCGCTGGCCGTCGCATCCGGAGCCGGGATCGCATCCGGAGCCGGGGTCGCGGTCGCCGCGGCCGTGGATGCCGCCTCGCCGACAGTGCTCTCGACCTTCGACGAGCCCGCCGTCGATGTGCGGCTCAGATCGAGGGGGGTGTCGTTCAGCAGGGCGGCATTCAGGATCTTGGCGTCCGACCCGCTGACGACGACCCTGTTCGGGTCCTGGGGGTCGCCGGCCACCGGATATCTGAGGAACGAGACATTTGCGAGCGACACCCCGGCAAGGGCCTTGGCGATCGAGATCATCGAATCGAGGGACGCAAGCTGGCTGGAGAACTGCATGTTCGTCAGCGCAGCCTTGGCGAGGCCGTAGATGGTCAGGGGGTTGGTCAGCGTCCCCTCCGAGAGCATCTTGCGAACGAGTGCCGACAGGTAGACCTGCTGGGAGCTGATTCGGGCGAGGTCGCTGCCGTCACCGACACCCTCCCGCGTTCGAAGGAAGCCGAGGGCGTCTTCGCCGGTCAGGGTCTGCTGGCCCGCGGCAAGATGCACGTTGCTGTAGGGATCGTTGATCGCCTTGGCGATACACACATCCACGCCGCCCATGACGTTGGTCATCGCCGTGACGCCGTCGAAGCTGATCATTCCTGCATAGGGAATCGTGAGGCCGGTCACTGACTCGGCCGCTTTCACGACGCAGGCCAGGCCGCCACGGCCAAGAGCCGAATTGAACTGCTGATAGCTCGCCGCACCCAGCATGTCCCCGGTCACCGGGTCCTTGCACGCGGGCATGGTGATCATGGTGTCGCGAGGAATGCTCACGACGGTGACCCGCTGGTGATCCTGCGAGATGTGCATGAGCATCGTCACGTCGTTGCGTGCCCCGCCGGTGCTGTCCGCGACGGAGAGTTGATCGAGCCGGGTATCACTGCCCACGATGAGCATGTTGACACCGCCCTCGATTGCCCCGATGTCGACGAGGGGAGCAGTCTGGGCCTCATTCCCGAGGCTGACGGTGTTCTTCGCCACCTCTCCCGCCAGGCTGCCGACAGCGATGGCCGCAACGGACACGGAGCTGACAAGGGCCACAGCGAGGCCGACCGCCAGCGCCTTCAAGACACCCCCGGCGACCGAGCCCTGGCGATGGCTACCGTGCCGGGGGGTGTCACCTGATGAATGGATCGGGGTGCGTGAGCGTGCGATGAGCTGGCCGTCTTCCTGTTGCGGAACTTCAGTCGAGTGGCTGCAGCATTACAGCAAGAACACCTGAAGCTAGCCAGCCAACCTCATCATTGACTGACCGGCGCCTGTGTAGAGGCTATGCAGAACCGACGCTGACCACCGGAATACCGGTGGATGTGTCACCCGCGGGCATCTCAGCGGCGAGGCGATTTGCCTCTTCGATCAGCGTCGCCACGATTTCAGACTCCGGAACGGTCTTGATGATCTCGCCCTTGACGAAGATCTGACCCTTGCCGTTGCCGGAGGCGACACCGAGGTCGGCCTCCCTGGCCTCACCCGGCCCGTTGACGACGCAGCCCATGACGGCGACTCGAAGCGGCACAGTCATTCCCTCGAGGCCGGCCGTGACATCATTGGCCAGCTTGTAGACGTCGACCTGCGCGCGGCCGCAGCTCGGGCAGGAGACGATCTCGAGCTTGCGCTCTCGGAGGTTCAGCGACTGGAGGATCTGCAGGCCGACCTTGATCTCCAGCGCCGGCGGGGCAGACAGTGAGACCCGGATCGTGTCGCCGATTCCCTCGCCCAAGAGGATGCCGAACGCGGTGGCGCTCTTGATGGTGCCCTGGAACTCGGGGCCGGCCTCGGTCACGCCGAGGTGGAAGGGCCAGTCGCCTCGCTCGGCCAGCAGGCGATACGCCTTGACCATGATGACGGGGTCGTTGTGCTTGACCGAGATCTTGAAGTCGTGGAAGTCATGCTCCTCGAAGAGGCTGGCCTCCCAGACGGCGCTCTCGACGAGGGCCTCCGGGGTCGCCTTGCCGTACTTCGCCAGGAGGCTGGGCTCGAGCGAACCGGCGTTGACACCGATGCGGAGAGACACGCCGGCGGCCTTGGCCGCGGCGGCGATCTTGCCTACCTGGTCGTCGAACTTGCGGATGTTGCCGGGGTTCACCCGGACGGCCGCGCATCCGGCATCGATTGCCGCGAACACGTAGTTCGGCTGGAAGTGGATGTCCGCGATGACCGGGATCTGGCTCTTCTTCGCGATAATCGGCAGCGCCTCGGCGTCGTCCCTCGAGGGAACGGCAACGCGCACGATGTCGCAGCCCGAAGCCGTGAGCTCTGCGATCTGCTGCAGGGTCGCATTGATGTTGGTCGTCGGCGTCGTCGTCATGGACTGCACGCTTACCTGCGCGTCACCGCCAACGAGTACTTTTCCGACTTTGATCTGCCGGGTCTTTCGACGGGGAGAGAGAACTTCTGGAACTTTGGGCATTCCCAAATTGATAGCGGCCACGGCCTAAGTCTAGGGCTCGAACCTGTTAGCCAAACAGCGAGATGGGCTTGACGATATCGGCGTAGATCAGCAGGGCACTCATACCACCCAGCACGATCACGACGCCGAATGTCAGCGGCATCAGCCGCGCCGTGTCGAAGGGGGCAGGCTTGGGCCGGCGGAAGAGCCTGGCGAAGCCCCGACGGAGGGCATCCCAGAGCGCACCGGCGACGTGACCGCCGTCCAGCGGCATCAGGGGAACGAGGTTGATAACGAAGAGGGCCACGTTCAGGGAGGCGAGCAGGCCGATCAGGCTGGCCACCTTCGACTGCACCGGCATGTCGATGCTGGTGATCTCCCCCGCGACGCGGCCGATGCCCACGACGCTGATCGGCCCGTTCGGGTCGCGCGGACCGGAGCCGAATGCCGCGTTGGCCACATCGACGAGGCGCGCGGGCAGGTTGGCGATGATGTGCACCACTCCCCCGATGTTCTCCCCGACGAACGGGAGAACACTGGTCGCAGGCTGGGGAACGAGCTCCTGGGCGGCGCCGATGCCGACGAACCCGACCTTCTGGGTCAGGGGCTTGCCGCTGCCATCCTTGGCGATCTGCCCGGCGTCGGTCAGCACGTACCGCTCGGTGAGCAACGGGGTGATAGTGAGAGGCGTCTCGACGCCGTTTCGAAGCACCACGAAGCTGAGGGGAATGCCCGCCGAGTCCCGGATGATGTCGGTCGACTGGGCCCAGCTGGTGACGGGTTTGCCCTGGATGCTCACGAGCTTGTCACCCGGCAGGATACCGGCGGCAGCACCTGGTGCGGCCGCGTCACTCGGTGCGCAGGTCTGGCTGGAGTTGCTCGCGGGCACCACACAGGCGCTGACACTGCCGACGGTCGTAGACACCTGGGCGGTGCCGAAGCCCATCAGCAGCACGCCGAACAACACGACGGCGATGAGCAGGTTCATGACGGGGCCGCCGAGCATGATGATGATGCGCTTGTAGGTCGGCAGGCGGTAGAAGGCGCGGTCCTCGTCGGCACCCACCCCTTCGGCGCTGGCGTCGCGGGCATCCTGCACCATCGTGTTGAAGAAGCCTGTGCTGGCGTTTCTGACCTTGCCGCCGGGCTTGATCGGGGGGAACATCCCGATCATGGAGATGTAGCCGCCGAGCGGGATCGCCTTGACGCCGTACTCGGTCTCACCACGCCTGCGCGAGAAGAGCGTCGGCCCGAACCCGATCATGTACTGGGTGACCTTGACGCCGAACTTCTTGGCCGGCACGAGGTGCCCGACCTCGTGAAGAGCGATGGACACGGCCAGGCCGATGACGACGACGAGTACGCCGAGAATGAAGAGAAGGACCGTTTCCACGTCAAAACGATACCCCGGGCCATTTTCTGCCCGCTGTCCTTTGACTGGGAGCCAGCCGAGAGAAATCTGGTTCACAAGGTCGCTAGTCGAAAAGGAACCCCTGAACAACCCCCTTTACCACCCGTGTTTCCCCCGGTAGGTTTCGGAAGGCGCCATCTAGCGTGCGACAGGCAAGTGTGCAACAGCTCCCCAGAAGGAAATCAATGAAGACCAAGACCCTGGCGGGCCTCGCAGCCCTTGCCGTAGCCGCCGCAGCCCTCGCGGGAACAGCCTCCCCCGCCGCGGCGGTCAACGGCAGCAGCCTGACCGGCGTGAGCATCACGCCCTCCACCGTTGCCTCGGGCGGCTCGGTCACGACGACGTACACCGGCATCGCCCCTATCGACTGGGCTGGCGCGCAGAACTTCGTCACGACGGGCCCGTCCGGCGAGGTACTGGGAGACTTCTGTCTCAACTCGCCCATCAACCTGACCTCCGGCACCAGGGAGGTCACCAACTACCAGGCCGAGGCCATCACGACGACAGAGCAGTACTTCGCCGGACTCTGCGTCGACTTCAACACACCACCCGTTGGCCAGATGCCCACCTACGAGGCGGCATACACCGTGCTGCCCATGGTCACAACGACCGATATCGCGGCGACCGAGGGAGAGCTTCTCGCCCCCACGGACAGCGCAATGCTCACCGGTCAGTTCCACCCCAACCCCTGGGTTCCAAACGGTGGCTACTACCAGGCTGTCGCGAGTTCGAACTGCGCTCTGATGAACGATATTCAGCCTGCGAGCATCCCGACCCCCCTGACACCCATCGCGCTTCCCGCCGGGCTCACGCTGAATTCGACCCCGACGGCATCCGGTGTCGAACCGATGCTGAGCGTCTCGGGCACGCCTGCCGCAGGAACCGCCGGTACCTACAAGCTGTGCGTCGAGGTGGTCGAGAGCCAGATCGTCGACCACGCCTTCGGCTACCTGACGATCGTGATCGCTGCCCCGCCCGCCGAACTGGCCAAGACCGGACGTGACACGTTTGCCGACAGTTCCTTGGCACTCGGGTCTCTCGCGGTCCTGATCCTCGGGGCAGGTGCGCTGCTCGTGGCTCGCCGCCGCCGTATTGCCCGCGTCTCCTAGGGTTGCCTGGTTTTCAGGGCCCGTCCGCAAGGTCGGGCCCTGAAATGCTTTAACCATTTAGTGGATCTCCGCTAGATTGACCTGTAGTCCTGCCCAATATCCGTTTCAGGATTCAGCTGCCTGATCACCAAAGGAATTCGATGAAGCTCGCAACCCTGTTCGGAATCGCCGCCGTCGCGATAGCCACCGGTGTCCTGGCCGGCGTGGCAGCTCCGGCGGTCGCTGGGCCCGTGGGAAATACTCTCACCGGCGTCTCGATCACGCCCGCAATCGTGCAGTCGAGTGAGCCTGTGACCATCACCTTCACCGGAACGGGCTCAGCACCCTTCCGATGGTTCGGTGCCTACAACGTGGTGACAACGGGGCCGACCGGGGTCGTGCTATTCCAAACGTGCTGGTCGAATGTGTCGTTGTCGGAGACCATTGTCGACACGGATTCCAACTACCAAGCAGAGCCGATCACCACAACGCATAAGTTCTTCGCCGGTGCCTGTGTCGATCTTGAGACACCCCCCGTTGGCGAGAGTCCGACGTACGAGGCGTCATTCACGGTCCTTCCGATGGTGCAGACAACCGACGTCGCAGCCACTGAGGGCGTTCCTCTAGCGCCGACGAACAGCGCAAGCATCCACGGCCAGTTCCACATCGACCCCTGGGTTCCCGATGGCGGTTTCTATCAGGCAGTCGACAGCGCGAACTGCACCCTGGCCATCCAGAACATCGCCCCCACCTCGATCGCACCCCAGGTGACGCCGATCGCCCTGCCTGCGGGCCTCACCCTGAATTCGACCCCGACACCGTCCGGGGTTGAGCCGGCGCTCAGCGTCTCGGGCACTCCCGCCACGGGAACAGCCGGCACGTACAAGGTGTGTGTGGAGCTCGTCGAGAGCAAGCCGATCGACCACGCCTTCGGCTACCTCACCATCGATATCCAGGCCCCCGCCGTTCCAGAACTAGCCAAGACCGGCATCGAAACCGAATCGAGCCTTCTCGCAGCGCTGGGCGCGGCAGCCGCTCTTGCTCTCGGCGGAGTCGCACTGGTTCTGATGCGCCGCCGCAGGGTGTCCCGCCTGGGCTAAGGCGCTCCGCAGAACGAAGCAGGGCCCGCCTTTTCCGAAGACGGGCCCTGCTTCCTTTTACGGTTGTCAGCGCGAGATCAAGGTCTCGGCTGCGCGTCGCGCCCAGGCCTCGGCCTCGGCGAGGGATTCGAGGCTCAGTGCCTCCGACCCGGGGTCGTGAGAGTCGACGACCGACCGGATGGTGTCCACGATCTCCAAGAAACCGATGCGGCCGGCATGAAACGCCGCCACGGCCTGTTCGTTGGCCGCGTTGAAGACCGCGGGATAGGTTCCCCCGGAGCGTCCCACCTGCTTGGCAAGCTCGACGGCGGGGAACGCCTCGGTGTCCAGGGGCTCGAAGGTCCAGGTGTGGCTCGTGGACCAGTCCAGTGGCTTGCCGGCACCGGCGATACGGTTCGGCCAGTCCAGGCCGAGCGAGATCGGCAGCCTCATATCGGGCGGTGACGCCTGGGCGATGGTGGAGCCGTCGATGAACTCGACCATCGAGTGGATGATCGACTGCGGGTGCACGGTGACGTCGATGCGCGAGTAGGGCACGTCGAACAACAGGTGCGCCTCGATGATCTCAAGCCCCTTGTTCACGAGCGTCGACGAGTTGGTCGTGATGACGAGCCCCATGTCCCAGGTCGGATGCGCGAGGGCCTCACGGGGCGAAACGCCCGCGAGCGACTCACGGCTGCGGCCACGGAACGGCCCGCCGGATGCGGTCAGGACGAGCCGTTGCACCTCGTCGGCGGTGCCGCTCTTCAGTGCCTGGGCGATCGCCGAGTGCTCCGAGTCGACCGGGACGATCTGACCTGGTGCCGCCATGGCCTTCAGCAGGTCGCCGCCCACGATGAGGCTCTCTTTGTTGGCGAGTGCCAGGATTCGCCCGGCGCGAAGGGCCGCGACACTCGGCCCGAGGCCGACCGAGCCCGTGATGCCATTCAGGACGACGTCGGCCTCGACATCGCGCACCAGGTACTCCGCCTCCTCGGCGCCTAGGGCAATGTCGGTGACACCGAACTCTGCGGCCTGGGCCTCGAGGGCCTCGCGCTTGGAGCCGGCGGCAAGGCCGACCACCTCGAAGCGGTCGGGGTTGTTCCGGATAACATCCAGCGCCTGAACGCCGATGGAACCGGTTGAGCCAAGAATAATTACGCGTCTCACGGGTTCCATCCTGCACCACCCGTCAAGTCAACAAAAACGTCGCCCAGCGGAAGTGCTTCCGCTGGGCGACGCCGATTCTTGAAAAGCTCTAGCCGATGGCGAGGATGTCCACGACGAACACCAGCGTGTCGGTCGGGCCGATGCCCGCGGCCGGGACACCGGTCGTGCCATAGCCGTCTGCCGGCGGGATCACGACGATGACCTGGGATCCGACGGTCTGCCCGACGATGGCCTTCTTGAAGCCGGCGATGACGCCGTCCACGGAGAACTGCGCGGGGGCCTTGCCCCAACTCTGGTCGAAGACCTTGCCGGTACCCCAGATGACGCCCTGGTACTGGACCGTCACCTTGGCGGCGTCGGGAACGACAGCGCCGTCACCCTTCTTGAGCACGGCGAGACCCAGCGTCGTGGGCGCCGCGGAACTCGGAATAGTGACGGTCGGAGCGCCGTCGGCCGCGAGCGTGACCGTCGGGAAGCCCGCGGTCGCAGGCTGGTCGGCGCCGTTCGCCTGGGAGGGAACGCTGCCGGGTGCCGGGGTGGCGGCCGGGGGCGATGCCTGCCCAACGTCCAGAACCAGCACGACGGAATCGGTGGCGGTCAGGTCGAAGCCGGTCGGGATCTTGTCGCCCCACGCATCGGCGGGCGGAATGACGGCCACAATGCGCGAACCGCCCGGGGCACACTCGACGCCCTTGACGATTCCGATGATGAATGCCGAGTCGACGGTCACGTTGGCGGCGCCGCCCTGGTCGACCGAGGAGTAGACCTCTTTGCCGGTCGTTCCGTTGAACGCGGTCAGGTTCATGGTCGTGCTGTCGCCGATGTTGATCTTCGCGCCAGACCCGGGCGTCACGATCGTGCGCTGGGTCTCGGTGACCGAGAGGGGAGCCGTGAACGTGGCGGTCGGCTTGGTGTTGATGTCCCCCGCGACGGTGACACCCTCCGAGGCGGACCCGGACGCCGTGTCGGTGCAGGTTCCCGTCGCCCCGGCTGCGGCCGGCGTCGAGGAGTCGGTCGGCACCGGTGCGGCAGACGCGCATCCGCCCAGAACGAGAGCCAGGGCGGTGGCGGCGAAGATGACAGGAAGCTTGCGCATGAGACCTCAGGGTGTGTGGGAACGATTTCGGTAGCGAGCGATTCAGTCGCAGCAAACGACTCAAACTCCTCTAGTCTGCCGCATGTTGCCTGCCTCCGCCTGTCCGAGGGCTGGGAAGCATGTCGCAGAATCCTGAGCCCGCGCGACATGCACGGGCTTTCGCCGCCATATCGGATACCCGGCCGAAGCCGTTTCACCGCGAGTCTTCACGGTGTTAACCTTTCGTCAATCCCGTGGTCCTAATCTCGGCGCCTGCGGGGTTTCCTTCGGGCGAGAAGGCCCAATGTCATTACAGTGTGAAATTAGGACGAGGCAGGACAGGACCGAGAATGACTGTGACTTCGGGTGTTCCGACACTCCTTCTAGGCGGCACCCGGGCTGCGCCGGCGCGAACGCTGATCGACATACTCCGCACGAGCGCGCTCGAGAACGCGGAGTCCGCGGCCCTCGCCGATGCCGCCGGCAGCCTGAGCTACCGCGAACTCATGCGCTTGGTCAACCGGTCCGCGAGCGCCCTGAACCGGCTGGGTGTGCGCCGGGGCGACCGAGTCGGCATCCGCATCCCCTCGGGCACCCGCACGCTCTACATTTCGATCCTTGCCGTTCTCTCCGTCGGGGCCAGCTACGTGCCGGTCGACGCGGATGACCCGGAGGAGCGCGCCCAGCTGGTCTTCTCCGAGGCCGAGGTCGTGGGCGTCATCGGCAACGACGGCACCCTCGTCAGGCACTCGGATTCAGTTCTTCATTCGCGCGTGGACGCTGACCTCGCAGATGCCGATGAGACCCGATTCAATACGGTGGGAACCGGCAGCATTGCGCTGGTCCCCGCACCTCGCCCCGAGGATGATGCCTGGGTGATCTTCACCTCGGGGTCAACCGGCGTGCCCAAGGGCGTCGCCGTGACCCATCGCTCGGCCGCGGCCTTCGTCGATGCCGAGGCTCGACTCTTTCTCGCGAACGATCCCCTCGGTCCCGGCGACCGGGTGCTGGCGGGACTGTCGGTTGCCTTCGATGCCTCCTGCGAGGAGATGTGGCTGGCGTGGCGCTATGGCGCCTGTCTCGTGCCCGCACCCCGCACGCTCGTTCGAAGCGGCGCGGACCTGGGTCCGTGGCTGATCGCCCATGGCATCACCGTGGTCTCGACCGTGCCCACGCTCGCGAGCCTCTGGCCGGTCGAGTCACTGGAGAACGTTCGGCTGCTCATCTTCGGCGGCGAGGCGTGCCCGCCCGAGCTCGTGACCCGCCTGGCGGTGGACTCTCGCGAGGTCTGGAACACCTACGGCCCGACCGAGGCGACCGTCGTCGCCTGTGCCGCGCTGTTGGAGCCGGACTCCCCCGTGCGCATCGGCCTGCCGCTGGACGGCTGGGACCTCGCGGTGGTGGATTCCGACCTGATCCCGGTGGCACCGGGTGAACCGGGCGAGCTGATCATCGGCGGCGTCGGACTGGCCCGCTATCTGGACGCCGAGAAAGACGCGGACAAATATGCCCCCATGCCCTCTCTCGGCTGGGACCGGGCGTATCGCAGCGGAGACCTGGTTCGCTTCGACGGCGAGGGCCTGCTGTTCCAGGGCCGCGCCGACGATCAGATCAAGCTCGGCGGCCGGCGAATAGAGCTGGGCGAGATCGAGTCGGCACTGTCCGCACTCCCCCACGTCGCGGGCGCCGCCGTGGCGATCCAGACCACGGCCTCGGGCAACAAGGTGCTCGTCGGCTACCTCGCCCTCGGCGAAGGGGAACAGGATCTCTTCGACCGCGCTGAGGCGCTGGTTCAGCTTCGCGACGAGTTGCCGGGTCCCCTGGTTCCGCTTATCACCGTCATCGACGCCCTGCCCGTGCGCACCTCCGGAAAGGTCGACCGCTCTGCATTGCCGTGGCCCCTCGCGGCACAGGATGGCGAAGCAGCCTCCTCGGGCCTGTTCGGCACCGCCGCCTGGCTCGCAGAGCACTGGACGGCCGTGTTGGGCGTGGCCGTTGCCGGGGCTGACGACGACTTCTTCGCCGCGGGTGGCGGCAGCCTCTCGGCAGCCCAGTTGACCTCGCTGATCCGCGGGAGGTTCCCGGATGCCCGCGTGGCCGATGTCTATGACCATCCGCGAATCGGTGCCCTGGCGAGCGAACTCGAATCGCGAACCCCGGTCGAGTCGATCGCCCAGCGCGCCGTGCTGCCCACGCCCGTCAGAAGCCAGGTTATCCAGAGCCTGCTCGGCTTTCCCCTGCTCTCGCTGGTGGGCGTGCGCTGGGTGACCTACCTGCTCGCCGCGAACAATATTCTGAACGCCCTGGTCGGCCTCGACTGGCTGCCCACATTCTCCTGGTGGGCGATCGCCGCCGCGTTCATCGTCTTCGTGACGCCCCTCGGCCGGATGGGCCTCTCGGTTGTTGCCGCGAGGCTGCTGCTGAAGGGGCTGGCCCCGGGCGAGTATCCGCGAGGCGGCAGCGTTCACCTCCGACTCTGGCTAGCCGAGCAGGTGGCCAGTCTCGTTGGGGCGGCGTCGCTTGCGGGTGCGCCGTGGATCACGAACTATGCCCGGGCGCTCGGAGCCAAGATCGGCGAGGGCGCAGACCTGCACACCCTTCCTCCCGTGACCGGCATGTTGACGCTCGGCGCCCACGCCTCCGTCGAACCCGAGGTCGACCTGTCTGGCTATTGGATCGACGGCGACACTCTGCGAGTGGGTACCGTGACGATCGGCGCCGATGCGGTAATCGGTGCGCGAAGCATCATGCTCCCGGGATCCCGCGTCGGAAAGGGCGCCGCGATCGCTCCCGGGTCTGCCGTGCACGCGCGGGTGCCATCCGGTGAACTCTGGGCGGGCAGCCCTGCCGAGCGGATGGGCAAGGCGAAGAGCGGATGGCCCGCAGAAAGGCCGCCCCGCGCCTCGCGCTGGCTCGTCGCCTACGCCCTCGGCTCCATCGGGCTGTCCCTTCTCCCCCCGTTGGCGCTGGCCCTGGGGCTCGGCATCTGCATCCTGGCGGTGCGGGGCTCCCAGAGTCTGGGCGAGGCCGTCGTGGCCGCACTCATCGCCATCCCCCTCGGCACGGTCGCCGCAGGTGTCGCCTTCGCCCTGCTGGTGATCCTGAGCGTACGGTTGCTCTCCATCGGCCTGAAGCCGGGCTATTACCCCGTGCGCAGCCGAATCGGGTGGCAGGTCTGGGGCACGGAGCGCCTGTTGGACGTCTCCCGAAGCCTACTCTTCCCCCTGTACGCCGGACTGTTCACCCCCGTATGGCTACGGCTCCTGGGAGCCAAGGTCGGCGTCAACGTCGAGGCCTCGACGGTTCTGCTGCTGCCGTCGATGACGACCATCGGCGATCACGCCTTTCTCGCCGACGACACCATGGTCGCCTCCTACGAGCTCGGCGGTGGCTGGCTCCATATCGACGAGGCCAAGATCGGCCGCCGCGCCTTCCTCGGCAACAGCGGCATGACCGGGCCCGGCAGAACGGTTCCCAAGAACGGCCTTGTCGCCGTGCTCTCGGCGACTCCGAAGAAGGGCAAGGCGGGCTCATCCTGGATCGGCAACCCCCCGGTGCGTCTTCGCCGCGCTGTCACGGAGTTCGATGAGACGCGCACGTTTAAGCCCCGAACCCTGCTGAGGGTTGCCCGGGCCCTGTGGGAGCTCGGCCGAATCGTGCCCGTGATGGTCACCGCCGCGATCGGCCTCGGCGTCGTCGCCCTGCTCGAGGTCGGGATGATCTTGGCTGGTCCGTTCGCCACGTACATCCTGTCGGGGGTGGTGCTGCTCGGCGCCGGCGCCGTGGCGGCGGCTATCACCACGCTCGCGAAGTGGAGCCTGATCGGCCGGATCGGCCGGGAGGAGCATCCGCTCTGGTCGTCATTCATCTGGCGCAACGAGGTCGCAGACACGTTCGTGGAGATGGTGGCCGCGCCCTGGTTCGCGCGTGCCGCAGCCGGCACGCCCGCCTTGGCCTGGTGGCTGCGCTCGCTGGGCGCATCCGTGGGTAGGGGGGTCTGGTGCGAGAGCTACTGGCTCCCCGAGGCGGATCTCGTGACCCTGGGCGACGGTGCGACCGTGAACCGCGGCTGCGTCGTTCAGACACATCTCTTTCACGACCGGGTGATGTCCTTGGATTCGGTCGAGCTGATGGCCGGGGCGACGATGGGGCCGCACGGCGTCATTCTTCCCGCCGCTAAGGTTGGACGGGACGCCACCGTCGGTCCGTCTTCCCTCGTGCTTCGGGGCGAGGAAGTTCCGGATGGCAGCCGCTGGACCGGGAATCCAATCGCCCCGTGGACAGCAATGCCCCGAAACCGCTGAGGAATCTGATGCCGAACAAGCCCCCCGCGCTTCCGCCGCGGGCCGAGCTGGGCAGCAACCGGGAGTATCTGCCGACCAGCGGCAATGCCGGCTACGTCGTGACGCACTACGCGCTCGAGCTCGACTACCGGGTGTCGAACAACCGGCTCGCCGGCATCGCGACGATCACCGCCACCGCGACCGGCGACCTGGTGAGATTCAGCATGGATTTCGCCGGGCTCACCTCGAACCGAGTCTCTGTCAACGGCGTCGCCGCGAAGAAGGCCGTCGAGACGCTTCAGAAGCTCACCATCACCCCGGCGCACGCGATCGCGGCCGGCTCGGTCTTCACCGTCGTCATTCGCTACGGCGGCGCTCCTGCCCCGGTGAAGTCGCTCTGGGGAGAGGTCGGCTGGGAGGAGTTGGAGGACGGCGTGATCGTCGCCTCACAGCCCTGCGGCGCGATGACGTTCTACCCGTGCAACGATCAGCCGGGCAACAAAGCCACCTACTCGTTCCAGATCTCCGCCGAGTCGACGCACCATGTGCTCGCGAACGGCCGCCTGACGTCCCGGGTGCCGCGCGCGAGCCGAACCACGTGGACGTATGTGACCGACGAGCCCGTCGCGAGCTACCTCGTCAGCATCCAGATCGGGAGATACCGGGAGGTCGCGCTGAGCCGCGACCCCGTTCCCCAGTTCGCCCTGATTCCGGCCACGCTGACGTCGAACGCGCTCCGGGACTTTGCCGATCAGCCTCGGATGCTCGCGCTGTTCGAGCGGTGTTTCGGACCCTACCCGTTCACGCAGTACACGGTCATCGTCACCGATGACGAGCTGGAGATCCCGCTTGAGGCACACGGCTTCTCCGCGTTTGGGCGAAACCACATCGATGGCCAGGGCGGCAGTGAGCGCCTTATCGCCCACGAGCTGGCCCACTCCTGGTTCGGCAACAGCCTCACCCTCGCCTCGTGGCGGGACATCTGGCTGCACGAGGGATTCGCCTGCTACGCCGAGTGGCTGTGGTCGGAGGAGAGCGGCGGACCCACGGCGGATGCCTCAGTCAAGCAACACTGGCGACGATTGAACGCCCTGCCCCAGGACCTCGTGCTCGGCGACCCCGGGCCGGAGCTGATGTTCGACGACCGCGTCTACAAGCGCGGCGCGATCTTCCTGCATGTTCTTCGGCGTGAGCTCGGCGACCAGGCGTTCTTCGCACTGTTGCACTCGTGGGTGGCCGAGAACAGGTTCGGCAGCGTCACCACGGCGCAGTTCGTGACCGCGGCCGAGTTCTACTCCCCGGCGCCCCTCACGACCCTCTTCGACACCTGGGTCTTTCAAGCGCGGCTTCCGAAACTGCCCACCGACTAGACGGGCGCGCCGTTCAGCCGCACGTCGAAGCCGAGCGACTCCTTCATCGTGGTCTCCCCGACGATGAGGACAACGTTCAGGGTCAGGTCAGCGTTCGACACAGGTACTCGCCGAACGAGTATGTTTCGCGCAAGGTCCGTCGTGTCCACGGTCGTCAGGTCCAGCCGAAGGCCCTCGCCGGTCGCCTTCAGATAGGCCTCCTTGAGCGAGAAGATCTCCGTGCGCACGGATTGCCGAGCTGCCGCCGGGGCATCATCGATCACGTCGCGCTCCCGCGGGGCAAAGGCAACCTCGTCGACCCGGGCCCGGGTCATCCGCGACACGGACTCGAGGTCGATGCCGAGCGCACCGCCACACCCCACGGCGACAGCGACAAACCCCCCTGCCCTGCTCTTGCTGACCACGATCTCCCCGCCATCGGGCATCCGGGGAGCTGTCACCGTCGGCTTCCCGTGCGGCCGATCGCAGTGCGCACACCGTGCGGAGACCCGAACAGAAGACGCCTCGACCCCGCTGAACTGAGCGACTGCCGAGTGGAGCAGGGAACCGTCGTCCTGGGTTCCGGGGACCAGCCAGACCTCGACGCGCCGGTCAGCGGGCGATCGGCTCATGGCTGACCGGGAAATTGACCGAGTTCGCGATGAAGCACTTCTGGGCGGCCTCCCGGTGCAGCGAGTTGGCCAAGTCCGCCTGCGCCGCATCCGCCAGGGTGACGACCGGGCGAAGTGTGGCGCCCGAGAACCGGCCGGCCCCGTCCGGGGAGGTGACCAGCACGCCGCTCGCGGCATCCGTGTAGGCGGTCACGATCACGCCGTGACGGACGGCGACGTGTAGGTAGGACAGCATGTGGCACTGGCTCAGCGCGGCCAGCAGCAGTTCTTCGGGGTTCCACCGGTCGGCGTCGCCGTGGAAAGTTCGGTCTGCGCTGCCGTTCAGGGCGGGCTTTCCGCTGGCCGTGACCAGATTCCGCCGGGAGTAGTCCCTGAAGCCGCTCGTGCCTGTGCCCCGATTGCCAAGCCACTCTACGTTCACGCGGTAGGAATGCTCTGCTTTCACGGCCATCAGCCTACGTGCCTTTCTCAGAGGCCCGCGATAAACTTGTGCGCATGACTGACACCCTCTCCGCCCGCCCTGTCGAAGCCGCATCCTTCACGATCCCCCAGGAGCGCAAGGTCGTCACCGCGATCCCCGGCCCCCGGTCGGTCGCGCTGCACGAGCGCCGCCTCGCCGTGGTTCCCACGGGTGTCGCCACAACGCTTCCCGTCTACATCGAGAAGGCAAACGGCGCCATCGTCGTCGACGTCGACGGCAACCACTTCATCGACCTGGGCGCCGGCATCGGCGTCACGACCATCGGGCACACGAACCCCGCAGTCGTCGCAGCCGCCACCGAGCAGCTCAACAAGGTCACCCACACGCTCTTCACCGTCACGCCGTACGAGGAGTATGTGCGGGTCGCCGAGCTTCTCGCTGCGCACACCCCCGGCGACTTCGCCAAGAAGACGGTGCTCGTGAACTCCGGTGCGGAGGCGGTCGAGAACGCCGTCAAGATCGCCCGCAAGTACACCCGCCGGGTCGGCGTCGGCGTGCTGGATCACGGCTACCACGGACGCACCAACCTGACCATGGCCATGAACTTCAAGGCCGCCCCCTACTCGACAGGCTTCGGCCCATTCGCCGGCGACGTCTACCACGCCCCGAACTCCAACCCGTATCACGACGGTCTCTCGGGCGCCGAGGCGGCCAAGAAGACCATCGCCTGGTTCGAGAAGACCGTGGGCGCCTACGACCTCGCCTGCATCGTGGCAGAGCCCATCCAGGGTGAGGGCGGCTTCATCGTTCCCGCCGAGGGGTACCTCCAGGCCCTGCAGGCCTGGTGCACCGAGAACGGCATCGTCTACATCTCCGACGAGATCCAGAGCGGAATGGCCCGCACCGGGGCCTACTTCGCGAGCGAGCACTTCGGTCTCGTGCCGGACATGGTCACCAGCGCCAAGGGCATCGCGGGCGGACTGCCCCTGGCCGGCGTCACCGGTCGCGCCGAGATCATGGACTCCGCCTTCCCCGGCGGCCTCGGCGGCACCTTCGGCGGCAACCCCGTCGCCGCAGCCGCAGCGATCGCGGTCTTCGAGACAATCGCGAGCGACAACCTGCTCGCCGAGGCAACCCGTATCGGCCAGACGCTGACCGCCGGGCTTGCCAGGCTGGCGGCCAAGTACGACATCATCGGCGACATCCGGGGTATCGGCGCCATGATCGCGATCGAGTTCGTCATGCCCGGCACGGGGGCGACCACCAAGGAGCCCAACGCCGCCGCTGTGAACGCGATCACCGCCTACGCGGCCGCGAACGGTGTTCTCGTGCTGAACGCCGGAACCTATGGAAACGTCATCCGCTTCCTGCCGAGCCTCGTGATCTCCGACGCGCTGCTGGAGGATGCCCTGGGCGTCTTCGACGCCGCCATGGCGACGCTGTAGCCCGGCCCGTGGCGCACAAGACCGCCCTGCCCGGCACATTCACGGTCGGGGCGGCCGTGGAACTCGCCGTTCTCACCCGAAGCGGCTTCGTCGAGAGTCGGCATGCCGGTTCCGCCGTCGTCGTGGATGCCGCCGGCAATGACCTCCTGGTGCTCGGCGACGCCGACTCGCCCGTGTACCCCCGGTCGTGCCTGAAGCCGTTCCAAGCGCTGGCCGTCATGGAGTCGGGAGTTCTGCTCTCGCCCGTTCAGACCGCGCTGTCGACCGCAAGCCACTCGGGAACGCCGGAGCACCTTGACGTCGTTCGGAGCATCCTGGCAACGGCCGAGCTCGCCGAGTCACAGCTCGGCTGCCCGGCCGACTGGCCCGGCAGCAGGTCGAGCCGGGACGAGGTCGTCCGCGCGGGCGGGCAGGCCTCTTCCGTCATGATGAACTGCTCCGGCAAGCACGCCGCGATGCTGGTCGCCTGCGTCGTGAACGGCTGGTCGACCGCCGACTATCTCGACCCCGGGCATCCGCTCCAGCAGAAGGTGCTCGAGGTCATCGAGCGCTATACCGGCGAGACCGTGACGTTCAGCGGGGTCGACGGGTGCGGCGCCCCGGTGCACGCCGTGTCCCTCCGGGGCCTGGCCCGCGGCATCTCTCGGGTGGCACAGGGGCGTGACGAATACTCGGCCCGGCTCACCGAGAGTGTTCTGCAGAACGGCTGGGCCCTCGATGGGCCCGGTGAGGAGAACACCATCGTGATCGAGCGCCTCGGCGTGTTCGCCAAGATCGGCGCCGAGGGCGTCATGGTGATGTCCACGACCTCGGGTATCTCCGTGGCACTCAAGATCCTCGACGGCAACCTCCGGGCGGCCGTCGTCGTTGCCCTCGAGCTGCTCGTTCGGGCGGGGGGCCTCAGCGCCGATTCGGTCGAGGAGACCCTGACTGCGCTCAACCTCACTGTGCTGGGTGGCGGCAAGCCCGTCGGCAGCATCGAGGTCACTGTCTAGGCTCTCGCTGTCCGTCCTCCTGTCCGTCCCCCTGCACGTCATCGTGCCGGGAAAGAGTGCCGGCAGGGGTCAGCAGCCAGCGCCGGGGCCGGCCAGGATTCACCGGAGGAGGCAGGTCGCGGCGCCTCGACACGGCGCGATACTCCGCAACACCGCAGCCGTCGAACAGCACGTCGAATTGCGACCGCAGCGCGGCGAACAGCGCCCACTGGCCCAGCCAGGCCTCCGGCTCTCCGACGATCGTCAGGGAGTCCCGGGCGGTGTCGCCAGCGCCAGCGTCACCGTCACCGTCACCGTCACCGTGACTATCGAGGTAGTCGGTTGCGCTCGGACGGGGCGACTCTCTCA
>CANFBG010000002.1 GCA_947444785.1 Microbacteriaceae bacterium | reverse complement strand
GCTCGCCCACGACTCGCCCTTCGGGAACTGAAGCGGAACGACGCCCATGCCGATCAGGTTCGAGCGGTGGATGCGCTCGAAGCTCTCGACGATGACGGCCTTGACGCCCAGCAGGCTGGTGCCCTTGGCTGCCCAGTCACGGCTCGAGCCCGAACCGTACTCCTTGCCGCCGAAGATCACGAGCGGGGTCTCAGCCGCCGCATAGTTCTGCGCGGCGTCGTAGATGAAGGACTGCGGGCCATCCGCCTGGCTGAAGTCGCGGGTGTAGCCACCCTCGACGTTGTCCAGGAGCTGGTTGCGCAACCGGATGTTCGCGAATGTTCCGCGGATCATCACCTCGTGGTTTCCGCGGCGCGAGCCGTAGGAGTTGTAGTCCTTGCGATCGACGCCGTGCTCGGCGAGGTACGCGCCGGCGGGGCTGTCGGCCTTGATGGAACCTGCGGGGCTGATGTGGTCGGTGGTCACCGAGTCACCCAGCTTCGCGAGAACACGGGCGTTGAGGATGTTCTCGACCGGGGTCGTCTCCATCGTCATGCCCTCGAAGTACGGGGGCTTCCGCACGTAGGTCGAGGTGGGGTCCCAGTCGAAGGTCGCACCCTCCGGGGTCTTCAGGGATCTCCAGCGCTCGTCGCCGTCGAAGACGCCGGCGTACTCGTGCGTGAACATATCGGTGTCGATCGAGGAGTCGATGGTCTTCTGCACCTCGGCCGCGTTCGGCCAGATGTCCTTCAGGAACACATCGTTGCCCTCGGTGTCCTTGCCGAGCGCATCCGTGTCGAAGTCGAAGTTCATCGACCCGGCCAGCGCGTAGGCGATGACCAGCGGCGGGCTGGCGAGGTAGTTCATCTTCACGTCGGGGTTGATCCGACCCTCGAAGTTGCGGTTTCCCGACAGGACTGCGGTGACGGCCAGATCGTTCTCCTGAACGGCGGTGGAGATGCCGTCCAGGAGCGGGCCGGAGTTTCCGATACACGTGGTGCAGCCGTAGCCGACCGTGTAGAAGCCGAGGTTCTCGAGGTACTCGGTCAGGCCGGCCTTCTCGTAGTAGTCGGTGACGACCTTGGAGCCGGGGGCAAGGGTGGTCTTGACCCACGGCTTGGCCTTGAGCCCCTTGAGGCTGGCGTTGCGGGCAAGCAAGCCGGCAGCGAGCATGACCGACGGGTTCGACGTGTTGGTGCACGACGTGATGGCGGCGATCGCCACGGCACCGTGGTCGAGGGTGAAGTTGGTGCCGTCTTCCAGCGTGACCTTCGAGGGCCGTGAGACCGTCAGGGGCGCGTGGCTGACGTGGGAGTCGACGTGTCCGTTATGGGCGTCGGCCGGGGTCAGCTCGCTGGGGTCGGATGCGGGGAACGACGCGTCGCCGACGAGGTCGACGAGGTCGTGCTCGACCGAGGCGTAGTCGTTGAGATCGCGGCCGAACTGCGCCTTAGAGTCGGTCAGCTCGATGCGGTCCTGGGGACGCTTCGGGCCGGCGATCGAGGGCACGACGGTCGACAGATCCAGCTCGAGGTATTCGCTGAACACGGGCTCGACGGCCGGGTCGTGCCACAGCGTCTGCAGCTTCGAGTAGGCCTCGACGAGCTTGACCTGCTCCTCGCTGCGGCCCGTGAGGCGCAGGTAGTCGAGCGTGACATCGTCGATGGGGAACATGGCGGCGGTGGAGCCGAACTCGGGGCTCATGTTGCCGATGGTGGCACGGTTCGCCAGCGGCACCTGCGAGACACCGGTTCCGTAGAACTCGACGAACTTGCCGACGACGCCGTGCTTGCGCAGCATCTGGGTGATCGTCAGCACGACATCGGTGGCCGTGACGGCCGCCGGAATGGCACCTGAGAGCTTGAAGCCGACGACCTTGGGGATGAGCATGGACACGGGCTGGCCGAGCATGGCCGCCTCTGCCTCGATACCGCCGACGCCCCAGCCGAGCACGCCGAGGCCGTTGACCATCGTCGTGTGCGAGTCGGTGCCGACGCAGGTGTCGGGATAGGCCCGGAGTGCGCCGTCGACCTCGCGGGTCATGGTGACGCGGGCGAGGTACTCGATGTTCACCTGGTGAACGATTCCGGTTCCCGGCGGGACGACCTTGAAGTCGTCGAACGCGGTCTGGCCCCAGCGGAGGAACTGGTAGCGCTCGGCGTTGCGCTCGTACTCGAGCTCGACGTTGCGCTCGAGCGCATTCTCGCTGCCGAAGAGGTCGGCGATGACGGAGTGGTCGATGACCAGCTCGGCGGGGGCGAGGGGGTTGATCTTGGAGGGGTCGCCGCCGAGGGCGCCGACAGCCTCGCGCATGGTGGCGAGGTCGACGATGCAGGGCACGCCGGTGAAGTCCTGCATGATGACGCGGGCGGGCGTGAACTGGATCTCGGTGTCGGGCTCGGCCTGGGGATCCCAGCTGCCGAGTGCCTTGACGTGCTCGGCAGTGATGTTGGCACCGTCTTCGGTGCGCAGCAGGTTCTCGAGCAGGACCTTCAGGCTGAAGGGGAGCTTCTCATACCCCTCGACCTTGTCGATGCGGAAAACCTCATAGGAGCTATCTCCTACCTCAAGGTTGTCCTTGGACCCAAAGCTGTTGACTTTCGACACGTCTTCTCCTTCGCTGACTTAGGTCAATCTTCGCCCGCTGTCACGCCCTGCGGCTAGCAAGGCTAACCTAAGGCGATCTCCGCGCCGCTGACCCCACGGATGGGCCACATTTATCTTGACGTCAAGATAAATAGTAGCATCACCGGGCGCGATTCCGACGTGGTCCAGGCGCTATTCCCGATCGAAGACTACGCCGTTCCGCCGTGCCCAGCGATAGCAGAGCTCGATCGCACCGGCTCCCAGAACTGCCACGCCGAGGGCAAATCCGAGCCAGGGGTTCAGCGGTATGTCCAGTAGGAAGAATTCCCGGGTCACCGGCAGGATGCACGCGAGCAGCATGGCGAGACAGACCGCGGCCACGAGCCCGACCCTGGCGCCGGAGAGCGGCCTGGCCAATACGGACAGAATCCAGAGCGAGACGATGAAGAGCGCGATTGTCGCGAGGGTTCGAGCCTGGAGAAGCGGGAGTGTCACACGGACAGTGCCGAAGACGAGCAGCACTGTCGCCGCTGCGATCAGGCCGATGGGGATCGAGAATCGCAGCATCCTGACCCGCACGCCTGACCGGTACCGCCGTTTGTTGGGCGCCAGGGCCAGGAAGAAAGAAGGAATGCCGATCGCGAGGGTGGACACGAGCGTCAGCTGTCGGGGAAGGAAGGGGAACTCCCACAGCAGAACGGCGGTGACGAGCGCGAAGACCAAGCCGTACACGGTCTTGGCAAGGAAGAGGTTCGCCACGCGTTCCACGTTGGCGATGACGCGACGCCCGTAGCCCAAGAGCTGCGGGAGCACCTCGAACCGGCTGTCGAGCAGCACGAGCCGGGAGGCGGCCCGGGTGGCCGGCGTGGCATTTCCCATGGCGATGCCCAGGTCGGCATCCTTGATGGCCATGGCGTCATTGACGCCGTCACCGGTCATCGCCACGGTGTACCCGGCCGCCTTCAGGAGTCGAACGACCTCGCGCTTCTGCTGGGGCGCGACCCGGCCGAAGACGCTGGATGAGGCCAGGGCCGTCGCGAGCTCGTCGGCGTCCGAGAGGCTCGCCGCGTCGATCGGCTCCGAGGCGAGACCCAGCTGCGCGGCGATGGCACCGACGGTGTGCGGGTTGTCCCCCGAGAGAATGATGACCCGCACGCCCTGTTCGGCGAAGTACGCCAGGGTCTCGGCTGCACCCGGGCGCAGTCTCTCCCGGAAGACGACGAGCCCCATCGGCTCGCACTCCTGTGCCTTCAGCGGATCCTCGCCATAGGCACCCGGCGTCTCGTTGCCGAGCGCCAAGGCCAGCGTTCGATTGCCCCCGGCCGCGAGGAGGTTGGCGCGTTCCAGCTCGTGGGGGTGCTGTGCCAGGAGACGCTCGGGCGCACCCAGGAGCCAGGTCGATCGCGCCCCGACAGCGCCGAACGCGATGGCGCCGAATGCCCGGCTGGAGGAGAACGGAAGACGCTCGGCGTCGACGTCCACGCGGCCGAAGTACGCCAGGATCGCCTGTGCCGTCGCGTTGGCCCCCGGGTCGGATCCGAAAACCGCGAGGGCGTCGCGAGCGGCAGGGGAGATCTCGTCCACGCTCCGAGGCGGCAGGAGCTCGTGGAACTCGATGACTCCGGTGGTCAGCGTGCCGGTCTTGTCGAGGCACAGCACATCGACCCGGGCCAGTACCTCGACGGCCGCCAGCTCCTGGACGAGCACCCTGTCCCGGGCCAGCTGCAGTGCCGCCACCCCGAATGCGAGGCTCGTGAGCAGCACCAGCCCCTCGGGGATGATGCCGACGACGGCGGCAACGACATCCAGGAGAGCCTTCTGCCAGAGGCCTCCCGTGGGATCCAGGATGGCACCCAGTCCCCCATAGGTGAAGATCCGTCCCGTGATCAGGATGATGATCATCGGTATGAGAATCCACGAGATGTAGACGAGGATGCTGTTGGTCGCCTCACGCAGTTCGCTGCGAACGAGGCTGTGACGCTTGATCTCGGCGCTCAGCATGCTCGAATAGGAGTCCCGGCCGACGGCGACGACAACGGATTCACCGCCGCCGGCAACGATGAGGGCGCCCGAGAGCAACCGGTCGCCGGCGTGCTTGGCAACGGGCTCAGACTCGCCCGTGAGCATCGACTCGTCGACCAGGAGGTCCGTTCCCGAGAGCACCTCGGAGTCCGCGGTGACCTGATCGCCGGGTCGCAGCACGACCGTGTCGCCGAGCACTACGTCCTGCGGCAGGATGACTGTGATCTCGCCGTCCCGTCGAACGGCGGTCTCCGGCGCGCCGATCAGCGCCAGTCGATCCAGGGCGAGCTTGGCGCGCACCTCCTGGAAGATCCCGATCGCCGCATTGACGACGACGACACCGAAGAAGAAGCCGTCTCCGGGCCTGCCGAGCAACAGGACCGCGATGAAGCAGACCGTGAGAATGGCGTTGAAGAACGTGAAGACGTTCTCCCGAAGGATGTCGGCGAGGGGCCTGGACGTGGGCATGTCCGTGATGTTGACCTCGCCACGGGAGACGCGGTCCGCAACCTCGGCCTCAGTCAGTCCCCCGCTTCTCATCCGCCGGTTCCGAATCAGGCCGAAGCGCGGGAGGCCGGACGAACGTGACCGAAGGCCGTGCGCACCAGGAGCCACGTGACCCAGAGCATGCCCGCATACAGCGGCACCCCCATGATCAGCTTGGTCGATGCGAGCAGCTCAGGCTGGCCGCTGAGGTAGAGCGGACCCTGAACGCCCAGTCGGAGGGCGAAGAGGCCGACCCAGCACCACGTGGCCACGGTGACGATCCGGAACTTCGCCTTGTCCGCGCGCCAACCGATTGCGTCTCCGGTCAGGAGACCGGCGATGATTCCGATCAGGGGCCAGCGTGCGATGACCGACGCCAGAAGCACGACGATGCTGATCGAGTTGATGATGAGGCCGGGAAGGAAGTTGTCCTCCGCCTTGCCGGTGGTGAGAGCGAGGATCGCAGACAGGGCAACACCGATGAAGCCGGCAATGGCCGGCATGACCGGACTGCGTGTGATCGCCCTGACCACGATGAACACCACCGAGACCGCGAGCGGAGCGATCACGCTGGGCAGCAAGAGCCCGCTGAAGGTGTAGATGACCAGGAAGGCCAGCCCGGGCAGAACCGACTCGACGAGACCTCGGATCCCGCCGATCGCGCGCACGAGCGAGGCGGCGGTCGGCGTCTCCCCCGGTGTCACCTGGCCGATACCGGCCTTGCGTGCAGCGGCGGCCAATGTCTCGGAGAACGTGGGCGTGGCGACCGACTCTCCCGCCGACTCGCGGGGTTCCTGGGGCTCGTTCACGTCAGTCGCCACCTATGCGGGGCCCGCCGAGGTGCCTGCGGCAGTCTTCGGCATATTCAGGGGGATGAGGTCCCGAGGCGGCATCGGGGACGAACCCCGAACCACGACGACACTTCGGAAGAGCGATTCGAGGGCAGCCTCGGCCGACGGGTTCGTCAGGGCATCGCCGGCGATGACCCCGCGCAGGAACCAGCGCGGCCCATCGACACCGATGAATCGAGCCAGACGGATGCTGGTGGTCCCGTCGGTCTCCACGACGGGCACCTGACCGAGCAGCTCAGGACCGAACGTTCCCTCTCGGAGGGTCGTGGAGCCACCCTGCTTCGTCACCTGGTCCTGAATCTGATCCCTGATCTCGTGCCAGAGCCCGGTGGTCCGGGGGGCGGCGAAGGCCTGGACCTGGAGTGTGGAACCGGCGTAGTCGAGGCCGACCGCAACGACGCGCTGCGATCCTTCCTCTACCTCGAGACGAAGGTGCAGGCCCTCCCGCGGGAGGATCTTCATTCCGCCCAGGTCGACATAGGGACGGGCGGGGTTCGCCTCGGCGCTGTCGAAGGGTCCTTCATCGGCACGGTCCTCCGGTGCCGACTTCGCGTTCAGGACCTCTTCGGAGGCAGCCTCGGAAAGACCACCGTCAAACTCTTCGATTTCGCTCATGCGTTGTCTCCGTTCACTGCTGAGAAGGAATCGGGCGCGGAAGTGCTCGTTCCAGAAACTGCCGGTGGCTTCTGCGAGTAGCCGGTCGAGCCGAAGCCCGCCTCGCCCCGGTCGCTGCCCGGGAGGACCTCGACGGGGATGAAGTGCGCCCGGGTCACCGGCATGATGACCAGCTGCGCGATGCGGTCTCCCACAGCCACGCGGTATGACTCCGTCGCATCCGTATTCAACAGGGCCACCCGGATCTCGCCGCGGTAGCCCGCGTCGACGGTGCCCGGTGAGTTGACGATTGTGATTCCGTGTTTGGCCGCGAGGCCGCTTCGTGGGACGACGAACGCAACGAAGCCATCGGGGAGGGCGATGCTCACCCCGGTACCCAGAGTTCGGCGCTCGCCCGGAAGCAGGGTGGCATCCTCGGTGGATACTAGGTCGGCGCCGGCGTCACCCGGGTGGGCGTAGACGGGCACGGCAGAGGCCTGAATCAGAATCTCAACGCTTTGGGGCACGAGTAGAGGGTAGTCCAGTTTTTCTGATCGAATAGGGACATGACTCTCTATCGCGAGCGGCTCGTGCCCTCCCTCTGGATCTATCTCGCCACAGCCCTTGTGATCCCTGCCAGCCTGCTGGTGTTCGCACCGATAAACATTTTTGCCGGAATCATCTGCGCGGCCGTGCTCTTTGGGGGTTCCGTGGTGCTCTTGGTCGGCATGGCACCGGTCATCGAGGTCACCGAGACGACGTTCATCGCCGGCAAGGCGAGCATTCCGCGCACCCTGCTGGGGGCTCCCGAGACATTCACCGGGAGTGCCGCCACCGTCCAGCGCGGACCCAAACTCGATACCCGGGCGTGGCTCTGCATGCGGGGCTGGGTCGACCCGGTCGTAAAAATACCCCTTGAGGATCCGAATGACCCCACGCCGTACTGGCTGGTATCCACACGGAACCCCAAGGGGCTCTCGGCCGCGCTCGCCCTGTAGGGCACATCGCTCGACCTCGTCTAACCGGTGTTGCCTGGGCCTAGGCCATGCACTCCACGCACACGGGGCCAAGCTTCTCTTCGTGATCGATCTGCGACCGGTGCTTCACGAGGAAACACGAGATGCAGGTGAACTCATCCGCCTGGGGCGGAAGAACGACCACATCGAGATCGAGGTCGGAGAGGTCTGCGCCGGGAAGCTCGAAGCCGCCGGGGTTGTCGGAGTCGTCAACATCAACGACACCAGACATCTTGTCCGGGACTCGCTCTTTCAGCGCCTCAATCGACTCGGAGTCGTCATCGTTCTTGCGCGGAGCGTCGTAATCAGTTGCCATGCCCATCCACTTCTTAATGATCTTTGTAAAACCAAATCGGCGGCGTTAGTTTGCATGAAAGCCAACGGAATAGCAATTCCGCAGCTGAAACAATTCCACCACTGTCCGCGTCAACATACGGCACGCCCGGAACATTCCGGTGCGAATGGCTGTGGGCGTGACATCCTTCTAGCGGATAGTGACGGTGGAGGCCTTGACCATGCAGGATTTGACAGTTATCGGCGTTGAGAACGGCGCGTTGCTCGCGGCGAGCGAGTCCGGCGAGCGTTTCAGGATTGCCATCGATGATGTCCTTCAGTCTCGGCTTCGCCAGACGAGCGGTCCCCGCACCGCGGGCAAGCGCGTCTCCCCCCGCGAGATCCAAGGCCACATTCGTGCCGGGCTCTCCGCCGAGGAGATCTCGACGCTGACGGGCGCGAGCCTCGCCGATATCGAGCGGTATGAGGGTCCCGTCGTCGCCGAGCGCGCCTATGTCGTCAACTCA
This sequence comes from Microbacteriaceae bacterium, assembly GCA_947444785.1. Lineage (GTDB taxonomy): Bacteria > Actinomycetota > Actinomycetes > Actinomycetales > Microbacteriaceae > Agreia. The sequence goes on along the minus strand of CANFBG010000002.1, from coordinate 47,752 downwards.
GCGCTGAAGGTCGCCGTCACGGCCGAGAGCGCCAACGACCCTCTCAACGAGGAACCCAAGACGACGTTCGGCATCGCCATCGAAGATCGGCTTGAGCGTCTCAACGCCACGGAGAGCCGCTGGGCAAGCTGGAAGGACGAGTCCGGCTGGATCGTCAAACTCAGCTTCACCGCAGGCCAGATCGATCACGACGCCCGCTGGCAGTTCGACCCGAAGCGTCACACCCTGTCGCCGCTGAACAGCGAGGCCGTGACGCTCTCCCAGCACGGAACCGACCTGTCCGGGGGCCTGATCCCCCGCCTGCGAGCCGTTTCCAGTGTGCCGGAGACAGTGACTCCGACGGGCGAGAACGCCGACACCCTGACCGTTGAGCCGTCTTCCGCCAGGGATTCCTTCCCATTTGTTCGAGGTGCGTCCCAGGAGTCCTCCCCCGCCGCCACGGCCGCCGCCATCAGCCGGGCCGAGGAGAAAGCCCCCGCAGATGGCAACAACCAGACGGCAGACCTCCTGCAGGCCCTGCGTCGACGTCGTGGGGAGCGCGAGAGCGTTCTCTTCGTCGATGATTTCGCCAGTGCCGCCGATGAGGATGCGGACGTGACCCAGAACATCGCTGCGGATGAGAACCGCGAGCCGACCCCGATTCGCTCCCGGGTTCCCGCGGCCGTGCCAGAGCCGAGAGTCCCGGTCTCTCCCCTCACGCCCTTCAGCGTGCCCCGAGCTCTCTCATCAGAGGACGGCGAACAGAAGCGACCTGCCCGCACCTCGCCCGCGTGGGCTACCCCTGACACGCCCCTGCCGGGACTCGAATCCCCGGTGAAGGACAGGAGCGCTGCCGAGAAGGCGCGAACCGCAACCGAGACGACCGGGGTCGTCGGCGGAACAGGCACCGTCCCCACGAGCAAGAGCCCCAAGCGCACCCGCAGTGCCATGCCGAGCTGGGACGAGATCGTCTTCGGCGCTCGCACCGACGACGACATCGTCTAGCGAGCGAAGGCGCCGAACCTCAGAAGAGGCACAATGAGCTCATCAGTGTTCCACGAGCCGTGTTGGCCGATCATGTTGCGGCTGGCATCGTTGGTCTTGCGCCCGTCATAGTAGGCGATGTTCTTGGCTGCCGCGACGATGATGTCGCCAATTCTCGGCCGAACTTCCTCGCTCACGTCGCCGAACCAGCCGGCAGCGACAGCCTCGTCCCGGGTCAGCACCCAGGCACGCTCGCCCTCCGTCGCTCGCCAGGCATCCAGAATCGTCTGGCGCTGGTTCGCGTCGAGTCCCGGCTCGAGATGCAGCTGGAGGCATCTCGGATCGCCCGCGACGTGGCGAACCCCGGTCATCTGGGCCGGATCGTCGCCGAAAAGGATGTGCGAGAACGCCGGTACGTCGATGACCCCGTGATCAGCCGTAAGGAGTGCTCCCTCGCCTGGTACGAGCGCGGCGACGAACGAGGCCACGGCCGAGTCGACATCTTCGAGCGCCTTGGTCCAACGATCCGACTGCCAGCCGTGCGCGTGGGCGGCCATGTCGAGCTCCGGCACGTAGACGTAGCTGAGTCGTCGGCCGCCGCGGGCGAGCTCCGCGGTGGCGGCCGTGAAACGGTCCGCTATCGATGCGGCAGGGATGTAGTCGGCTCCCCTCAGCACAGCGTCCGTGAAGCCGGAATCCCGGTAGCGGCCCGAGCCGATCGCCGAGACCGCTATCCCCTGCTCCGCCGCCTGCTCGAAGACCGTTGGCATCCGCTGCCAGGATTCTGGCGTCATGTCATCCGCCCAGCCCGAGAGCTGGTTGGCGACCCGGTCCGAATCCGGGATGAGGGCGGTGTATCCGACGATGCCATGCTCGCCGGGGGCCGTGCCGGTTGACAGCGAGGTCAGGGCCGACGCCGTCGTCGTCGGAAAGCCGCTGACCATTCTTGCCTTCTTCGTCATGGACGCAGCGAGAAACCGCCCGTGACCGGAACGCTGGCGGAGGGCCTCTGCCCCCAGGCCGTCGATGAGGATGACCACGGCTCGTTGCACGGGCGGCAGACCGAGCCGGTTCTCTTCGTTGTTCAGGGCAGCGAGGCAACTTGGCAGCACGTCGGCCAGCCGGGGCTCAGAGGTTCGGGTGGCCGGTAACATTGGGGGCATCGGGCCAAGTCTGGCACAGTCACACTCTCCGATCCCCCTCACACCCTGCAGGAATGGCACGCCCGAATGACCGCGAAAAGAACCGACGACACCGTTGAGGTGCCGGAAAAAATCCTCGACGTCGATGTTTCCAGCGAAATGCAGGACTCCTTCCTCGAATACGCCTATTCGGTCATCTATTCTCGAGCCCTCCCCGACGCCCGTGACGGCCTCAAGCCCGTGCAGCGACGCATCCTCTACCAGATGAGTGAAATGGGCCTGCGCCCCGACCGGGGTCACGTCAAGAGCGCCCGGGTCGTCGGCGAGGTGATGGGGAAGCTGCATCCGCACGGCGACACCGCCATTTACGACGCGATGGTGCGCATGGCCCAGTCCTGGACCCTTCGGGTTCCGCTGATCGATGGTCACGGCAACTTCGGCTCCCCGGATGACGGCCCTGCCGCGCCGCGCTACACGGAGGCCCGGCTGGCGGCGTCGGCACTGGCCATGACGGACGGCCTCGACGAGGATGTCGTCGATTTCGTGCCGAACTACGACAACCAGCTGACCCAGCCTGAGGTTCTTCCCGCCGCCTTCCCCCACCTCTTGGTGAACGGGGCCGCCGGCATCGCCGTGGGAATGGCGACGAACATGGCCCCGCACAACCTGATCGAGGTCGTTGCGGGCGCCCGGCATCTGATCGAGCATCCGGATGCCACACTCGAAGACCTGATGTCCTTCATCCCGGGGCCCGATCTGCCCGGCGGCGGCACCATAGTCGGTCTCGCCGGCATCAGGGACGCCTATGCCACCGGCCGGGGAAGCTTCAAGACCCGGGCCAAGGTGAGTGTCGAGACACTGACCGCTCGCAAGGTCGGCCTCGTCGTGACCGAGCTCCCCTATCTGATCGGCACAGAGAAGGTCATCGCCAAGATCAAGGACGGCGTCACCTCCAAGAAGCTCGCGGGCATCTCGGATGTCACAGACCTCACCGACCGAACCCACGGCCTTCGCCTGGTCATCGGAATCAAGACCGGCTTCAGCCCCGAGGCGGTTCTCGAGCAGTTGTTCCGGTTCACCCCCCTGGAAGACTCGTTCAACATAAACAACGTCGCCCTGGTCAATGGCGGGCCGCAGACCCTCGGCTTGAAAGAACTCCTTCAGGTCTACGTCGGTCACCGCCTGCAGGTCATCACCCGACGCACTGCCTACCGACTCGCGCGGCGAACCGAACGCCTGCACCTGGTCGAAGGCCTCCTGATCGCCATTCTCGACATCGACGAGGTCATCCAGGTGATCCGGGCGAGCGACGACACCGAGGCTGCCCGTTCCCGATTGATCGAGGTCTTTGAGCTCAGCGTTCTCCAGGCGGACTACATCCTCGAGCTCCGCCTGCGCCGACTGACGAAGTTCTCTCGCATCGAGCTCGAAACCGAGCGGGACGCGCTCCTCGCCGAGATCAAGGAGCTCACCCGCCTGCTCGGCAGCCCTGCTCTTCTGCGCCAGCGGGTGTCCCGCGAGCTAGAAGACGTCGCAGAGAAGTTCGGAACGCCGCGCCGCACTATCCTGACCGAGGCTCGGCAACAGGATGCCGTCCCCGCCAGGCGGGCCTCCCAGCCCGTTCTGGAGATGGCCGACAGCGCGTGTGTCGTGCTCCTCGGAACGACCGGACGATGCATCCGAATCGACTACCCGGATGGAATCGACGGGGCCCAGGGCCTCGCCAGCGCCACCCGGCGCGGCAAGCACGACGCCGTGCGCTCGATCGTGGAGACCACCAGTCGCACGGAGATCGGAGCGGTGACCAACCTTGGCCGCCTCATTCGGATGTCGGTCTTGGACCTGCCCGTCGTGCCGGCGAACTCGGTGCAGCTGGCAGCCGGCGTTCGGGTCTCCGACTACCTGGGACTCGACGCGAAGAGGGAGCGGGTGGTGGGCCTCGTCTCGCTGACCAGCGACGCCCCGATTGCGCTCGGCACGGTGAACGGCGTGGTGAAGCGCCTGACGGCGGGAGACTTCGCCACCAAGCCCGACTTCGAGATCATCGCCCTGAAAGACAAGGATGAGGTGGTCGGGGCCGTTCAGCCCGGGGAGACCGACGAACTCGTCTTCGTCGCCACCGACGCCCAGCTCCTGCACTTTGCGGCCGGGACGGTGCGTCCGCAGGGCCGCACGGCGGGGGGCATGGCGGGCATATCGCTCGGCTCAGACGCCACGGTCGTGTTCTTCGGCTCCGTGCCGGCGAATGAGGGCACCGCCGTCGTGGCGACCATCGCGGGAAGTGCCTCAGTTCTGCCAGACACAGACCCGGGCACGGGCAAGATCAGCGACTTCGCCGAGTTCCCGGCCAAGGGCCGCGCCACGGGCGGCGTGCGGGCCCAGCGGTTCCTGAAGGGCGAGGACCTGATCCTGGCAGCCTGGGCCGGCATCGGACCCGTTCTCGCCGTGGGCTCTGACGGGTCCGCACGGGCCCTGCCGGAGTCGGGAGCCAAGCGGGACGCGTCAGGAGCACCACTCCACGCGATCGTCGGCTCCCTCGGCGCCAGCCTTGCGACTGTTCTCTCTCGGGAAGCCGAGCAGGAGTAGGACCCAGACAACAAAAAAAATGGCAGGCCGTGAAGGCCTGCCATTTTTTTGTGCTGCCTCAGGGATTACCTCGGCAGACGCTGTTCTCTAAGACTCGAGAAGCTTGGCCGACTCGTCGTGCCAGCTCTTCGCGACGCCCGACAGCTTCTCTTGGAACTTCTTGCCGTGGTGGGCGCAGAAGAAAAGCTCCCCGCCACTGGCCATCTCGACTCGGATGTAGGCCTGGGCACCACAACTGTCGCAACGGTCGTTCGCCGAGAGGGTGTATCCGCCGGACTCACCGGTTCCGGTACCGTTTTCGTTTGCAGTAATAAGCATGTGTGACTCCTCACGCCTCGGTGCTATCTACCTGACTAGCAATCAAAGCACGTCTATGTAACGCCGGTTCGATAATTCGCTGTGTTTCGCTCTACGCGTACCAACTTCGGCACTCCCGTGTCGAGGCCTCCGACCCGGCTGGATGTAACTATCCTTGAAGCTGCTCCCGCGGTTCCGCGAGACTCGCTCACATAGGAGAACACGTGTCGAATGCCGACTATTCCGCGAGGCATCTGTCAGTGCTCGAGGGCCTTGAGGCCGTTCGAAAGCGCCCCGGAATGTACATCGGGTCGACAGACTCACGGGGGCTCATGCACTGCGTCTGGGAGATCATCGACAACTCCGTCGACGAGGCCCTCGGCGGCCACGGCTCGTCGATCGAAATCCGACTTCATCCTGACTCGAGCGTCGAGGTCAGGGACACGGCCCGGGGAATCCCCGTCGACATCGAGCCCAAGACCGGCCTGAGCGGCGTCGAGGTCGTCTTCACCAAGCTGCATGCCGGCGGCAAGTTCGGCTCGGGCTCCTACGCCGCCTCCGGCGGCCTGCACGGCGTCGGTGCGTCCGTCGTCAACGCCCTCTCCGAGCGCCTCGACGTCGAGGTCGACCGCGACGGCAAGACCTGGGCCATGTCCTTTCACCGTGGCGAGCCCGGCGTCTTCGCCGACGCCGGCGCCCAAGCAACGCCCGACTCGCCCTTCACCCCCTTCGAGAACAAGAGCGAGCTGCGTATCGTCGGCAAGGTCGCCAAGGGGGTCACAGGCACGCGCATCCGCTACTGGGCCGATCGGCAGATCTTCAGCCGAACGGCAGCCTTCCAGGTCGAGGAGCTGTTCGACCGTGCCCGCCAGACGGCGTTTCTCGTTCCCGGGCTCTCAATCGGCATCTCTGATGACCGCGGCGACGAGGCCCGGCGCGACGTCTTCCATTTCGAGGGCGGCATCGCCGAGTTCGCCGAGCACCTGGCGCCCGACGCGGCCGTCACGGAGACGTGGCGACTCACCGGCACCGGCACCTTTGCCGAGACCGTTCCCGTTCTGAATCCCCAGGGCGCGATGGTTCCGACCGAGCTGAGCCGCGAGTGCGAGGTCGACATCGCTCTGCGCTGGGGAACGGGCTACGACACCACCTTCAAGAGCTTCGTGAATATCATCGCCACCCCCAAGGGCGGAACACACCAGGCCGGCTTCGAGGCGGGCCTGCTGAAGTTCCTCCGCCAGGCGGTCGAGCTGAATGCCCGCAGGCTCAAGGCAGGCTCCGACAAGCTTGAGAAGGACGACGTGCTCGCGGGTCTCACCGCGGTGCTGACCGTGCGCCTCCCCGAGCCGCAGTTCGAAGGCCAGACCAAGGAGATCCTCGGCACCCCCGCGGTACGCAACATCGTTTCCCAGGTCGTCGCCAAGGGGCTTGCCGACCGATTCGCCAGCACGAAACGCGACGACAAGACCCAGTCTGCCCTCGTGCTGGACAAGGTCGTGGCAGAGATGAAGTCGCGCATCTCCGCCCGGGCGCACAAGGAGACCCAGCGCCGGAAGAACGCCCTCGAGTCATCATCACTGCCTGCCAAGCTGGTGGACTGCCGCTCGAGTGACGTGGCCAAGAGCGAACTCATGATCGTGGAGGGCGACTCCGCCCTGGGCACGGCAAAACTGGCTCGCGACAGCGAGTTCCAGGCTCTCCTGCCCATTCGAGGCAAGATCCTCAACGTACAGAAGGCATCCGTCTCCGACATGCTCTCCAACACGGAGTGCGCCTCGATCATCCAGGTGATCGGCGCCGGCAGCGGTCGCTCCTTCGACCTGAGCGCGGCGCGCTACGGCAAGGTGATCCTGATGAGCGACGCGGATGTCGACGGCGCCCACATCCGCACACTCCTGTTGACGCTGTTCTTCCGTTACATGCGGCCCCTTATCGAAGACGGCCGTGTTTTCGCAGCGGTTCCCCCGCTGCACCGCGTCGTGATCATGAACCCGGGCACCAAGCCGAACGAGACGATCTACACGTATTCCGAGGCAGAGCTGCATACCCTGCTGACGCAGCTCGAGAAGAACAAGCGCCGCTACCAGGACCCGATCCAGCGCTACAAGGGTCTCGGCGAGATGGATGCCGACCAGCTGGCGCTGACCACCATGGACCGCCGACATCGAACGCTCCGCCGGGTACGCGTGACCGACGCCGCCGCCGCCGAGCGCACGTTCGACCTGCTGATGGGTGACGATGTTGCCCCGCGCAAGGAATTCATCATCGCCGGCTCGAACGACCTGTCCCGCGTTCGAATCGACACCTAGGACATAGAGCCCGGTACCTATTCGGAGAGGGGGCCTGCTGCGATCACGCGGCGGGCCTCCGCTGCATAGCGGTCGATCTCCTCCAGCTCGGGCACGGCATCGGTCGGATACACCACTCCGCGCCGTTCGAGCGCAACACTCAGCAGCCAGTCGGCCAGGCCTGGGTTGTTGGCCAGTACCGGCCCATGCAGGTGCGTGCCGACCAGGTTGCCCACCCAGTAGCCCTCGACACCGGACTCGACGGTGTTGCCCTGACCGTAGGTGACCGTGCCCACCGGGGTGGCTGCGCCGATCTCAACGACTGAACCGCGGTTCTCGAAACCGACGAGGGTGCCGAGCCGTGATTCCACGACGAAGTCGCCCACCACCCGTACCCCGCCGACGGTCGTCGTGACCGGGAAGACTCCCGCGCCCTCGAGCACGGAGCCGTCGGCCATCGTGACGCTCTCCCCCAGAAGCTGGAAGCCCGCAGCGATTGCCAAGAACGGGACGCCCTCGTCTGCAAGCTGACGCAGGTCGGAAGCGACCTCGAGAATCGCGGGCTGGGCAACGATCTGCGCCGAGACCGGCCCGCTGCCGATGTAGACCAGATCGATGTCGAATGGGAACTCGTCGCCGGCTTCCTGCTGCAACACCTCGACGGCCAGGCCGTGAAGCTCCGCCCGCCGCGTGAGTACCATGACGTTGCCGGTCTCCCCGTTCTGGCCCAGCGTGCTGGGCACCAGGTGCAGGATGCGGACAGTCTCTCTCATTTCGCTCCGCCTTCGAGGTCCTTGAAGCCAAGGGAATTTCGGATGAGCATCATCTGCTCGTAGTTCAGGATCATTGTCTTTCGGCCCCTCGACGGCTTCGGCAGGGCCAGGAACTTCTTGACGGCGTTCCGGATATCCAGGTCGACACCGCCGACAGGAATCCCCGCATATCGAAGCCGAACAGCGAACTGATTGGCTTTGGACCCCGTGATGAGGTCGACGTGATCGAGGGCGGAGAGATCGATGTCATAGATCCACGACGGGTCTGGCGTGCCCTCATCGACAGCGAGGAAGACCTGCTCCGGTGCCGTTTCCAAGGCGTCCAAGTTCAGCTGGAGGCTCGCCGGGTTCTTCATCATGATGATCTCGACGCTCTCGTCGCCGATCGTCAAGAGCTCGCCCCGGCCGTAGACCGTGGCGAGACCCTCCAGCGCCGTGGTGACGAGGGACGTGTCGAAGGCCTGCCCGAGCACGGCCCGTGCTGCCGCGGTTGCCCCGGCTGCATCCAACGCGTAGTGCAGGCCCCGGGAAGGCAGACGGACGGGGAAAGAGGCCTCGGCGGTCGACAGGACAGCACTGGAGGGCCCCAGCGACGAAACGGTGACAGCGGCGAGGCGCGAGCCGGCAGCAATCCGGGAATCGCCGAAACGCTGGGCCGAGGCGACACCGTGTGCGGCACCCTCGATCAGAGCAGGATCCGCCCCGAAGAAGGTCACGGACCGGGCAGCCGATGCCGGGATCTTCGTGTCGAGGTCGACGAGATGGTTGTCATCGCGGTTCAGAATGAGGTTGCGGGTCGCCGCGCCTGCCACTCCCCTGAGCATGTTCACGACCCGCTCGGGCTCGTGAAAGCGATTCAGCTGGTCGATCTGAATATTCAGCAGCAGAACAGTGCGCGGCTTCAGCAATGTGGTCAGGCCGATGCCGTATCCCTCATCGATCTCGAGCACTGCGATGTCAGCATTCAGCCGCCCCGACAGACTCACTTCCGAAAGCACCGCCGAGGCGATACCCTGCGGCAGGTTTCCACCGGACGGGTTCGTGAACACGACGAGCCCATGGGCGCGCAGGACGGCCGCCAGCATGTTCGTCGTCGTGGATTTCCCGTTGGATCCCGACACCGCAACGACCCCTTGGGGGATGCGCGAGATCGTCTCCTCGAGAAAATTCGGTGCGATCGTCATGGCGATCTTGCCGGGAATAGCGGAACCGCCGCCCCGGAGACGCGCCGCCACACGGACGGCACGCCCCACCAGAACGGCGGCCGTGATGCGTAAAGTCACTTAGCACTCACCGCGAGCAATGACAGCGTCATTACTCTAGGTAGTCGCGCAGCGACTGCGAACGGGACGGGTGACGCAGTTTGGCCATCGTCTTGGATTCGATCTGACGGATGCGCTCGCGCGTCACTCCGAAGGTGTCGCCGATCTGGTCAAGCGTCTTGGGCATTCCGTCTCCGAGGCCGAAGCGCATGCGGATGACGCCGGCCTCGCGCTCGCTCAGGGAGTCCAGGAGCGACTCGAGCTGCTTCTGCAGCATGGTGAAACCAACGGCGTCTGCGGGGACGACGGCCTCGGTGTCCTCGATGAGGTCTCCGAACTCGCTGTCGCCGTCTTCACCCAGCGGGGTGTGAAGCGAGATCGGCTCGCGACCGTACTTCTGGACCTCGACGACCTTCTCGGGGGTCATGTCCAGCTCGCGGCTCAGCTCCTCGGGCGTGGGCTCGCGGCCCAGGTCCTGGAGCATCTGGCGCTGCACGCGGGCGAGCTTGTTGATGACCTCGACCATGTGAACCGGGATGCGAATGGTTCGGGCCTGGTCGGCCATGGCACGCGTGATCGCCTGCCGGATCCACCACGTCGCGTAGGTGGAGAACTTGAAGCCCTTCGTGTAGTCGAACTTCTCGACCGCACGAATCAGGCCGAGGTTGCCCTCCTGAATGAGGTCGAGGAACTGCATCCCACGGCCGGTGTAGCGCTTGGCGAGGCTGACGACGAGTCGCAGGTTGGCACCGAGGAGGTGGCTCTTCGCGCGGGCGCCGTCTCGGGCGACCCACTGGAGCTCACGGCCGTAAGACGACTTCTTCTCAGCCTCGGTCATGGTGGACATGGTGTCCTCGGCGAACAGTCCCGCCTCGATGCGCATGGCGAGCTCGACCTCTTCGGCCGCGTTCAGAAGAGCGACCTTGCCAATCTGTTTGAGGTAGTCCTTGACTGGGTCAGCCGTGGCGCCCGTGATTGCAGACGAGTAGACGGGAACGTCGTTGTCGTCGTCGGTGTCTGTGATGACCAGCGCACCGCGGGGAAGCGGTCCGTCCAGGTTGGACTTGATGGGACGCTCATCGTCTGAGTCGTCGTCCGAGGCGGTGTCGTCGTCATCGGCAACTACTACGACCGGCTCGTCGTCAGCGGGGTCGTGCTCATCGCCCGGGCCCTCTTCAGAGGCTGCCTTGGCAGCAGCGGCCTTGGCCTTCGCCGCGCTCAGCTTCGGGGCGGCCTTGACCGCAGGAGCGTCGGCGGCAGCCGTCTTCGTGGCGGCGGTCTTGGCGGCAGTGGCCTTGGTCGCTGCCGTTCTCTTGACGGCGGGAGCCTTTGCTGCAGTCTTCACTGCAGGCGTGGTAGCGGACTCCTCGACGGCCAGTTCTGGCTCGAGGGTCTCGGTCGTCTTGCGGGTGACCATACGAACACCTTTCACACCGGTCCAGCCGGCGGCCGGCCCGCACAGGGCGGTAACAGGCCTGAAACTGGAGTCCAGAGTTGTTTTTTGACATTACTAAGACCCATGTCAAGTGCTGAAGCCTTTGCAGTGCTCTGCAGGAGGCGACGGTTCATGAACGGGTCTTACACCCAGTATTGCATGGAATCAAGCGAAGCGTGGCCGGTTACGGCCGCCTGTTCGAGATGCCCCGCACAACGCTCCGCCACAGCGGGGGAACGACGACGCCCTCCTCCAGGGCCAGTCCGCGCCTGGTGCGCCGACGTGCCCGAAGCAGGAACAGAACGCCAGCGCCGACAACGAGGTACTGCACCGCGAAGGCCCAACGGAAGGCATCGTATTCGTAGAGGCTGCCGCTCAATCCCCAGGCGAGCTGGATATCAAGGATGAGACCGATCAGGAAGATGATCACGAAGCTCGCCATGAATCCGCCCACATTCACCACGCCGTTCGCCGAGCCCAGCGATTTGATCGGATTGAACGAGCGCGCGAAGTCGAAGCCGATCAACGATCCCGGTCCGCCGACCCCCAGACAGACGGTCAACACGATGAACATCCAGACCGGCGGGATCCCCGGCCACAGCAGGACCACAGCCCAGACGACACCGAGCATGACGGTGATTCCCAAGACGAGGTTGGATCGTCGGAGCGGGAACCTCGCGGTCAGAAGGCCGAGCACCGGCCCGGCCACCATTCCCGCAGCGACGATGATCACAAGGAACCCCGCGGCCGCCTCGCGACTGAATCCGACTGCGGAGACGAGGAACGGGTAGCCCCAGAAGAGGCTGAAGGAGGTTCCCGAGGACTGGGTCACGAAGTGTGACCAGAATCCCAACTGGGTTCCCGGTCGCCTGAGCGTGGGGGCGAGGTGGGCAAGGGCCTCGCGCAGGGTAGACGACCGACCAGTCTCCACGACCGTCCGCGGCCTGTCGGAGAGAAGAGGGATGGCCAGGAGCAGGGCAAGAACGCCGACCGACGCTGCCGAGGCGAAAGCGGTGGACCAGCCGTACTGGTGAAGCAGCCAGGCGAACGGGATGGCTGAGCAGATCTGACCGATTTGGCCGACGTTGCCGATCCACTGGGAAAGCTGTGGAAGGATGCGCCCCGAGAACCACGAGTTCACCAGTCGGATCAGCGAGATGAAGATCGCGGCATCGCCCGCGCCGACGAGCATCCGGCCAAGGACCGCGACGGTGATGTCGGGCGCAAAGGCGAGAGTGAACTGGCCCGCGACCATGAACGCCAGGCCCACGGAGATCAGCCACTTGGGACCCACGCGATCGATGAGGATGCCCACCGGGATTTGCAGGGCCGCATACACGATGAGCTGAACGACGGCGAGGGAGGACAGCACCGCCGCCGAGACCTCGAAGCGATCCGCGGCCGCAACGCCCGCCACACCGAGGGTGGTTCGCTGCAGAACGGCCACGAGGTAGGCAAAAGTTCCTACTGCCAGGACTAACCACGCGCGTCGGGAATTCACTGGAACAATGCTAATCCGCGCCGCCGCACGCGCCTAACCGACGCCCGTGGCATCGGCGTCGGCAATTGAGCGCTAGAGACCCATCGTTTCGCCGGGCTGGTCGTCGCCGTGGCGCTTGAAGGCGAGGAAGTTCTCGAGTTCTGCGGCGATCTCGTCGGCGGTCGGCAGTTCGCCGTCCACGTCCGTCAGGGGGGATCGCAGCGACGTTCCCTCCATATAGGCGTCGTACCGGGTCTCCAAAGTACCGACAAGCTTCTCCAGGTCGGCGTTCGACTCGATCTGCTCGTCGATTTTCGAGACGAACTCCCGGCCGCCTTCGCGAAGCCGGTCGGTCGGGAAGATGATTCCCGTCGCCGCGCTGATGCTGTCCAGGGCCGCGAGTGCAGCCATGGGGAACTCGGTTTCGGCGAGGTAGTGCGGGATCAGCAGCACGAAACCGGCCACCGGATGCCCCAGCTGCGCAAGCCGGTACTCGACGAGGTGCAGGGCGTTGGCCGGTACCTGGGTGTGTGGCTTCCAAACGCTCATCGCATCCGTCAGTTCGAGGCGGTTTCCGCTGACCGTCACGCCGACGGGGCGGGTGTGCGGCACCGGCATCGGGATCGCGTGCACCCAGGTGGTCGAGACGACATTCAGGGTCTGGATCAATTCCAACAGCGCCGCGGAGAATCCCTCCCACCGAAAATCCGGCTCGTAGCCGTTGAGGAAAAGAAACGGCTGGTTCAATTCGTCGTGCACCAGGTACAACCGGAGCACGGGCGGCTGATAGTCGCTCAGGTGGTCTTGGTCGAAGTAGATGATGGGCCGACGGGCCCGGTAGTCGAGGAGGCTGTCTGCGTCGAATTCGGCAACGATGCGGTTGCTCAGGTTCTCGAGGATGTACTCGCCGACCTGGCTGACTGCCCCGCCGGCATCCGTGAATCCGGTGAGCGCCGCAACGAGCTGGAGTCCCTCCGGTATCGAGTCGAGTTCCCCAGAAATTTCGTACAGGCCGCGCGTATTGCTCATTGCGCAATTCTAATCCAGGCCGGTGATCGGGACCCCGCGTCAGGACCTGCCGAGAGCGAACAGTCACCCCCGTCTAGGGTGGAGGGTATGACCACTGCCACGCTCTCCGTGTCCCGGGCCGCCATCGCGACCACCATCACCGACGTTCTCGTTCTGGGAGTCCTTACGACCGCAGATGGCCCGGTGATCGCCGACGCCGGCCTGGTGGATCCGGAGACGATTGCCCGGTTCGGCAATCTCGCAAGCTTCGGGGTCACGGGCGCGAAGGACGAGTTCGTTCGCCTCCCGGAAATGACCGGCTTCGCAGCCGCGTCCGTCGCGCTTGTCGGCCTGGGTGTCGCCGAGCCGAGTGCCCATGACCTTCGCTACGCCGCGGGCGTCATCGGTCGACGACTGAGCGGCGCCGCCTCGGTAGCAATCGCACTGCCGACGCCTGGCGCAGAACATGCTGCGGCAATACTCGAGGGTTCGATCCTCGGGGCCTACGACTATCTCGACTACCGCTCCGCCGCAAGCCTGCCCAAGACCAAGCAGCTCGAATCCATCGTTGTGGTGACCGCGCTCGAAATTTCCGAGGCAACGGTTCTGGCCGCAGCAGAGCTGGGGCGTGCGGTCCATCTCGTTCGCGACCTCGTCAATATGCCGCCACTGGATCTCTATCCGGCATCCTTCGCCGCACGCGCCGAGGCCTTGGGCGCGGAGGCGGGTCTCGACGTCACCGTCTGGGATGAGTCCCGTTTGGCCGCCGACGGCTTCGGTGGAATCCTGGGCGTGGGCCAGGGGTCAAGCCGGCCTCCTCGCCTCGTCAAGGTCGTCTACGCGCCGGCAGGGCATGACCGGCACATCGCACTGGTGGGCAAGGGAATCACTTTCGATACGGGCGGACTGTCCCTGAAGCCCGCTGGATCAATGATCGGGATGAAGTACGACATGACCGGCGCGGCGACGGCCCTCGCGGTTGTTCTTGCCGCTGCCCGGCTCGAACTTCCCGTGGCGCTGACCGCCTGGCTCTGCATCGCGGAGAACATGCCGTCCTCGACGGCAATCCGGCCCAACGACGTCCTTTCCATCCGCGGCGGGCGCACGGTCGAGGTATTGAATACGGATGCCGAGGGTCGCCTGGTCCTCGCGGACGGCCTCGTCGCGGCGAGCGAGGAGCATCCAGACGCGATCATCGATATCGCCACTCTGACGGGTGCCGCCATCGTTGCACTCGGTCATCGGTACGTCGGGACCATGGGTGAGCGCGGTCTCGTTGACGAGATCTTGGCCGCGGCGACCAGCCGGGGCGAGACGTTCTGGCACATGCCCCTGCCCGCCGAGATGCGTCCGCTCCTGAACTCCGATGTCGCCGACCTCGCCAACATCAAGCAGGGGAATACCGCCGGCGGCATGCTCATTGCCGGCGTATTTCTCAGCGAGTTCATCGGCCAGAAGGCCGACGGCTCGGGTCCCATCCCCTGGGCCCACCTGGATATCGCCGGCGCCGCCCACAACACCGAAGGCGGCTACGGCTATACCCCCAAGGGGCCGACCGGAGTAACGGTTCGGACACTTCTGGCCCTGGCCGCCGGAAGTACCGGAGCGACCAACTGACAGTAGTAGGGTTGAATCGGCGAAAAACACTCGCCCACGCAGGCCATTTTTCACGGGGCTGCGACTCAGAACTTTTACGCGCGAGGGAGTTTCGTACTTGTCGGAACAGAATTTTGACGTAGTTGTACTCGGTGGCGGCAGCGGCGGCTACGCCGCAGCGCTCAGGGCAAGCCTGCTGGGCCTGTCGGTCGGCCTCATCGAGAAGGACAAGCTGGGCGGCACCTGCCTTCACCGCGGCTGCATTCCGACAAAGGCGTTGCTGCACTCCGCCGAGGTTGCCGATGTCAGCCGCGAGTCCAGCAAGTACGGCGTGACGACGAGCTTCCACGGCATCGACATGAACGCCGTCAACGCCTACCGCGACGGAATCGTCACAAGCAAGTTCAAGGGCCTCGAAGGCCTGGTCAAGGCCCGGGGAATCACCGTTATCCGCGGTGAGGGACGTCTCGTCACCCCGACCTCGGTCGCCGTCGGCGACGACGTCATCGTGGGAAAGAACGTCATCCTCGCGACCGGCTCATACTCTCGCTCGCTGCCCGGCCTCGAGATCAGCGGTCGCGTCATCACGAGCGAGCAGGCTCTCACGCTCGACTACGTTCCCAACCGCGTGGCCATCCTTGGCGGCGGCGTCATCGGAGTCGAGTTCGCCAGTGTCTGGAAGTCCTTCGGCACGGACGTGACGATCATCGAGGCACTCCCCCACCTCGTTCCTAACGAGGAAGAATCGATCAGCAAGCAGTTCGAGCGGGCATTCCGCAAGCGTGGAATCAACTTCAGCCTGGGCGTTCGCTTCGCGGGCGTCACCCAGGACGACAACGGCGTTGTCGTCACGCTCGAGGACGGCAAGACGATCGAGGCGGATCTCCTCCTCGTCGCAGTCGGCAGGGGTCCGGCCACAGCCGGTCTCGGCTTCGAAGAGGTCGGCGTCACAATCGACCGAGGCTTCGTCATCACGAACGAGCGTCTCGAGACGAACATTCCCGGCCTGTACGCGGTCGGCGACATCGTTCCCGGTCTCCAGCTCGCCCACCGCGGCTTCCAGCACGGGATTTTCGTTGCGGAAGAGATCGCCGGCCTGGCGCCGATGGTCGTCTCCGACATCAACATCCCGAAGGTCACGTATTCCGACCCCGAGGTCGCATCCGTGGGCCTGACCGAGGCGAAGGCCATCGAGAAGTACGGAGCCGACAAGGTCTCCAGCTACGACTACAACCTGGCCGGCAACGGCAAGAGCCACATCATCGGCACCGCAGGCAGCGTCAAGGTGGTTCGGGTTGCCGACGGTCCCGTCGTCGGGCTGCACATGATCGGTGCCCGCGTGGGAGAGCTCATCGGAGAGGCCCAGTTGATCGTGAACTGGGAGGCCTACCCCGAGGATGTCGCCGGTCTGGTGCACGCGCACCCCACGCAGGACGAGGCACTCGGTGAGGCCATGATGGCCCTCGCCGGAAAACCCCTTCACGCAATGTAGCCATTGCCCCATTCCCGCCCATAAAACACAGCTAAAAGCCCCAAAAGGGTTTCTAAAGGAGACAGGCTAATGAGCGAATCCGTCAACCTTCCGGCACTCGGTGAGAGTGTGACCGAAGGAACGGTCACCCGCTGGCTCAAGAGTGTGGGAGACCGCGTCGAGGTCGACGAACCCCTACTCGAAGTGTCAACGGACAAGGTCGACACAGAGATCCCCTCGCCGATCGCCGGCGTGATCGAGGCGATTCTCGTTCAGGAGGACGAGACTGTCGAGGTCGGAACGCCACTGGTGACAATCGGTGACGGCTCTGGTTCAGCGGCTCCCGCCGCAGCTCCCGCAGCCGAGCCCGTGGCCGCTGTCGCACCCGCCCCGGTCGTAGCGCCCGAGCCTGTCGCCGCTGCCCCGGCCCCCGCCGTCGTAGTCCCGGCCCCCGTTGCCGCACCCGCTGCCCCGGCGCCGGTTGTCGCGCCGGCCCCGGTTGCCGCTCCCGTCGTTGTCGCTGCCGCTCCCGTCGCTGCCGCTGCCGCTCCCGTCGCTGCCGCTGCCGCTCCCGTCGCTGCCGCGCCCGTCGTGCCAGCACCGGTTGCAGCTGCGCCCGTTGCTGCGGCCAACGCTGGTTACGTCACGCCCCTGGTTCGAAAGCTTGCAGGCGACAAGGGAATCGACCTGTCGAGCATCACCGGAACCGGTGTCGGCGGCCGAATCCGCAAGGAAGACGTCTTGGCGGCCTCCGCAGTCAGCGCGGTCGCTCCGGTCGCCGTTGTCGCTACTGCCGCCCCGCTTGAGGTATCCCCTCTCCGTGGAACCACGCAGCCGATGTCGCGTCTCCGCAAGGTCGTCGCACAGCGCGCGGTCGAGTCGATGCAGGGAACCGCACAGCTGACCACGGTCATCGAGGTCGACGTAACCCGCGTCGCAGCACTCCGGGACAGGGTCAAGGGTGCCTTCCTGGCCAAGACCGGCGACAAGCTGACCTTCCTGCCGTTCTTCGCGCTGGCGTCGGCCGAGGCCCTGAAGGTCTACCCGATCATCAACGCCACCGTCGAGGGAGACACTATTGTCTACCCGAGCCAGGAGAACATCAGCATCGCGGTCGACACCGAGCGCGGCCTGTTGACCCCGGTCGTGAAGAATGCCGGAGAGCTGAACCTGGCCGGCCTTGCCCGCGAGATCGCCGACCTCGCTGAGCGCACCAGAGAGAACAAGCTGAAGCCTGACGAGCTGGGTGGCGGCACGTTCACGCTGACCAACACCGGCTCGCGTGGCGCACTCTTCGACACGCCTGTGGTATTCCTCCCGCAGGTCGCGATTCTCGGCACCGGTATCGTGACCCGCAAGCCGCGCGTCGTGACCTCCGCCGACGGCGAGTCGATCGCCATCCGCTCAGTCGTCTACCTCGCGTTGAGCTACGACCACCGAATCGTTGACGGCGCCGACGCGTCTCGCTTCCTCGTCGCAGTGAAGAACCGGCTCGAAGCCGGCGCATTCGACGCAGATCTGGGAATCTAAGCCCGAATTTCGTCTCGACGGAGTCCTCGTCTACCCGAAGAAGACATCCCGCAAACGCCAACCGGCCTCGCCCTTCATCAAAAGGAACGAGGCCGGTTTGTCGTTTCCTGCAACTTCCCCTGGCACGACGGGTGAACCAATCGCGCCGGTCACGATTGCCGAGTCCCCGGTGCGCTCGATCGTCGCGAGACTTCGAGTGTCGAACGAGGCGAACTGGACAGGCTCCCCGGCCGGCACTCCGCCCAGCAGGGCCACGTCTGCCGCTGCGGCCGCCGATTGCCATTGGTGAACGCCGCCGAGGCAGTCGACAGACTTAGCCATGAGGCAGCGGTCTCGCCGGGCAGAGAGTGCGACAAGGGCCTGAGCCGGATCGTCCGCCAAGATGCTGGCGGCCGCATCCGTCGATTCAGCCGGCACCTCGGCCACGTGGCCGGTCGGGCCAACGGCCGTTTCGTTCTCGGCTCTGGACTCCCTCCCCGAGATGGCCGGGCCGCGTGATTCCGACTGTGAACCGGAGGGCAGCAGAAGCAACGAAACCAGCACGAGCACCGCGGCCAGAATCCCCCCGATCACCACAGGCTTTCTCCTGAATCGCATCTGGCGCCGACCACGGACAGAGGGTGGCACCAGCTGGCGGACCCAGTCTGGTACCGGCACCATGTGCAGCAGGCTCGACAGCGGCCCGTGAACGATCGTCTGTTCTTGAATGGGACGCTGTTCATCGACCTCTGGCCAATCAGCCGTGGTTTCCGACGCGGTTTCGCTCCCCCAACGGCCTTCGTGCGAAACCTCGTCGCCGAGGGGACCGACGGGCTCTCGATGATCGGGAGGCGGCCCGGCGGCAGTCGGGCCGAGGCCTGATTCAAAAGCCCGCACAGCAACCGGCTCGGCCTGATCGAAGACCCATGCCTCGAGCCGCGGCAGAAATGAATCGACAGGCCCCATGCCCAGCGTCTCGATCACTGCCTCGCGTGCTCCTGCCAGCGGTTCCGGACCACGATGATGGGGAGCAGATCCGTCGGGCGGTCTACCCAGAACCACGACGCCTTCATCCCCGGCCTCAATGGAATCGAAGACGTCAAGACTGAGACTCAAGAGCGCCCGCTGGTCGGCTAGGACGGCCTCCCGCCATGCTGAGCCGTCCGGGGGCAGCTCCCGGCGTGCCAGCGCCCCGCCAAACCCTAAAAGGACAGGCCGGCCGGCCGGATCAATGAGGACCTTCCCCGCCGATATCCGGCCATGGGTGAAACCGGCGTCGTGAAGTGCCTGGACTGCGCTGAGCAGGGGGGCGACGATCGTCGTCGCCTCTCCCCTGGCCATGCCCGCGCTCGAGCTGAGAATTCGAGCCAGGGACGGCCCATTGACCCGCTCCATGATCAGGCAGGGCAGGGTGTCCGATCCTGTTGCAACGTCGATGAGTCTCACTATGTGGCGGTTCTCGATCGCGGCCAGTGCCCCAAGTTCCGTATTGATCGATGCGGCGGCTGTGCCCGGCGCAAAGATCTTCAGCACCACCGAGCCGGAAGTGGAAAGCGAATCACCCGGCACCGGATTTCCCGATTGAGCGGCCCCGTGTCCGGTTTCCCCATGGGCCAAGAACACCGTCGACCGCGAACCAACGGCTAACCGCCGAACAAGCCGAAAACCCCCGACGTCCCCCGCCGCCCCATCCTGCGGCGCCTCGCTCGACAGCCCCGAGGAATCGGCGCGCACGTAGAGCGCCCTCGCGTCACTCGAATGCTCCTCGCTCGATGCATGATTCCTCTGTCGCCGAATACCTCGCATTCAGCCATAATGGCCGGCCGCAGACGTGCCCAGCGAAAAACGAGACAGCGCGATGAACTCGCCACCGGAATCCGGTTGTGCAGGAGAGGAATTTCCCGTCCTGGTCTCTTCGGCGACGTTGGACTCGGTATTCTCTTTACATGGCCAGAAAGACTGAAAAATCCCCCAAGCCCCCCAAGGAACCGGGCCGCATCAAGCAGATGTGGCAGGTCTTCCAGATGACCCGCAAGTACGACCGAAATGTCGTCGGACTCCTTGCCCTGGGCTTCCTCCTTCCCGTCGCAGTGGGCCTCATCATTGCCTTCTTCTTCTCGGGCGGCAACGGCTTCGGAATCGCCATGTGGATCGTCGCGGGCGTCCTGGCGGGGTTCCTCGTAGCCCTGATCATTCTGGGCCGCCGCGCAGAGCGGGCAGCATACGGCCAGATCACCGGCCAGCCTGGCGCCGTGGGTGCCGTTCTCCGCAGCAGCCTCAAGCGAAGCTGGCGCGGAAGCGAGATGCCGATCGCCGTGAACGGGAAGACCCAGGATGCCGTCTACCGTGCCGTGGGCCGGGGCGGGGTCGTGCTCATCGGTGAAGGCCCGAAGAGCAGAACAGGAAAGATGGTCGATGAGGAGCGCCGCAAGGTGACCCGTATTCTGCCGAACGTGCCCATCACGGTTATCTCCGTCGGGCCCGACGGCGACGCCGTTCCCCTGTCGAAGATCCCGCGGTCCCTTGCCCGGATCAAGCCTGCCCTGAGCAAGGCCGAGGTCATGGCCGTAAGCAATCGGCTCACTTCGCTGGGCTCGGCCGGTATCCCGATCCCCAAGGGCGTCGACCCGTTCAAGGCGCGCCCCCAGCGCAGCCGGTAGATACCGCAGCAGAACACAGCCGGCCCGAAAGAATTCTTTCGGGCCGGCTGTGTTCTTTCCGGGAGGGCTCAGCGCTTCATGACGAGAACCGTGCCGGAGAAGACGTCGTGAAGACCACGCTGGTCTGAGTCCCAGACGACCGCAGGCAGCAGCAGCGCGAGCAGCACCGTTCTGAGGATCGGCCTCCACAGCCCCACGTGACTCCCGTCGAGCTTGATCAGCTGCATCCCCAGGACCAGGTGGCCGAAACCGCTGCCGATCAGGGCGAGAAGCACGATCTGGGACAGGGCGAAGATTATGCCGCTGGCCCACTGGTTGCCGAAGAAGAAGGCAAAGTAGACGATGTAGCACAGGGTGAAGTCGATGAAGAGCGCAATAAGCCTGCGGCCTCCCCGGGCTACCGAGCCAATGCCCTGCTGGGGAAACCCGAGGCGCTGGCCAGGCCATTCGCTGGGCGCTTGACCGAATCGGGCTGGACGAGATTGAGGATTCGAAGGCACGAGATAAGTGTAAACCGGGCCTGCTGACAGGTCGTCCGGGGATCAGCCGTAACATGGTGGAAACAATTGCGACACGGTGGAGTAATCCCCGAGCAATAAGATCTGAGACGTTGCATCTGCAGCGTTTCCCGTACCAAGCCATTTGGAGTGCTCACATGTTTAGTGATTCTTCTGAGGTGCTCAAGTTCATCAAGGACACCGACGTCAAGTTCCTTGATATCCGCTTCACCGACCTTCCCGGTGTCCAGCAGCACATCACGATCCCCGCTTCCACCGTCGATGAAGAGTTCTTCACCGTGGGCCAGATGTTCGACGGCTCGTCGATCCGGGGCTTCGCCTCGATCCACGAGTCTGACATGCAGATCATTCCCGACGTGTCGACCGCCTATGTCGACCCGTTCCGTACGAACCGTACGCTGATCATGATCTTCGACATCTACAACCCCCGCAACGGTGAGATCTACCACCGCGACCCGCGCCAGGTTGCCCGCAAGGCCGAGAAGTACCTCGCGTCGACCGGCATCGCCGACACCGCCTTCTTCGCCCCCGAGGCAGAGTTCTACATCTTTGACGACGTGCGCTACGAGGTCAACCAGCACTCGAGCTTCTACTCCGTCGACTCCGACGAGGGCGCCTGGAACTCAGGCCGTGACGAGGATGGCAACAACCTCGGCAACAAGACCCCCTACAAGGGCGGCTACTTCCCCGTCAGCCCGGTCGACAAGCACGCCGACCTGCGCGACGACATCACGCTGGAGCTCATCGCAGCCGGCCTCGACGTCGAGCGCGGCCACCACGAGGTCGGCACCGGCGGCCAGGGCGAGATCAACTACAAGTTCGACACCATGGTTCACGCCGCGGACGACATCCTGAAGTTCAAGTACATCGTCAAGAACGTCGCCGAGCGCTGGGGCAAGACCGCAACGTTCATGCCGAAGCCCCTCTTCGGAGACAACGGCTCGGGCATGCACACGCACCAGTCCCTCTGGAACGACGGAGTGCCGTTGTTCTATGACGAGGCCGGCTACGGCGGACTGAGCGACCTCGCTCGCTGGTACATCGGTGGACTGCTGGCCCACGCGCCCGCCGTTCTGGCCTTCACCAACCCGTCGGTGAACTCCTACCACCGTCTGGTCCCCGGCTTCGAGGCGCCCGTCAACCTGGTCTACTCGGCCGGCAACCGCTCAGCGTCTATCCGTATCCCGATCACGGGCACGAACCCGAAGGCCAAGCGCATCGAGTTCCGCGCTCCCGACGCGTCCGGAAACCCGTACCTCGCGTTCGCGGCCCAGCTGATGGCCGGCATCGACGGCATCAAGAACCGCACCGAGCCGCATGAGCCCGTGGACAAGGACCTGTACGAGCTTCCCCCCGAGGAGGCGAAGAACATCCCGCAGGTTCCTTCGTCGCTCGACGAGGCCCTCAAGGCTCTGGAGAACGACCACGAGTTCCTGCTTCAGGGCAACGTCTTCACGATGGACCTGATCGAGACGTGGATCAACTACAAGCGCGAGTTCGAGATCAAGCCGCTGGCCCAGCGCCCGCACCCGTTCGAGTTTGAGCTCTACTACGGGGTCTAAGAAGACCGCTCCGAACCAGCGGAACAGGCCCGCACGATCACCCGACGCCCCAGGCGCTGGCTGCTCGTGTGGGCCTTTCTTCGTTGTGCTCTTCGACGAGGGCAAGCAAGAGGACTAGGGCGCGCTAGTCAGTTCCGTAGAAGAGCCTCTCGAAGACGGCACGCGCACGCCGGGTGACGCCGAGATAGTCCTCCTGGAGCGCGTTCGCCGACCCCGGCGGATACTCCATCAGGCGGGCGATGCCCTCAAGCGCCAAGCGATCGGTCGGCAACACGTCTGACGTCTTGTTGGAGAACAGCACCATTGCGCTCCGGGCCCGGGAGGCGAAGATCCACGCTGCCCGCAGCTTGTCGGCATCCTCGGTGGACAGCAGGCCGGCATCCGTCGCTGCGGTGAGCGCGTCAAGCGTCGAGGTTGTCCGGAGCCCGGGGACGCTCGCGCCATGCTCGAGCTGGAGAAGCTGGACCAGCCACTCCACGTCGCTCAGAGACCCGCGGCCGAGCTTGAGATGCCGGGTCGGGTCCGCTCCCTGCGGCAGCCGCTCGCTCTCGACCCTGGCCTTGATCCTCTTGACCTCGCGGATGGCGTTCTGCTCAATACTCTTGGGGAAGCGCACCTTGTCGGCCAGCGCCTCGAAGTCGGCGATGAGTGCGGGGTCGCCAGCGGCTCCCCGGGCCCGGAGCAGGGCCTGCGCCTCCCACGTCAGCGACCAGCGTTGGTAGTACGCCTCGTACGACTCCAGCGACCGGACGATGATGCCGTTCTTGCCCTCCGGCCGCAGGCCGATGTCCAGGTCAAGAGGAAGGCGGTGATCCTCCGTGAGTCGCTTGAGCTCCGAGACGATGAAGAGCGCGACCGCCTGCCCGGTCTGCTTGTCGGCATACGTCGGCCTGAAGACGTACATCACGTCCGCATCCGATCCGAAGCCGATCTCACTGCCGCCGTAGCGGCCCATCGCGATGACGGCGAACTCGATGCCGTCGCCCTTGGCCGTTGCCGCGCCCTTGCGGATGATCGCGATTGTGCCCTGGAGCAGCATGGTCGTGACGTCACTGAGAGCGCGCGCGAGCTCGAGAACGGTGCAGAGACCGAGGATGGACGAGAGTGCGAGCCGCAGCACCTCGCGTCGACGGGCGGCCCTGAGGGATGCGGCCGCGGCATCCGGTGAGTCGTGCCGCGCGATGATCAGCCGTGTCTCCTCCTGCAGCACCTCGCGGGCCCGCGGACGCAACTCGTCCTCGCTCTCCAGCCAGGCTGCTGCCTCAGGAATCTGCTCGAGCAACTGGCCGACATAGCGGGACCCCGACAGCACCTGGGTCAGCCGGGCCGCAGCGCCCGACGAGTCGCGCAGCATCCGGAGAAACCAGTACGTCTCGCCCAGGGTGTCGCTGAGTCGACGAAAGGCAAGCAGTCCGTAGTCGGGGTCGGCGCCGTTGGCGAACCACTGGAGGAGAACCGGAAGGAGGTGTCGCTGGATCTCGGCCTTGCGGGAGACGCCGGACGTCATGGCTGCAATGTGGTTCATTGCCCCCCTGGTGTCTTTGAACCCGATGGCGGCGAGGCGGTCTTCGGCCTGCTCGCTGGTCAGCGCCCTGTCGTCGTCGGAGAGCCCGGCGACGGCGGCGAGCAGGGGCCGGTAGAACAGTCGCTCGTGCAGCCCCCTGACCCGGTGCTTGATCCCGTTCCATCGCTCGACGAGGGCTGCGGCAGAGGACTCGAGCTCGGTGGAGCGAGCCAGGACACGCTGGCCCGCCTCATCCCGCGGCATCAGGTGGGTGCGCTTCAGGAACCTTAGCTGGATGCGGTGCTCCATCAAGCGGAGAATCCGATAGTCCTCGGCCAGTTCCAGCAGCTCCGCCCGGCCGACATACCCGCGCTCCGTCAGGGCGGTCAGGGCGGGGATCGTCGCGGGCTGGCGCACGAACGAATCCTGCAGGCCGTGCACCAGTTGAAGCAGCTGCACGGTGAACTCGATGTCACGAAGGCCGCCCGGGCCGAGCTTCACCTGGTAGTGAATGTCTTCACCGACGATGTTCTCGGTCACGCGCTCCCGCATGCGCTGCACGCTTTCAACGAAGTTCTCGCGTGACGCGCTGCTCCAGACCTTGGGCGCCATGGCGGCGGTGTAGTCATCCCCGAGCCCACGGTCGCCGGCCAGCGGGCGCGCCTTCAAGAGGGCCTGGAACTCCCAGCTCTTCGCCCACCGCTCGTAGTACGCCACGTGCGACTCCAAAGATCGCACGAGGGCGCCCGCCTTGCCCTCCGGGCGCAGGTTCGGGTCGACCTCCCAGAGGCCAGGCTCGATGCCTGCCTCGCTGATGGCCCGCATCGTGAGCATTGCCAGTCGGGTGGCGATGTCGATCGCCCGGCCGGGGGCCAACTCGCTGTCTGGGGCGGCCCCGCCGACGAAGATGACATCGACGTCGCTGACGTAGTTCAGCTCCCGGGCGCCGGCCTTGCCCATGCCGATGATCGAGAGGCGCGTGTCTCTGATCTCCTCCACGGGGAAGAACCATGCGCCCTGTCCCTTGACCGACAGTGTCGTTCTGGCAACCGCAAGGGCCGCTTCCAGCGCCGCACCGGCGAGATCCGCGAGGGTGGAGGCAACGGCATCCAGGCCCAGGACCGGATCAGGCTGTTCGAGGTCGAAAACGGCGACCTGGGCGAGAAGTCGTCGGTAGCGCACCCGGAGCGCCGTCCAGGCAGGCTCCCCCGACGTTGCCGAGAACCCGTCGACCGCACCGACCGAGTCCAGCATCGCCGAATTGGCCGCAGCCAGGGTCGGCAGCTCCGTGATGGGTGCGGTGACGGAGCGGAGTTCGTCGGGCTGGCGCAGGAAGAAGTCGCCCAGCCCCTTGGACGCGCCGAGCAGCAGCGCGAGCCGGGCACGAAGCTGTTCGTCCTTGAGAAGCGGAAGGACATTCTTCTCCGACCGGCGCAGGAGGGCGTCGAAAAGGAAGAGCGCCTGGTCGGGGTCGGCCGCCCGGCTGAGGGACGCGATCAGGTCGGACTCGCCGATTCCGACCTGCAGGGCGACCTCGGCCAGGTGGGTCTGGGCGGCGGTGAGATCAACGAAACCGACCCTGGCGAGCTCGGTTCTCGTATTCTGCGAACGTCCCATCGGGAAGACTCCGGCTTAGAGCATCTCGAGGTTGCTCTTGAGCTCGTACGGGGTCACCTGGGCCCGGTAGTTGTCCCAGTCCTGGCGCTTGTTCTTGAGTACGTAGTTGAAGACGTGCTCCCCCAGCGTCTCGGCCACAAGCTCGGAGCTCTCCATGAGCGTGATCGCGCGGTCGAGCGACGCGGGCAGCGCCTTGTAGCCCAGCGCCCGACGCTCAGAGTCGGTCAGGCTCCAGACGTTGTCCTCGGCCTCGGGCGGCAGCTCGTAGCCCTCCTCGATGCCCTTCATGCCCGCGGCAAGCAGCAGCGAGTACGCAAGGTAGGGGTTCGCTGCGGAGTCGATGGCGCGATACTCGATGCGCGAGCTCTGGCCCTTGTTGGGCTTGTAGAGCGGAACTCGGACGAGGGCGGACCGGTTGTTGTGGCCCCAGCAGACGAAGCTGGGCGCCTCGTCACCGCCCCAGAGGCGCTTGTAGGAGTTCACGAACTGGTTGGTGACTGCCGTGATCTCCGGGGCGTGATGCAGCAGGCCGGCAATGAACTGGCGGCCGATCTTGGAGAGCTGATACTTAGCCCCCGCCTCGTAGAACGCGTTGCCGTCGCCCTCGAAGAGCGAGAGGTGCGTGTGCATGCCGCTGCCCGGCTGGCCGGCGATCGGCTTGGGCATGAACGTCGCGTAGACGCCCTGCTCGATCGCGACCTCTTTGATCACCGTGCGGAAGGTCATGATGTTGTCGGCCGTCGTCAGGGCGTCGGCGTAGCGGAGGTCGATCTCGTTCTGGCCGGGGCCGGCCTCGTGGTGGCTGAACTCGACGGAGATGCCGAGGTCTTCAAGCATGCGCACAGAGCGGCGGCGGAAGTCGTGGGCGGTACCGCCGGGAACGTTGTCGAAGTAGCCTGCCTTGTCGACGGGCTCCGGGCCGTTCTCGCCGTACTGCGAGGACTTCAGGAGGTAGAACTCGATTTCGGGGTGGGTGTAGAAGGTGAAGCCGCGATCGGCCGCCTTCGCAAGGGTGCGCTTGAGGACGTTTCGAGGGTCGGCGACCGCAGGGAGGCCGTCCGGGGTCGTGATGTCGCAGAACATGCGCGCGGTCGGGTCGACCTCGCCGCGCCAGGGCAGGATCTGGAACGTCGTGGGGTCCGGGTGCGCAAGCACATCCGCCTCGTACGAGCGGGTGAGGCCCTCGATCGCGGAGCCGTCAAAGCCCAGGCCTTCGGCGAACGCACCCTCGACCTCAGCCGGGGCGATCGCGACCGATTTCAGAGTTCCGACGACGTCGGTGAACCACAGCCTGATGAATTTAATGCCTCGTTCTTCAATGGTGCGAAGAACAAAGTCGCTCTGCTTATCCATCTAAGGACGCCTCTCTCCGGCACGAGTACATGTCTCTAATAGGCTAGTGGCTATGCCGAGACTTCGCTTAGCGCTGGCCCAGACCAACCCCGTACTCGGTGACCTCGAGGCGAACGCCCGAGACATCATTCAATACACCCGGATGGCGGCGGAAAAGGGCGCAGATATCGTCGCTTTCGGCGAGATGGCGCTGTCGGGCTATCCCATCGAAGACCTGGCCCTGCGCCCGTCGTTCCTTGCGATGTGCCGAGATCGGATCGAGGCCCTCGCCGTCGAGTTGAACGAGGCAGGCCTCGGAGACGTGCCCGTCATCGTCGGGCACCCCGACGGCCCGTTCGAGCCTCGGCTCTTCGGTTCGAGCAATGCTCCGACGGCCATCGCCCAGAACTCCGCGAGCGTGCTGCAGAACGGCGTGGTTCTCGCGCGCTATGCCAAGCACCACCTGCCCAACTACTCGGTCTTCGACGAGTTCCGCATCTTCATCCCCGGCGACGATCTCCTGGTGCTGCGCCTGAACGGTGTCGACATCGCCCTCCTGATCTGCGAGGACCTCTGGCGCGACAGCGGTCCGGTCAGTCGGGTCCTCGCCGCCGATGCGGGCCTCCTGATCGTCATCAACGGCTCGCCGTACGAGCGTGACAAGGATGACGTGCGGCTCCCCCTCGTCACGCGGCGTGCAGAGGAGACCGACACGATCGTCGCCTACGTGAATCTCGTCGGCGGCCAGGACGACCTGGTCTTCGACGGCGACAGCGTCGTCGTCGACACCGCCGGCACGATCATCGCCCGGGCGCCGCAGTTCACGCCGCACCTCCTGGTCGTCGATCTCGATCCGGAGGAGGCCTCGACTGCGCCTCTGCCGCCGGATGTCCACCGCGTCGAGTTGACCAGAACCACGGGACGCGCGCACCCTGTTCTAGAGGCCGACATCGCCGTGCCGCCCAGCGACTTGGAGCAGGTCTGGAACGCCCTCGTCCTAGGCCTTACGGACTACGTGGACAAGAACCGGTTCGCGTCGGTGATCCTGGGGCTCTCCGGCGGAATCGACTCCGCCGTCTGTGCCTCCATCGCGGTCGACGCCCTCGGGCAGAATGCCGTCTACGGCGTCTCCATGCCGAGCAGGTATTCGTCCGAACATTCCCGAAGCGATGCCGACGACTCCGCTGAGCGACTCGGCCTCAACTTCTCGACCGAGGCCATCGCCGACCTCGTTCTACCGGTCGAGACACAGCTCGGGCTCGACGGCGTTGCCGCGGAGAACCTGCAGGCCCGCATTCGCGGCATCATCCTGATGGGTCTCTCCAACCAGCACGGTCACCTCGTTCTCACGACCGGCAACAAGAGCGAGCTGGCGGTCGGCTACTCGACGATCTACGGCGATTCCGTGGGCGGCTTCGCGCCACTGAAGGACGTTCCCAAGATGCTGGTCTGGGAGCTCGCCCGCTGGCGCAACGCCCACGCGATCGCCGCCGGTGAGACGCCGCCTATCCCGGAGAACTCGATCTCCAAGCCCCCGTCGGCCGAACTGCGCCCGGATCAGACCGACCAGGACTCCCTCCCGGAGTACGACGTGCTCGATGCACTCCTGGAGGACTACATCAACGGTGGACTGGGGCGTGCCGAACTCATCGCCCGCGGCTTTGAGCCCGCCGTCGTCGACCGGATAACGAGCCTCGTCGACCGGGCCGAGTGGAAGCGCCGCCAGGGTGCCATCGGGCCGAAGATCTCGCGCACGGCCTTCGGTAGGGACCGTCGCCTGCCGATCACCTACCGGCCGTCGGCGCACTAGTACCCGGCAGGGCCGCGACGGAATCCGTTCGTCCCACGGCCGGTGAGGTGGACCCCTTGGTTAGACTGGGGCCATGTCTTCAGAGCAGCCGACACCCGTGACCCCGCCCGTCTCCAAAAGGGTACGAACCAGGCACTTTCAAAATGCGAAGGAGCAGGGGATCAAGATCACGGGCCTGACGAGCTACGACCAGCTGTCGGCCAAGATCTTCGACTCGGCGGGAATCGACTTCCTGCTCGTGGGAGACTCCGCCGGAAACAACGTGCTCGGCTACGACACGACCCTCTCGGTCACTGTCGACGAGCTCATCCCGCTCACCCGCGCTGTTGCCACCTCGGTATCGCGAGCCCTCGTGATCGCCGATATGCCCTTCGGGTCCTACGAATCAGGCCCAAAGGAGGCGTTGCACACCGCGGTGCGCTTCATGAAGGAGACGCACGCCCACGCGGTGAAACTCGAGGGCGGCGTCAGAAGCGCCGAACAGATCCGCCGCATCGTCGACTCGGGCATCCCGGTGATGGCACACATCGGCTTCACGCCGCAGAGCGAGCACGGCCTCGGCGGCCACATCATCCAAGGGCGCGGCGAGGGCCTGGAGCAGTTGATGGCGGACGCCCTCGCGGTCGAGGAGGCCGGCGCGTTCGCCGTCGTACTCGAGATGGTTCCCAGCGAGAGCGCCCGTTTGGTGACCGAGCGGCTGCGCATCCCCACAATCGGTGTCGGCGCAGGACCCCACGTCGATGGCCAGCTGCTCGTCTGGACGGACTTCGCCGGGTTCACCAACGGTCGAATCCCGAAGTTCGTCAAGCAGTACGCCGACCTCCACACGACACTGACGGATGCCGTCACGCGGTTCCGCAGCGACGTCGCGGACCACTCCTACCCGGGCCCGGAACACAGCTACGAGTAAGGCTCAGCTGTTCTCGGCGGCATCCTCTGCTGCCCACCGAGCGCTGTTCTCCCGAAGTCTCTCCAGGGCATGACCGGCCTCCTCCTCGGTAGGGAACGGTCCCACCCTGTTCGCCGACGGAGACTCGAAGCCGAACTCGACCTCTCCGGTCTTCATGTTGTACCAGTACTGCTTCGACGGTTCTTGACTCACGTCTTGCCCTCCACGGACTCTGTTTCGCCCGGTAGAGATCGGGACGGGCCGGTTGGCTCGATCCTAATGCCAGAGTCGCGGGCCTAGGCTTGGTTTCAGCGTCCCGGTTTCCTCCGGGCCGCGAAAAGGGAGAAATACATGCTCAGCAGCGCGAACACCGTCGCGGTAGGCATCGACATCGGCGGCACCGGAATCAAGGGTGCCGTCGTCGACCTGACGACGGGCACGCTGCTGACGGATAGGGTCAAGATCCCCACGCCGAGCGGCGGCAAGCCGAACGACATCGTCGAGACCGTCGTTGAGCTGCTCTCACGACTCGGTGACATCCCCGAGGATGCGCACGTCGGAATCTGCTTCCCGGCGGTCGTGAAGAACGGTCGCACCATGAGCGCAGCCAACGTATCCAACAAATGGATCGGCCTTGAGGCCGAGGCACTCTTCGAGAAGGCGCTCGGCCGCGACATCACGTTCGTCAACGATGCGGATGCCGCCGGCTACGCCGAGGTCCGTTTCGGCGCCGCGAAAGACCGCAAGGGCCTCGTGCTCTTGACCACTCTGGGCACGGGCATTGGCACGGCCATCATCTACAACGGCGTGCTGGTGCCCAACGCCGAGCTCGGCCACCTTCAGATCGACGGCGGGGACTACGAGCTGAAGGCGTCATACGCCGCCAAGGAACGGGACAGCCTCTCGTGGGACAAATGGACCGAGCGGCTGCAGAAGTACTACACCGAGCTCGAGAAGCTTCTTTCCCCCGACCTGTTCATCGTCGGCGGCGGGGTCTCCAAGAACTACGCCGACTTCCTGCCCCTGTTGAACCTGAACACGGAAATCCTGCCGGCGGTGCTCCGCAACAACGCGGGCATCCTGGGCGCGGCAGACCTCGCTGCAAACGGCAACTCCTGAGGTTGCCCAGGAGGCAGGCGGGGTGTGAATGGGCCGGCCGTACGCCGGGTTCTGTCCAGATTCCTCCCGCCTCGCGGCGGAATTCCTCATCAACGGCCATCTATCTCGGGACTACGTTGCCGCAGCCCTCTAGCGGTCTACCCGGGAACTAGGCGAGCAGCCTAATCGCACCCTGTCTGACCTTGCTCCGGACGAGGTTTACCTAGCAGGCCAGGTCACCCTGGCCTCTGGTGGTCTCTTACACCACCTTTTCACCCTTACCCGGAATCGAAATTCCGGGCGGTCTATTTTCTGTGGCACTGTTCTCGCGGGTTGCCCCGGGTGGGTGTTACCCACCGTCCTGCTCTGCGGAGCCCGGACGTTCCTCGGCACCGTTGCATGCCCCGAGGGGCATGTTCCGATGACGCGGCCGTCTCACCGACCCATTCACATCCAGCATATCCGTCAGGCGGCGAGCTACAGCCCCGACTCGTCGGTGCGCACAAGAATGCAGTTGCTGTCGGGGCAGAGCACGACGTCGTCGGGCGCCGCGGCGCGAATCGCCTGCAGGTCTGACTCGTGCAGGGCAACGTGGCTGCCGCCGGAGATGCCACGCGTCAGGAGGGCGGCGCCGACGCCGTAGCGCTCCCGCTGCTTGTCGTAGAGCGCCAGGAGGGGCTCGCTGACCTTGCCTGCAATTCTCGCCCGACTGGCGGTCAGGTTCCCGATCTCCCGGTTCAGCTGGCCGAGGCGCACGTCGCGCTCGGCAAGGAGACCCGCCTCGCGAACCACCAGGTCGTCAAGCCGGCCCGCGGCACCGGAGAAGCGACCCTCGATCTCCTCCTGGCGCTCCATGACCGTCAGTTCGATGTCCTCCAGGTCGCTCTGGCGCTTCAGCAGGGAATTGAGCTCATGCTCGAGGCCCTGGATCTCCTTGGGGTTGGAGCTTGAGAGCAGCAGGTCGCGATCACGCTGGATTCGGGCAGCGACCGTCACGGCGTCGTTCTCGAGACGCGCGACCTCGATCTTGGTGTCTTCGAGTTCGCCCCGGATCGATGTGGCCAGGGCCCGGGCGTTGGAGGTCTCCTGTCGCAGGGCCGTGAGCGCGACCGCCTGCGGCAGCGTTCGAACGGCGTGCGTGAGCTGGTTCAGACGGGTGTCTGCCGCCTGGAGATCCAGGAGGATGAGCTGCTCAGATGCTGGAGCCTTCATTGGTGCCTTTCGAAAACGTGAGATTCGGGCCGGGTCGGGCCGCTGACTGTGTTGAGTTGTTGGGGTGGTGCCGGCCGGGGAACGGCTACTGCGTGACGACGAAGTCCCAGGGGTCGGTGCGGAGTTCACTGACCGAGACGGCAAGCCCGGGCAGGGCCGCGCTGAGTTTCTCGGCTGCGACCTCGAGCCAGAGCCATTCGCTCGCCCAGTGTGACACGTCGATGAGTGCTGGCCCGGCACCGAGTAGCGCGCGTTCTCTGGCCTCTGAGGCGGGATGGTGCCTGAGATCGGCGGTGATGAAGACGTCGGCGGCGATGACCGCCGGCTCGAAAAGGAGAGAGTCGCCGGCGCCGCCACACAGCGCGACCCGGGAGACGACGGTGTCGTAGGGCCCCGCCACGCGGATCCCGGTCGCCGTCGCCGGAAGGATCTCGGCGAGTTTTCGCGCCAGGCGCCCGAGGGTCATGGGCTCTGGGAGCTCCCCGACGCGACCCGTGCCGGTTCCGGGGAGGGCACCGGGAACGATCGGGGTCGCCTCCTTCAGGCCCAGCCGCTGCGCGAATACGTCTGAGACGCCGTCGGCGACGATGTCGGCGTTCGTGTGGGCGCCGATCAACGCGCATCCGCCTCGGATGAGCTTCGTGATCATCGCGCCTTTGTAGGTGTCTCCGGCGACCGTGGTTACCCCGCGCAGCAGAAGGGGATGATGCACCAGAAGGGCGTCTGCACCCCGAGCCAGCGCCTCGTCGATGCTCTCGTCAACGGCATCGACGGCCAGGTGTACCGAGGAGATTGAATCAGCCAGGGAACCGACGGTGATTCCGGGCCGATCCCAGCCGGCGGCATGCTCGCTCGGCCAGAGGCTCTCGATCGCCGCGTTGAGTTCCCTGAGCGTATAAGACACGCGCCCAGCCTATCCGCCGACGAGGATGACGGTCACGCCGACAAGGATGAATGCAAGGCCCGCCCAGCCAAGAAGGGCAAGTCGCTCACCCACGACGAGGATCGCGAGGATCGTGGCGACGACCGGTTCGATCAGGGTCAGGATCGTCGCTGTGCTGCTGGACGTCGAGCGGAGACCCGCTCCGAAGAACAGGTACGCGGCGAACATCGGCCCCAGGGCGAGATAGCCCACGATTCCGATCGTCAGGGGGGATTGAAGAAGCGGCTCCCCGACACTCACGAGGACCGGCAGCAGCAGCACCGCGGCCACGACGCACATCGCACCGAACACGCCCCTCGATGACTGGCCCTCGGTGATCAGGCGTCGGGACTCGAACGTATAGAAGGCATAGGCGAATCCTGCCAGCAGGCCGAGCAGGACTCCCCCGGGAACCTCTGCCGCCCCTGCGCCGGTTCGCCCGGCCGGGCCCTCGATGAGGCCGCTCAGCGCGAGGAGCAGCACGCCCAGCACCGCCGCGCCGGATGCTGCCAGCCATCTCAGGCGCGGCCGGCGACGAGAGACGGCACCCTCCAAGGCCGCGGCGAAGATGGGTGCGCTGCCGACGGTCACGACGGTTCCGACCGCCACGCCGGCGAGGTTCATCGAGCTGTAGAAGGCCAGGGGAAAGACGGCCACGGCAAGCGCGGACACAGCGATGCGGATGCGAAGTCCCGACACGGCCAGGACCGCAAGCGAGGGCGACAGGGATGTCGTAAAGAGCAGCAGGCTGCCGAGGATGAACGAGGCCGCCCCGGTGGCCAGGGGGCTGACGCCGACCGGCAGAAAACTTGCGGTCGTGCCGGTGGTTGCCCATAGGCTTCCCGCGACGAGGATGAAGACCGCACCGAGTCGGGGACGGACGACGGTCACGCTTTCACGAGGCACGAAAAACCCCCACCCCCACGACGACAATTTATGTGGGCCCTACCGGGCTCGAACCGATGACATCCACGGTGTAAACGTGGCGCTCTACCAACTGAGCTAAAGGCCCTGGCCCGGCTGGCGGGACAGGCGCGCCAATCGGCGCGGACACCACTTTACAGGTTTACACTCGCCACTATGTCCATTTTGACCAGCGGAGGCCGAGTGAACGGCCGTCAAAGACGGGCCGAGCACCGGTGGGCCGCGACCCTTGCCCTCGCCGTTGTTCTGGCCGTCTATGTGCTTCTGCCGGGCTCGATCCTCGGCTGGACGCGCTTCGTGGTGATCGGCATGGTGATCCTGCTGGTGATCCCGGTCATCATCCTGAATCCGCAGAGACTCACGAGACAGACCCGAATCAGTCGCTGGCTGACGGTCGGGCTCGTCATCCTGATCACCATCACCAACCAGGTCGCGCTCGTGCTCTTGGTGCGTGCACTCGTCGTGGGCGTCCATCCCGGACCGGAACTGCTGCTCACCGCCCTAGAGGTCTGGGGCACGAACGTCATCGGCTTCGCGCTGCTCTTCTGGGAGCTTGACCGCGGCGGCCCGGTCGACCGGCATCGCCTGTCCCGGACCGAGATCCGGGCGGCCGACTTCAGATTCCCCCAGGACGAAGACCACGACGCGACTCCGGAGGTGGCCATCGGCTCATCGATCAAGGGCGACTGGGTTCCGCAGTTCGTGGACTACCTCTATGTGTCCCTGACGAACTCCATGGCATTCAGCCCGACGGACACGATGCCGCTGTCCCACCGGGCAAAGCTCTTGATGGGGCTTCAGTCCGCGGCGGGCTTCGTGATCCTGGCCCTCGTGATCGCCCGAAGCGTGAACATCCTCGCCTAGACCGACGTGGTCGAGATCTCCTCGAGCGCCGCCTTGTACGCCTCGATCGATCGCGCCTCGCCCGGGGCGGTGATGAAGCTCGCGCGGATGATGCCGTCGATGTCGATGATGAAGGTCGCGCGGTTGGCGAATCCCTTCTCCTCGAGGAAGACGCCGTATTCCTTCGCGACGGCGCCATGGGGCCAGAAGTCGGCCAGCAGGTCGAAGGTGTAGCCCTCCACGTCGGCCCAGGCGCGGAGCGAGGCCTTGTTGTCTACCGAGATGCCTAGAAGTTCGACCGAGCCGTCCTGGAACATGGCGAGGTTGTCGCGCAGCTCGCACAGCTCCCCCGTGCAGGTTCCCGTGAACGCAAGCGGGAAGAAGACGAGGGCTACGGCCTTCTTGCCCCGGAACTCGCTGAGCTGCACATCCTCGCCGAACTGGTTGGGCAACGCGAAGTCAGGAGCACGGGTGTCATTCTCCAAAGCCATAGTCACTACCATTCCATCCCGCCAGATACTGGCACCTACCCCCGGTAACCGGGTTTCCGGCCGAAGCGATTTCTGATACTACGCCCGCGCGACGCCCGAGACCAACCGGGTAACGAACGCGTCACAGGATCATTCACTAGGCTTATGTCCGGTGCGCGCGGCGTGGATCGGACACAACCCCCTCTCCTGCAGCGCACACTCCGTGAACAGAACGCTTCACGATGAGATCTGTCACCACAGAAATCTGCCACCACAGAAAGAGGTCGACGTTGTCCGTCAACGACCAGGATCCTTATTCCGCGAATCACATCGATTCCGATCCCGCCGAGACTGCTGAGTGGAACGAGTCGCTCGACGCGCTCGTCGCCGCCCAGGGCCACGAACGGGCCCGGGACATCATGCTGAGCCTGCTCAAGCGGTCGAAGGAGCTTCACCTCGGCGTGCCGATGGTGCCCACCACTGACTACATCAACACGATTGCCACGGAGAACGAACCCCTGTTCCCCGGCAACGAGGAGATCGAGCGCCGCTACCGTGCGTGGATCCGCTGGAACGCCGCCGTTCTCGTGCACCGCGCCCAGCGCCCCGGCATCGGCGTCGGCGGGCACATCTCGACCTACGCCTCCTCCGCCTCGCTGTATGAGGTCGGCTTCAACCACTTCTTCCGCGGCCAGGACCACGCGTCCGGCGGCGACCAGATCTTCGTTCAGGGACACGCCTCCCCCGGCACCTACGCCCGGGCATTCCTCGAGGGCCGGCTCTCGGCAGACCAGCTCGACGGATTCCGCCAGGAGAAGTCCCACGCCGGCGGCGGACTCTCGTCGTACCCGCACCCCCGCCTGATGCCTGACTTCTGGCAGTTCCCGACGGTCTCCATGGGCATCGGCCCGATCAACGCGATCTATCAGGCGCACCTGAACAAGTACGTCACGAACCGTGGCATCAAGGATGCGTCCGACCAGCAGGTCTGGGCGTTCTTGGGTGACGGCGAGATGGACGAGGTCGAGAGCCGCGGCCAGCTTCAGGTCGCCGCCAACGACGGCCTCGACAACCTCAACTTCGTCATCAACTGCAACCTTCAGCGCCTCGACGGCCCGGTGCGCGGCAACGGCAAGATCATCCAGGAGCTCGAGAGCTTCTTCCGCGGTGCCGGCTGGAACGTCATCAAGGTCATCTGGGGCCGCGAGTGGGACTCGCTGCTCGACGCCGATACCGACGGCGCCCTCCGCAACCTGATGAACACCACACCGGATGGCGACTTCCAGACGTACAAGACCGAGAACGGCGGCTACGTCCGCGATAACTTCTTCGGTCGCGACGAGCGCGCCCTGAAGCTGGTCGAGGACTACTCCGACGAGAAGATCTGGAACCTCAAGCGAGGCGGCCACGACTACCGCAAGGTCTACGCAGCGTTCAAGGCCGCGGCCGAGCACAAGGGCCAGCCCACCGTCATCCTTGCCCACACCATCAAGGGCTACGGCCTGGGCAAGAGCTTCGAGGGTCGGAACGCGACCCACCAGATGAAGAAGATGACCCTTCAGAACCTTAAGGACTTCCGCGACGAGCTGCGCATCCCGATCACGGACAGCCAGCTCGAAGAGAACCCGTACCTGCCGCCGTACTTCAACCCCGGCGCGGGCGACGAGGCAATCGAGTACATGCATGAGCGTCGGCGCGAGCTCGGCGGCTATCTCCCGGAGCGTCGCACGAAGTACCAGCAGGTCAACCTGCCGGACGACTCGGCCTACCAGACATTGAAGAAGGGCTCCGGAACGCAGGAGATCGCCACGACCATGGCGTTCGTGCGTCTGTTGAAGGACCTCACCCGGGCCAAGGACTTCGGCCACCGCATCGTGCCGATCATCCCCGACGAGGCGCGCACCTTTGGCATGGACGCGTTCTTCCCGAGCGCGAAGATCTACAACCCCAAGGGCCAGAACTACGTGTCGGTCGACCGCGACCTGCTGCTGGCGTACAAGGAGAGCCCCCAGGGCACGATCATGCACGTCGGCATCAACGAGGCCGGTGCGTTCGCGGCCTTCACCGCCGTCGGCACCTCGTACTCGACCCAGGGCGAGCCCCTGATCCCGATCTACGTGTTCTACTCGATGTTCGGCTTCCAGCGCACGGGCGACGCCATGTGGGCAGCCGGGGACCAGATGGCCCGCGGTTTCATCATCGGCGCAACGGCCGGTCGCACCACCCTGACCGGTGAGGGCCTCCAGCACGCCGACGGACACTCGCACGTGCTCGCTGCCACGAACCCGGCGGTCATCTCGTATGACCCCGCCTACGGCTACGAGATCAACCACATCGTGAGAAGCGGTCTCGAGCGGATGTACGGGGATACGCACCCCGACCCGAACGTCATGTACTACATCACGGTCTACAACGAGCCGCACGCGCAGCCCGCCGAGCCCGAGGGCCTCGACGTCGATGGCGTCGTCAAGGGCATCTACAAGCTCAAGGACGGCACCATTCAGGGACCCAAGGCCCAGATCCTCGCCTCGGGTGTTGCTGTGCCGTGGGCGCTGGAGGCCCAGGCGCTGCTCGCGAACGACTGGGGCGTCTCCGCCGATGTCTGGAGCGTCACGTCCTGGACCGAGCTTCGTCGCGACGGCCTGCGGGCCGAGGAGCACAACTTCCTCAACCCCAATGCAGACAAGGCGGTTCCCTACGTCACCGAGAAGCTGGGCTCGGCGGCCGGCCCGTTCGTCGCCGTCACCGACTTCATGCACTCGGTCTCCGACCAGATCCGCCAGTTCGTTCCCGGTGAGTACGCCACCCTGGGCGCCGATGACTTCGGCTTCTCAGACACTCGGGCAGCCGCACGTCGCTTCTTCAAGATCGACGGACCGTCGGTCGTTGTTCGCACGTTGGAGCAGCTGGCCGCCCGCGGCGAGGTCGATGCACAGGCTCCAGCCTGGGCGATCGAGAAGTACCGCCTGAACGATGTGACGGCGGGAACCTCCGGTTCCGCAGGCGGCGAGAGCTGATCCGGAACCACAACGGCCCCTCGGGAACTCAACGATGACCTCCACCGCCGATCGGGTGGCCCCCGCCCCCCGGGATAAGGCGCAGACACTTCAGTGGCTGCGCACTATCTCGGGGGAGCTTGCCACGGCCACGATCAAGAAGCTCGATGCCACCCTGCCCTGGTACGGAGACATGCCGCCGGGTCGTCGTTCGGCGGTCGGCCTCGTAGCCCAGGCCGGCATCAAGAGCTTCATGACGTGGTTCGAAGACCCGACCACCACCACGTGGATAGCGGCGGATGTGTTCGGCGCCGCTCCCCGGGAGCTGCTTCGGTCGGTGAGCCTCCAGCAGACGCTGCAGCTCATCCGCGTCGTCGTGGAGGTCGTCGAGGAGCGGGTCAAGAATGCCGAGGGGCCACTTCGGGAGGCAATCCTTCTCTACTCCCGTGAGATCGCCTTCGCCGCTGCCGACGTCTACGCCCGGGCCGCCGAGGCACGGGGGCTCTGGGACGCCCGCCTCGAGGCGCTCGTCGTCGATTCGATCCTGAGCGGAGAGTATGACGACGAACTTCCCAGCCGGATAGCGGCACTGGGCTGGCACGGGCACGGCGAGGTCAGCGTTCTGGTGGGCACCACTCCGCGACAGCTCGATGTCGACCAGCTTCGGCGCACCGCCCGCCACCTGGCGGCGGACGTGCTTATCGGAGTACAGGGAAGCCGGCTGGTCCTCGTGATCGGCCGATCGCATCCGGCGAGCACGGCAGCAGCCGGGCACGGCGAAACAGAGGCGGCAGATTCGCCCGACGCCGACGGCTCCCCCGCCACGCCATTGCTCAGCTTCATGGATATCGCCAACCGGCTGGAGCCGGGTTTCGGACCCGGACACCTCGTTCTGGGGCACGAGGTGGCGAGCCTGGTGGATGCGTCGCGCAGCGCCAAGGCCGCGCTGGCCGGCTTCGCCGTGGCCCGGGCCTGGCGGAACGCCCCCCGGCCGATGTTTGCGGATGACCTGCTGCCCGAGCGCGCGCTGGCCGGTGACCCGCTCGCCCGCTCGACGCTGGTCAACAAGATCTATCGGCCCCTTCAGGACCAGTCCCCCGAGTTGATGACCACCCTCTGGTGCTACCTGGACAACGGGCGTTCCCTCGAAGCCACGGCCCGGGAACTGTTCGTTCACCCGAATACCGTGCGGTATCGCCTGAAACGGGTGTCGGGAATCATCGGCTGGGATGCCACGGGTGCACGGGAGGCATTGATCCTTCAATCCGCCCTCATCCTGGGCATAATGCACGAACACGATGGGTCCCCCAGCCGTCGGTGATCTCCCTGATGGAATCGTCTCGAAGCGGAGAGAAGTGTTGGATACCAACAACAGGTTCGCCAATGTTCGGTGGGCTTTCGATACCGACCTCGGTGAATCAGTTGGGAGACTGAAGAGGTGATTGTTATCGTCTGCCCAGGTCAGGGCTCGCAAACCCCCGGTTTCCTCGCTCCCTGGCTGGCTGAGGCCAGGTTCGAGGAACACCTCGAGAGGCTCTCCGACGCCGCCGGCCTCGACCTTCTCACCCATGGGACGACCAGCGATGCGGACACCATCCGCGACACCGCCGTCGCCCAGCCCCTGATCGTCGCAGCCGGCCTGCTGACCCTCGGCGCCCTCCTGGCCGGCTCCAACCGGAACAGGGTTGGCGGCATTGCCGGTCACTCGGTCGGCGAGATCACCGCCGCCGCCGGCGCGGGCGTTCTCTCCGAGAAAGACGCCATGACGTTTGTCAGTGCACGGGGACGGGCCATGGCCACGGCCGCGGCCTTGACTCCCACCGGAATGAGCGCCGTGATCGGAGCGGACGAGACGGAACTTCTCGCCCAGCTCGAGACCCTGGGGCTCTCTCCCGCCAACTTCAACGGTGCGGGCCAGATCGTGGTGGCCGGTGAGCCCGCTGCCCTGACCGAACTCGGTGCGAACCCGCCCGCGCGCGCCCGGGTCATCCCCCTGCAGGTCGCGGGCGCCTTCCATACGGGCTACATGCGTCCCGCGGTCGAGTCCCTCACCGCTCTTGCCGCTACCATCTCGACCGCGGATCCGAGCATTGCCCTGTGGACCAATCGCGACGGCCGACAGGTCGACTCGGGACGAGAGTTCCTCGATCTCCTCGTCGGCCAGGTCTCCTCCCCCGTACGCTGGGACCTCTGCATGGATGCCTTCTCGGGTGCCGGCGTGACCGGCATCATCGAGTTGGCTCCCGCAGGGGCACTCACGGGTCTCGCCAAGCGCGGACTCAAGGGTGTTCCCACCGTCGCCGTCAAGACCCCGGACGACCTCGCCGCCGCCCACGAACTCCTCAATCTCGACGCCTAACGCAAGGATCTTCATGAATCACCTTCCACTCAAGCAGGTCACCGGACCGCAGTTCACGCGAATCCACGCTGTGGGCGCCGCGCGAGGCGAGATCGTCGTGACCAACGACGACCTCGTCGAGGCGATCGATTCCTCCGACGAGTGGATCCGTCAGCGCACCGGGATCATCGAGCGCCGACGGGCCGGCAAGGGCGTTCTCGCGGTCGACCTGGCCACGACGGCGGCTATGGAGGCGATCGCCCGCGCGGGAATCGACCCCCAGCAGATCGGCGCCGTACTCGTCTCCACCATCAGCAACCCGGTCGTCACCCCCTCGATCTCTGCCCTGCTAGCCGAGCGTGTCGGGGCAAACCCGGCGGCCGCCTACGACATCGAGGCCGCCTGTGCGGGTTACTGCTACGGCATCGCCCAAGCAGACGCCCTGATTCGTGCCGGAATGGCCGAGTACGTTCTGGTCGTCGGCGCCGAGAAGCTCTCCGAGTTCATCGACCCGACCGACCGATCGATCTCCTTCCTCCTGGGCGACGGCGCGGGAGCCGCCATCGTCGGCCCGAGCGACTTCGTCGGCATCTCCCCCACCATCTGGGGTTCGGACGGCTCCAAGTGGGACACGATCCACATGACCGGCACGTATGCGGCCTACCGGGACAGCGAAATCACCGAGTGGCCCACCATGCGCCAGGAGGGTGCCACGGTATTCCGCTGGGCCGTCTGGGAGATGGCGAAGGTTGCCCAGCAGGCACTCGACGCCGCCGGCATCACCTCGGCGGATCTTGCCGCCTTCATCCCGCACCAGGCGAACATGCGCATCATCGACGAATTCGCGAAGCAGCTGAAACTTCCGGAGTCAGTGGTCGTCGCCCGTGATATCGCGACGACGGGAAACACCTCGGCGGCGTCGATCCCGCTGGCCACCCATCGCCTGCTCGAGGAGAACCCCGAGCTCTCCGGCGGCCTCGCTTTGCAGATCGGCTTCGGCGCCGGTCTGGTTTTCGGCGCGCAGGTAGTCGTCCTTCCGTAAATCAAGCCCCAACCTCACCTAAACTGGTGACGGTCAATTTATACCCCCAAGGAGAAACAAATGGCATTGTCCACAGAAGAAGTGCTCGCCGGCCTGGCCGAACTCATCAACGACGAGACCGGTATCGCCACCGACACGGTCGAGCTGGGCAAGTCGTTCACCGACGACCTCGACATCGACTCCATCTCGATGATGACGATCGTCGTCAACGCCGAGGAGAAGTTCGACGTGAAGATTCCCGACGAAGAGGTCAAGAACCTGAAGCTCGTCGGCGACGCCGTGACGTTCATCGTCGCTGCCTCCAACTGAGTCAGAGCACCTCACCAGCACTAAGCACCACCCTTCGGTCGGCAGGCCCCGAAAGCCTGCCGACCGCACCTTTTCCGCTTCACGACTGACCGCGTGTTAGAAAGTACCCTCATGACCTCCAGCCCCAAAAGAATTGTCGTTACCGGTATCGGTGCCACCACGCCCCTCGGCGGCACGGCACGCGACACCTGGAATGCCCTGCTGGCTGGGGAGTCAGGGGCAAGCCCGCTTCTCCAGGACTGGGTCGCGAAGTGGGACATTCCCATCACCTTCGCCGCGCAGGCCCGCGTTGCCTCGAGCGAGGTGCTCGAGCGCATTGAGACCAAGCGGCTCGACCCATCGAGCCAGTTCGCTCTGACGGCGGCTCGCGAGGCCTGGGCCGACGCCGGAAGCCCCGATGTCGTGCCAGAGCGTTTCGGCGTGGACTGGGCAACGGGAATCGGCGGGGTCTGGACCCTGCTTGACGCCTGGGACACCCTGCGCGAACGAGGACCCCGGCGCGTCCTGCCCATGACCGTGCCCATGCTGATGCCGAACGGTCCGGCCGCGGCGATCGAGATGAGCCTCGGTGCACGCGCCGGCGCTCGAACCGTCGTCTCCGCCTGCGCATCCAGCACCGAGAGCATCGCGAACGCCTACGAGCACCTGCAGTCCGGGCTGGCCGACATCATCATCGCCGGCGGATCAGAGGCCGCCATCCATCCCCTGCCGATTGCCTCCTTCGCCGCCATGCAGGCGCTGTCCAAGCGCAACGACGACCCGGCCACGGCCTCTCGCCCCTATGACATCAGCCGCGACGGCTTCGTGCTCGGAGAGGGCGGCGCTGCCGTCGTTCTCGAAACCGAGGAGCACGCCCTGGCCCGCGGGGCCAGAATCTACGCCGAGCTTCTCGGCGGCGCCGTCACGAGCGACGCGTACCACATCACCGCACCGGACCCTGAGGGATCCGCCGCGGCTCGCGCGATGATCGACGCGGTCACCCGCGCCGGACACACGATGAGC
Organism: Microbacteriaceae bacterium; assembly: GCA_947444785.1. Lineage (GTDB taxonomy): Bacteria > Actinomycetota > Actinomycetes > Actinomycetales > Microbacteriaceae > Agreia. The sequence continues at coordinate 4,894 of CANFBG010000002.1, read as the reverse complement.
GATGTCGCGCACATCAATGCCCACGCCACGAGCACGCCCGTCGGGGATATCGCCGAGTACAAGGCCCTCTACCGGGTCTTCGGCGAAGCCGTCCACGGCATTCCCGTCTCCGCCACCAAGGCGTCGACAGGCCACCTCCTCGGCGGCGCCGGCGGCATTGAGGCGATCTTCACGATCCTCGCACTCCACGAGCGAACCGCTCCACCCACGATCAACCTCACGGAGCAGGACCCGGAGATTCCCTTGGACGTGGTGACGAGCCCCCGCGACCTCGGCAAGGGCGACCTGCTGGCAATCAGCAACTCCTTCGGCTTCGGCGGCCACAACGCCGTCATCGCCTTCCGCACCTACTAATCGAGGAGTCGGCTGGGCGAGACCTCTCGCCTAGCCGACGGAGTGCAACCAGACGACCGGCGAGAAGTCCGCGGCCTGGCGAAAAGGCTCGAGCTCGTCGTCCCAGTCCTGGCCCAGGAGGCTCCGCAGCCGGCTGTGCAGTTCGATGACGTCGGTTCCCGAGCTCTCCATCGCAGAGCGCAGCCTGTCCTCGGTGACGAGGGTGTTTCCCGAATGATCGATCGGGGCGTGGAACATCCCGAGCTCGGGGGTGTGAATGAATCGTGCCCCGTCTGCCTCGGCGGAGGCATCCTCGGTGACCTCGAACCGCAGCTGATCCCAGCCGCGCAGGCCTGAGGAAATCGCCGCGCCCGAGCCTGGCGGGCCTTCCCAATAGAAATCGGCCCTCTGCGCCCCCCGAAGGACGGGCTGGTCGCGCCAGATGAAGTTCACGGCACGACCCAGTGCGCGACCTGCTGCCCATTCGACGTGGGGACAGAGCGCGCGAGGGGAGGAATGAACATAGATCATTCCTCGTGCGACAGGTGCCACCATTTTTGATCTCCATTCGTGAGGGGCGTCTTCCCCAACGGCCTCTGAATGGATCTTCGATGACACTTCGTGTTCAGTTATTCGATGGAATCGGGTTCTGCCCGACTCCCTACCCGAGAATTATGCCTGACCGGCCCCGGGATATCCAGAGCAATGTTCAACCGCGGGTGTTTTGTCAGGTGTTCGCTCGTCCATCCAATGCATACTGGGTATCTATATTTGAAAGCTGTGGAGGATCTCGCGATGTCCGTTCGGCTGGGAATACTCACTGTGCTTACGCTGGGCAAGGCCTACGGTCTGCAGGTTCACGGTGAGCTCGAGAGCCGGATGAATCGAACCGGCCGGATAAACGTGGGGCAGATCTACTCGACGATCGACCGGCTCCAGGCAAAGGGCCTGGTGAGGCTGGCAGGCACGACAACCGATGGCCTGCCCCTCTACGATGTCACCGACTCCGGAAGAGAAGAGGTCGAGGCGTGGCTTGGTTTCGAGTCGGCTGCCAGCGCCGACTGGCAGGAAATGGTCGAGCACGTCCTGATGGCGAGCAGCATCCCCGGACGCAGCGCCGAGCAGGTCATCCTCGGATACCAGGAGCGGCTCGCTGCGACGCTGTCGGCCGAATCCGGGAAGCAGGACGAGACCGATTCCCTTGACGGTCAAGCCAGGCTGGGAGCCCTGGCCGAGCGCATCCTGGCCGAAGCGGGCATCCGCTGGCTGGATGCGGCCTCTGCAACCCTGTCGGAGGCGCCGGCTGCTCGTCGGGGCCTCGCTGAATCCAGGCCTCGGCGGGGCCGACGCCCCGCCTAAAAACCGCTCGGCTCCGTCTCGAACTCGGCCTCGGCCGGAATGCGCTCGTGGCCCAAGGGACGAAGCGCAGACGTCTCCTCGAACCAGAAGAGGGCGTCGTATCTGGCGCCCATCCGCGTCGCCACATAGTTGTGTCGCTCGCGCCCCGGTGAGTAGACGACGCCGACGGCCCGGTGGCCGAGGATCTCAGAGAGCCAGGGACCGCTGCGATCGGCGTCAAAGACCAGGAGCGACGGCGTTCCCAGCGCCCGGTGCAGGAGGTCCTCGTGGCTCGCGAGCCTGGCCTCGGGAAGCTGATAGGCCTGTTCCGGGGACCCCCACGAGTCCGCGGCCAGCACCGTTCCCCGGTGCGATGCGAATCCGATCAACGACACGCCCTCGGCTCCGTTTCGCTGCCGGAGAAGCTGACCCACGTTCACGAGGCCGGCCCTGTTCATGTCCGTGGCCCTCGCGTCGCCGACATGCGTGTTGTGCTCCCAGACAAGGCCCTTGGACTTCGGCCCCAGATGTTCGGCAATCCGATCGATGGTGTCGGCCATGTGGTAGTCGCGAATGTTCCAGGACTCCCGGTCGCCGCGCAACATGATCCGGTAGTAGTTCTCGGCGTTGGCCGCGACCTCTGCGTTCTGGAGGGCATCGAAGGCCTCCTCATCGACAGCCGCGCGCGCGCTCGCCCGGCTGTGCACCTCCAGGAGAAGCGCGACGACGTCGGCCTCGCAGCCCTCGGGCACGAGTCTCGTGCTGAACGCATACCGATGCGGGTCCTCGTCGTACGGCATGAAGCACTCCCATGCCTTCATCGCCGCCTCCAATGAATCCGGGGCATTGCGAGCGAGCCAGTTCATGATCTCGCGCAACGAGTCCCAGAGGGAGTACACGTCGAGCCCGTAGAAGCCCACCCGGAAAGACGCAGGGCGTTGGGCATTGAACTCCCGCAGCCACGTGAGAAACCCTGCGACCTCCTCGTTGGCCCAGAGCCACGTCGGCCACCGCTCGAACAGGGCCAGCAGCCCGTAGACGTCGAGGTCCTGGTGGTCCTCCCCCCGCACCCAGCGATTGATCCGCCAACAATCGGGCCAGTCCCCCTCGACCCCGATCCAGCGGAACCCCTCCTCCTCGATGAGTCGACGCGACAGCGCCGCCCGCCACTCGTAGAACTCATGAGTGCCGTGGGACGCCTCACCCAGGCAGACGAAGCGGTCACCCCGCACCCGGTCGACGAGGCGATCGAGGCTTGACTCATCGTCGAGCGGATGGGCAAGGCTACGAATCTCTGCGATGGCGCTGCCCGTCACGCCCATCCTGCCGTCCTGGCTCACAGCACCGCTCCTGCGGAGCGGTTCGCGTCAGCCTGGGAGAGGTAGCGCACGAACCAGTCTTTGGCGTGCTCGGCCACCTGCATGACGGTCGTGGTCGCGGGAGAGTCCGGCCGCCGTGCATCCGTCTCGACGACGACCTGCAGGTGTGGGCAGCGCATCCGATTCGCCGACGATCGATTTCGTTCGAGGAGTTCCTCATCCGCGCGGGCGTAGAGCATCAGCGTCGGCGCGGAGACCTCACTCACCCACGACCCGGCGTCTTCAAGCCGCGGAGCCAGCGTGACGACGGCGTTGACCGCGCCTCCCTCATTTGCAGCCGCACCGAGGAGCACGGCCGCTCCGGCACCGGCGTCGAAGTAGCCGAGCGGAACTCCCCTCAGCGCCGGCATCGTCTGGAGACGCTCGGTCGCCAAGACGAGTCGCCGTGCCAGGACGTAGTTCTCCGGGGAAACTCCGATTGCACGCTCCGTGGGAGTGAGCAGGTCCAGCGAGAGAGTTCCTATGCCCGCTTCGTTCATCACCGCCGCGGCGAATTGGCTTGCGGCCTCCCCGGTCTCCTCGGCGAGGCCTCGGGCAAGGACGACGACATTCGTCACAGGCTCAGGCAGCTGCAACTCGCCGGATAGGCCGACCGAGTCGACCCCGAGATCGATTTCCTCGGTTCTCAGTGCCCTGTGTGGGGAGCTGCCCATCGACGCCCGATTGCGGGAGGCCGCATCCAGCAGCAGAACGACCTCGATGTCTTCGGTCTGCCCGAAGTCGATGTAGTGGGCGCCCACCGCCCGGAATGGCGACGGGGTCATCAGACTCACGAACTCGTCGGCCTCCTCGCGAAGCCTGTCCGCGGCCTCAGGAGAGGCCACGGGAGCCGCAACGATGACACGACCTGCCCCGAGTTGCCTGGCCACATGACAGGCCACCCTGGCGGTGGAACCGGTGGCGAGCCCGTCGTCGATGATGAGCGCAGTCTTACCCTCGAGGTCCAGCCGGGGGCGGCCCGAGCGGAAGCGACGCACGCGGGACGCCAGTTCGGCGATCTCCAACCGCTCGACGTCCTCGAGCTCCTGCGGCGTGACGCGGGCAATCCGCTGGATGTCCTCGTCGAGGACCCGGGTTCCGCCCTCCCCGATCGCCCCCATGGCGACCTCAGGATTCTGGGGCAGGCCCAGTTTTCGAACTACCAGCACGTCCAGCGGGCGGCCGAGGGCCTTGGCGACCTCGTACGCAACCGGGACACCGCCCCGGGGAAGGCCGAGCACGACGAGCTCCTCGCCCCGCAGAAATTCCAGCCTGTGCGCCAGCCGGCGTCCGGCATCCGACCGATCAACGAAAATGAAATTGGGCCCGCCTGCATCCGTCATCCACCGATGCTCCGCCAGGACCAAAACCTATGACAGTGGCTTTGGTCCCAGCGGCACACCTGACGTCCGGGTCAGTACCCGCGCAGCACCGATGCGATCGCGATGGCGTCGCCCTGCGGCGCCGTTGAGTGTCGATCGGGCCGAGCCAGGAACAGGTAGGCGAGTCCAGTACCGACGACGACGGCGAGGCCGATGAGCACGATCCAGTCGTTGAGGAATACGCCCGTCTGCCCAGGCCAGGCAAGCAGGATCATCGCCCCGATTCCATACACGAGGGCTGCGACGTTCACCGCGAAGCCGGCACGGCCCAGGTTGAACGGTCCCGCTGGACGCCAGCCCTTGACCCGCTGGCGAAGAGACGCGAGCACGACCGACTGGAAGGCGACGTAGATGCCGATGACGGCGAACGCCGTCACCTGGGTGAGCAGGCCGTCGGCCCCGACGTAGATGACGAGGCAGATCAGGACCGGGATCCCGCACGCGACGATGAGGGCGTTCACGGGGACCTTGCTCTGCGACGAG
>CANFBG010000001.1 GCA_947444785.1 Microbacteriaceae bacterium | reverse complement strand
GTGGCGGGCCGCCCCAAGCAGTATTACTCGATCTACCAGAAGATGATCGTTCGGGGCCGTGACTTCGACGAGATCTATGACCTGGTCGGTATCCGCATCCTGGTCAACTCGCTCAGGGACTGCTACGCGGTGCTCGGGTCAATCCACGCCCGCTGGAATCCGATCCCGGGCCGCTTCAAGGACTACATCGCAACACCGAAGTTCAACCTGTACCAGTCGTTGCACACGACCGTCATCGGGCCTGCGGGCAGGCCTGTCGAAATTCAGATCCGTACCTCGGAGATGCACCACCGCGCCGAGTTCGGCGTGGCAGCGCACTGGAAGTACAAGGAGCGGATGAACTCCGGCCGCTCCACCGTCGCGACCGACGACATGGCCGACACGGACATGGCCTGGCTGGCGCGAATCTCGGACTGGCAGGCCGAGACGGATGACCCGGGGGAGTTCCTCGACTCCCTCCGGTTTGAGATCGGCGCCAAAGAGGTCTACGTTTTCACACCCAAGGGCAAGGTCATCGGACTGCCGGCCGGCGCGACGCCGGTCGACTTCGCGTATGCCGTGCATACCGAGGTCGGTCACCGCACAATGGGCGCCAAGGTCAACGGTCGCCTCGTGCCGCTGGAGTCGACGCTGAACAGCGGAGACGTCGTGGAGGTCTTCACCTCGAAGAATCCCGACTCCGGCCCCAGCCAGGACTGGCTGAACTTCGTCCAGAGCGCCCGGGCACGGAACAAGATCCGACAGTGGTTCACCAACGAGCGCCGTGACGAGGCGATCGAGCAGGGCAAGGACGCTATCGCCCGGGCCATGCGCAAGCAGAACCTGCCGCTTCAGAAGCTGATGAACCAGGACTCCTTCGCGGAGGTCGCATCCCAGATGCGCTATGACAGTGTCTCGGCGCTGTACGCGGCGGTCGGCGAGGGACATGTCTCGACCCAGTCTGTGATCGAAAAGGTCATCGCCGGCCTGGCGACCGATGCGATCAGTGACGACAGTGATCACGACGTCGTCGTCCACGGCAGGGCGCGGCGACAGAACAGTGATTCCGGGGTGCTCGTTCGGGGCGCACCCGACATCCTGGTCAAGCTCGCCAAGTGCTGCACGCCGGTGCCCGGGGACAAGATCGTCGGCTTCGTCACGAGGGGCTCGGGGGTGTCTGTCCACCAGGCGTCCTGCCACAACGTCGGCTCCCTTCTGCTCGAGCCTGAGCGGATGATCGAGGTCGACTGGGCTCCTTCGTCCAAGAGTCTCTTCCTCGTGCAGATCCAGGTCGAGGCGTTGGATCGCTCGGGGCTCCTGTCGGACGTGACGCGGGTGCTCTCCGAGCATCATGTGAACATTCTCTCGGCCACGGTCAACACCTCCAGGGACAGGCTGGCCATCAGCCGGTTCGTGTTCGAGATGGGCGACACCACGCACCTGGATCGGGTTCTGAACGCGGTCCGTCGCATCGACGCCGTCTATGACGTCTACCGGGTGAGCGACGGCTAAGCGGGCCTGTTGCGGTTGACGCGGTGCTCAATGAGGGCCGTCGTGATGCGATTCAGTGCCGCCCGCTTGTTGGGCAGGTTCCTGGTGCGATTCATCATTGTTGTGCAGTCGCATAGGTCCAGGCCCGCATCCTCGATGAGGTGAGCGAGGATCGGGGGATCGATGCCGGGGTCGAACGTGTGGTGTCGGGCAAGGTCGATCGCAGTGCGAAGAGGCGAGGTCAGCCAGATGCCGTGCATGTTGATGACGTCGCCACGGCGGAAGACGACCTCCCTCACGACGAGCCTCGACTGCCTGGGCACCGGTGACCTATCGGCTGCGTGAACGGCGATGGTGTGCCGGGACGGCAATGCAGTCGTGGCCCCGTGCACCCAGGCGGCGCTGTGCAGTTCGATGATTGCTCGTGCGGGCAGAATCGGGGCGAGGGAACGTGCCCTGATGGCGGTGTCCAGAGGCATACCCACGGGAAGGAATGATTCTGCGAGAACCGAGATCTCGCCGTCCAGGCGCGCGGCCCACAGCTCGGTCTCGGGCAGGTCGGCAGCGGTGATCACGGCATGCAGTCTGAAACTCATCCGTCATCTTCACCCGGCGCCAGCCCATAAAAAATGGGCCGGCCCGGATCTGTGCAGTATTTCCTGCAGAGAGCCGGGCCGACCCGGTGAAGCGAGCGTGATGTTAGCCGAGGGCGTTGAGCCAGAGCTTGCGAGCCTCGAGAGACTCCTGGAGTTCAGCCGCCTTGGCGGCGTTTCCGTCCGCCTTCGCCGCAGCGATCTCTGCCTCGAGCTTCTCGATGGCATCGTTCAGCTGTGAGGCCAGACCCTCTGTGCGGGCCTTCTTCTCGGGGTTGTTGTGCTGCCAGTGGTCCTCGTCGAGTTTCCGCACGGCGGTCTCGATTCGGCGCATCCGGTCTTCGACGACCTTGACCTGGTCACGGGGAACCTTGCCGATTACGTCCCACCGACGCTGGATCGACGCCAGTGTCTCTTTGGCCTTGACCCGGTCGGTCGCCGTGAGAAGAGGCTCGGCTTCGGCCAGCAGAGCAAGCTTCGCCTCGAGGTTTCCGGAGAACTCGGCGTCGTCCTGCGCGACGATTTCGCCGCGCGCGGAGTAGATTGCGTCGCCGGCGGCCTTGAAACGATCCCAGAGCTGATCGTCGTAGCGCTTGCCGGCACGGCCGGCGTTCTTCCATGCCTCCAGGAGGTCGCGGTACTCGTTCACGCCATCGGCGCCCTTGGGGGCCAACGCCTCAGCCTTCTCGACAAGCTGCTGCTTGGCAGTGCGGGCATCGCGGTGAGCGCTGTCGAGTTCGGAGAAGAACGCCTTGCGGTGCTGCTCGATCGTGGTGCGGGCATCGCGGAAACGCTTCCAGAGGTCGTTCGCCTCGGCGCGGGGGAGACGCGGACCCTCCTGCTGGTGCTTCTGCCATGAGGCGAACAGGGCGTCGAGGCGAGCGGTCACCTGCTTCCACTGGGCCTTCGCCGGGTCTTCGGCAGCAAGTGCCTCGACCTCGACGACGATGGCGGTGCGCTCGGCGACCGCCTCGGCAACGTGTGCCTGGCTTTCGGCGGTCTGCACCTTGTTCAGTTCACCCAGCGTCTCGGAGAGGGCCGCGAGCCGAGCGGAGAGAGCGTCGAGGTTGCCCAGGGCGTTCGCCGTCGGAACGACCTCGGTCAGGGCTGAGACGGCCTTGCCGATGTCGGCTGCCGAGGCGCCGCGCTTCGCTCGCTGTTCGAGCAGGGTTACCTGCCCGGCGAGGTCGACGTACTTGCGCTCAAAGTAGGCCAGGGCCTCCTCTGCGGTGCCGTCTGGGTATTGGCCGATGACCCGTTCGCCATCCGCCTGCTTCAGGTAGACGGTGCCGGTCTCGTCTACGCGTCCCCATGGATGCTCTGTACTACTAGTCACGAAAATCATCCTGTCGAAGTTGTTCGGGAAATCCGTTTTCCAGCCTATTGCAATTCTTGCCGGGCTAGTTGAGCGTGATTCCCGAGATGGAGACGGGAATTGCGGGTTTGCCGTCGCTAGACCCGTCTGCGGTGCCCTTGTCGGTGACCTGGCTGATCAACGCGTCAAGACCGCTCGTCACCTTGCCGAGCACGGTGTACCCGCCGGCTGCATCGGAGGGGATGGTTGTGTCCTTGTAGACGATGAAGAACTGGCTTCCCATGCTGGCCGCGTTGCCACCCTGGCGCGCCATGGCGATCGTGCCGGCCGGGTAGACGTTATTCGCCGGGGCGTTCTCGATTGGGCCGAAGCTGTAGCCAGGACCACCGGTGCCGTCGCCCTTGGGGTCGCCGCACTGCAGCACCGCAAAGCCCGTGGCCGTGGTGAGGCGGTGGCAGGAGACTCCGTTGTAGAAGCCCGCATCGCTGAGTGAGATGAAGTTGGAGACGCCCTGGGGCGCAGCCGCACCATCGAGTTGCAGGGCCAGGGGGATCCCGTTCACCGTCATGCTGCCCGCCCACGTGCGATTCTCCGCAAGAGATGCGGCGGGCGCGCTCGCGCCGGCGGCGGAGCCGGATGGGGTTGCCGTGGGTGAGGCCGACGAGGCAGGCGAGGCGACCGGGGTGCCGGGCCCACCATTAAAGAACAGAAGCTGGGCGCCGACCGCGAGCGCGAAGACCAAGGTCACGGCGATACCGGCGATCAGGTTGTCGCGCTTGCGGCGACCGGTCTGGCTGGTATGCATCTGCTGGCGGGCCTGATAGTCACGCAGTCGCTGTCTCGCAGCACGTGCCTCACGTTCCAGATTCTTCGGTGCCACGGGTCCTCCTGTGCCCCTCGGGGCAGCTCGGTCGGGTGAGTGCGGGATGTGACCCGCATTCTCACGAAATATTCCTCCCTGAACTTTACGGGAAAGCCAAGGCCTGATCCTGCAGCCTGCTGCGTGGCGCGTAGCCTGTAATCATGTCTTTATCGCAGCCTGGCCTGCACTCCGGTGCTGTTCCCCTTGCCGTGCGGATGCGACCCCGCAGCCTGGATGAGGTGGCCGGGCAGAAGCACCTTCTGCGCCCGGGCTCTCCGCTGGTCAACCTGGCGGCAGACAAAGCGGGAACACAGGGGTCGGTCTCCGTGATCCTGTGGGGTCCGCCAGGCACGGGAAAGACGACGCTGGCCAAGGCCATCGCCGCGAGTTCCGGACGCAAGTTCGTTGAGCTCTCTGCCGTCACAGCGGGTGTCAAAGACGTGCGAAGCGTCATGGAGGAGGCGTTTCGCAGCCGGGATCTCTACGGCCTCTCCACGGTTCTCTTTCTCGATGAGATCCACCGGTTCAGCAAGGCCCAGCAGGACGCTCTCCTGCCCGGCGTTGAGAACGGCTGGGTCATCCTCATCGCCGCCACCACGGAGAACCCCTCGTTCTCCGTCATCTCGCCCCTGCTCTCCCGGTCGCTGCTCTTGACCCTGGAGCAGCTCACCGACGACGACCTCAGCATCGTTGTCGACCGCGCAGTGCGTGATGCGCGGGGCCTGGCCGGGGCCGTCACCCTGAGCCCGGAGGCCAGGCACGCGATTATCCGGCTTGCCTCCGGCGACGCCCGGCGTGCTTTGACCGCCCTGGAGGCCGCGGCAAGCTCTGTTCTTGCCACCAGCCAGGCCGACGGCCAGGGAGTGCCCGTGGACGCCGTGCCGGAGATAACCGAGGAGATCGTCTCGCTCGCAGTCGATCGCGCACTGTTGCGCTACGACCGGAACGGCGACGAGCACTACGACGTCATCAGCGCGTTCATCAAGTCGATTCGAGGCTCCGATGTCGACGGTGCCGTGCACTATCTGGCCCGCATGATCGAGGCCGGGGAGGACCCCCGCTTCATCTGTCGGCGGCTGATCGTCTCGGCGGCCGAGGACATCGGCATGGCCGACCCCAATGCTCTGGCTGTCGCGGTGGCGGCTGCGGACGCCGTTCAGTTCATCGGCATGCCCGAGGGCAGAATTCCCCTCGCAGAGGCAACGGTGTACCTGGCCACGGCACCCAAGTCCAATGCCTCCTATCTCGCCATCGACGAGGCGATCAGCGATATCCGCGCCGGGAAGTTCGGCCGCGTACCGCTGCACCTTCGGGATGCGCACTATCCCGGGGCCAAGACCCTGGGCCACGGCAAGGGGTACCTGTATCCGCACAATGACGAGCGCGGCGTGCTCGCCCAGCAGTATCTCCCCGAAGAACTGGCGGGAACCGAGTACTACAGGCCGACGGAACACGGCAACGAACGCGACGTGGCGGCACGGCTCGCCAAGCTCCGACAGATCACCCGCGGCCACTAGCAAGAAGGATGGGCCCGAGTGCGCAATATGGTAGCCTTTTGAAGCCTCCAAGGCTGATATTCGAGCGGCTGCGAAATCATCCATTGGATTGGGACGTGTTCTTTAGCCGAACTGTACCGGCAAAATCCTCTATTTCTTAGCGTGGGTCACGCTGCATCCCTGCCCAGCAGGGCTACGAGCGTGTGCACCGCGTCATCAATTGTGAAGAACACCATCGAAAGGATGTAAGTGTCTACCAAGTCACGTACACGCAGCAAGACCCGCCTCTCGCGGGCACTCGGCATCGCCCTCACCCCGAAGGCGGCCAAGTACCTCGAGAAGCGTCCCTACGCACCGGGCGAGCACGGCCGCACGAAGCGCAAGGCCGACTCTGACTACGCGGTTCGTCTGCGGGAGAAGCAGCGCCTACGCGCCCAGTACGGAATCCGCGAAGCGCAGATCAAGATCATCTTCGAAGAGGCGCGTCGCGCCAAGGGCCTGACCGGTGAGAACCTGGTCGAGCTGCTCGAGATGCGTCTCGACGCCCTCGTCGTTCGCTCGGGCCTGGCCCGCACGACCGCGCAGGCTCGCCAGCTCGTCGTGCACCGTCACATCCTCGTCGACGGCCAGCTCGTTGACCGTCCGTCCTTCCGCGTCAAGCCGGGACAGATGATTCACGTCAAGGCCAAGAGCGAGGGCACCGAGCCGTTCCAGGTTGCCGCCGCCGGTGGTCACCTCGACGTGCTGCCCAAGGTTCCGGCCTACCTCGAGGTTGAGATCGACAAGCTTCAGGCCCGCCTGATCCGTCGTCCCAAGCGCGTCGAGGTCCCCGTGACCTGTGAAGTCCAGCTCGTCGTCGAGTACTACGCGGCTCGCTAGGCAATAATCGTCGCCTTACCCTTTTGGGTACTGTTAGGGCGGGGCCTCTCCTGAAAAGGTGGGGGTCCCGCCCTTTTTGTCTTTACTCGAAAGGAAGTCCATGTCAGGTGGAGATATTGCCGGATTGATCGCCGCAGGAGTTTTCGCGGTGCTCGTCGGTCTGTTGGCCGTACCGTTGCTGAAGTTGGGCGGAGTGCTGGACGAGACCCGAACGGCCATCAAGGACCTCAGTGACGGAATCAAGCCGGTCCTCCGTGAGTCGACCGTGACCATCCAGGAGACCAACAAGCAGCTGGCCCAGGTCGACGTCATCACGACGAACGTGGCCGATGTAACGGGCAACGTGTCGTCCCTCGTGGCGCTGTTCGCCGCTTCCGTCGGAGGCCCCCTCATCAAGATCGCGGGATTCACCGCAGCGGTCCGAGCCGGCATCCTGAGCTTCGCGCCCGAAAAGAAGCCGGGGAGAAAGAGTCGTCGTAGCTCGGCACGGTAAACTTTTTGATGGATTGATCGAACACGTCGAGACAAGGAATACGAAATGAAGAACGTACTGTGGCTGGTCGTCGGAATCGGAATCGGCTTCGTCGTCGCTCATGAGACGAACAAAACGGCCCAGGGCAAGAAATTCTTCGAGGACCTCAACGCGAAGACCAAGCTGATCGGCGACTCTGTCGTGAATGGCTACCACGAGCGTGAGGCAGAAATCCGCTCGGTCATCTCTGACGAGCTCTAGAGAACCGAGCTCTAGAGAACACTGCTGGCCTTTCGGGCCGCGACTACTTTTTCATCCTGCTATTCGCGACGTTCTATCGCGTCGCCACCTATCAAAAACGGACACCATGCAAACCGCTGAAATTCGCCGCCGCTGGCTTGACTACTTCGCTGCCCGGGACCATGTCGTTGTTCCCAGCGCTTCCCTGGTCAGCGACGACCCGACGCTGCTCTTCACCGTCGCGGGCATGGTTCCCTTCATCCCCTACCTCACCGGCCTCGTCCCGCCGCCCTTCGCCCGGGCCACCAGCGTGCAGAAATGCATCCGTACCCTGGACATCGAAGAGGTCGGCAAGACCACTCGCCACGGCACGTTCTTCCAGATGAACGGCAACTTCTCGTTCGGGGACTACTTCAAGAAAGAGGCGATCGAGTTCGCCTGGGAGCTCCTCACGACGAGCGAGGCCGATGGCGGCCTGGGCTTTGAGGAGAAGGACCTCTGGGTCACGGTCTACGAGGACGATGACGAGGCGATCCAGTTCTGGAAAGAGACCGCCGGGCTTCCGGATCACCGCATCCAGCGCATGGGCATGGACTCCAACTACTGGTCTACCGGGCTGCCCGGCCCCGCCGGACCCTGCTCGGAGATCTTCTTCGACCGCGGCCCGAAGTACGGCAAGGAGGGCGGCCCAGCCGCCGACGACAACCGATACATCGAGATCTGGAACCTCGTCTTCATGCAGTACCTGCGCGGCGAGGGCACGGGCAAGAACGACTTCCCCATCCTCGGCGACCTGCCGAGCCGCAACATCGACACCGGCATGGGCCTCGAGCGGGTCGCATTCCTCAAGCAGGGCGTCGAGAACCTGTACGAGATCGATCAGGTTCGCCCGGTCCTTGACCGTGCCTCCGAGATCTCCGGCCGCCGCTACGGCGCTGACCACGACGACGACGTCAGGATGCGCGTGGTCGCCGACCACGTTCGCAGCGCCCTGATGCTGATGTCGGATGGCGTCACGCCCAGCAACGAGGGCCGAGGCTACATCCTGCGCCGCCTGCTGCGACGCTCCGTACGTTCGATGCGCCTTCTGGGAGTCGACTCGGCCGTCTTCCCTGACCTCTTTCCGGCCTCGCGTGACGCGATGAAGGACGCCTACCCCGAGGTCGAGGCCGACTACGACCGCATCTTCCGCTCTGCCGTTGCCGAGGAGGAGTCATTCCTTCGCACGCTCAGCGGGGGAACCAACATCCTCGACCTCGCGGTGAACCGGACAAAGACGGAGGGTGCCACCACGCTGGCAGGCGACACCGCCTTCCTCCTGCACGACACCTATGGGTTCCCGATCGACCTCACCATGGAGATGGCAGAGGAGGCCGGCATCGCCGTCGACCGCGTGGCCTTCGAGTCGCTCATGAGTGAACAGAAGCAGCGGGCCAAGGCCGACGCCAAGAACAAGAAGCTCGGCATCACCGACCTCGGCGTCTACTCCGAGTTCCGGGCGATGGGCGAGACGGTCTTCCACGGCTACGACGCCCTTGAGTCGCAGTCGCGCATCCTGGGGCTCATCATCAACGGCGTGTCGGTGGCCAGCGCGGTCGCGGGGGAGAACGTGGAGGTCATCCTCGGCGAGACCTCGCTCTACGCCGAGTCCGGTGGGCAGGAGGCGGACGCAGGCGTCATCGTCGGCGACGGCTTCGAGCTCGAGGTGCACGACGTTCAGAAGCCCGTGAAGGGGCTCATCAGTCACCGGGTGCAGGTGAGCTCCGGCCAGGTTTCCGTCGGAGACTCTGCCACGAGCATCGTCGACGTTGACTGGCGCCGCGGCGCCACCCAGGCCCACTCGGGGACCCACCTCGTTCACGCGGCTCTCCGCCAGGTGCTCGGCGAGACCGCTCATCAGGCGGGCTCCTACAACAAGGCGGGCTTCCTGCGTCTCGACTTCACCTGGAACCAGCCGCTGTCGCCCGCGACGCGCTCGGAGATCGAGGAGATCGCGAACATCGCCATCCGATCCGATCTCGAGGTCGTCACACGGGAGCTGCCGCTGGACGAGGCGAAGTCCCTCGGGGCGATGGCCCTGTTCGGGGAGAAGTACGGCGAGATCGTCCGGGTCGTCGACATCGGCGGTCCGTTCTCACGAGAACTCTGTGCAGGAACCCACGTCTCCCGCAGCTCGCAGATCGGCATGATCAATCTTCTGGGGGAGTCCTCCATCGGCTCAACGACGCGTCGTGTCGAGTCCCTGGTGGGGATCGAGGCGTTCCGCGACTTCGCGACCGAGCGCAGCATCGTCTCCCAGCTCACGAGCACCCTTCGCGCCCCCCGCGACGAGGTGACGAACCGCATCGCCGATCTGATGGCCAACCTCAAGACCGCCGAGAAGAAGATCGCGGCCTACGAGGCGAGCGCCCTCACCCAGCGGGTGCCGGCACTCGTGGACCAGGCTCGAACCGTCGGCAGCCAGCGGCTTGTGGCCGCCAATGCGGGCGAGCTCAAGTCTGCCGACGAGCTTCGCTCCCTCGTCATCAGCGTGCGGGAGCGCCTTGGCGCGGCCGCGGGCGTTGTCGCCCTGGCCGCAACGGTGGCGGAGAAGCCCGTCGTGATCGTCGCAACGAACGATGCGGCCCGCACCCTGGGTGCCAAGGCCGGATCCCTTGCCAGGGAGGCCGCGAGAATTCTCGGCGGCGGCGGCGGCGGAAAGGACGACCTCGCCCAGGGCGGGGGCACCGATGTGTCTGCGATCGACGCGGCCCTGGCGGCGATCACCCTGAGCGTCGGCGCCTAGGCCGGCGGCCGAGTTGATGAGAACCGGTGTGCGGCTCGGCGTCGATGTGGGCAAGGTTCGCATCGGAGTTGCCCGCAGCGATCTGCACGGCATGCTTGCCACCCCGGTGGAGACCGTTCCCCGGTCGACAACGGGAGGGTCCGACCTTGTGCGGCTGGGTGAAATCTGTGCCGAGCTCGAGGTTGTGGAGATCATTGTGGGGCTGCCATTGGCCCTATCCGGCGCGCGCACCGCGTCGACCGAGGATGCGAGCGGCTTTGCGGAGCGGCTGGCCGTTGCGGTCGGCCTGCCCACCAGGATGATCGACGAGCGGCTCACGACGGTCTCTGCGCAGAGCGCGCTGCATGCAAACGGTCGGACAACCAAGAGCTCGCGACCAGTCATCGATCAGGTCGCCGCCGTTATACTTCTTCAGCAGGCGCTTGACAGTGAGCGAGCGTCCGGAAATCCCCCCGGCATTGCCGTCTGAGCGGCCGAGGTCAACCCGGCACACTGTGCCCCAAATCTGAGGGTGAGAGAATCCTTGACTGACCCCCAGCCGCCGGATAAGGCTCCGGAGAACAACCCGTTCGCTGAATTCCTGCGGGACGAAGTTGTCCCGTCCGACGTTGCACCGGCGCCTCAGACTCGCGCAGAGCTGCGCAGGCGGGAGGCCGGCGCCCATCACGTCGCCGATCACTCGGCCGATAATTCGGCCCCCCATGAGCCCCGAGGACCCCGTCGATCATGGCTCCGCCCGGTCATCGTCACCGTGGTCGTGCTCGGTCTCGTCGGTGGCGGCGGGGCCTTCGCCTACAACGCCTTCGCCACCCAGATCACCAATTTCCTGGCTGTGCCGGCGGCGGAGGACTTCACCGGCTCCGGGACCGGCACGGTGCAGTTCCGCATCGAGGATGGCGACGTCGGCTCGACAGTGGGAGACAAGCTGGCGGCCGCGGGCATCGTGAAGTCGTCCCAGACCTTCTACAAACTCCTGCTCACGCAGAGCCCGGCCCCCGTGTTCCAGGTCGGGACCTACACTTTGGCTTCTGGCATGAGCGCCCAGGCCGCCCTTTCGGCCCTGGAGAACCCGGCAAGTCGGGTGGACTACAAGGTGACGATCCCGGAGGGCAACAGCGCCTCGGATATCTATACCGCACTGGCCAAGGCGACCGGATTGCCGATTACCGATTTTGAGGCGGCCGGCAAGAACTACGCGGCCCTGGGCGTTCCCGCCGAGGCGCCCAGCATCGAGGGCTTCCTTTTCCCCGCGACCTACGACTTCCAGCCCGGCCAGACGGCCACGGACATGCTGCAGACGATGGTCAGCCGCATGTTCCAGTCGCTGGACGCCGCGGGAGTTGCCCCGGCGGACCGTTTCCATGTCGTAACGTTGGCCGCCCTCATTCAGAAGGAGGCGGGCAGTGCCGCCGACATGCTGAAGGTCTCGCGAGTCTTCACCAATCGACTGAACATCGGCATGAATCTCGAGTCGGATGCGACCGTCGCCTATGGCGCCGGGCACAGCCGGGTCGCGACGACGAACGCCGAGCGGCAGGACGCCTCGAACAAGTACAACACCTACGCAAACCCCGGCCTGCCTATCGGCCCGATCGGCAACCCGGGCGATGCCGCGATCAATGCCGCCCTTCATCCGGCCGATGGTCCATGGCTGTTCTTCGTGACGATCAACCTCGAGACCGGGGAGACGGTGTTCTCCGAGACGATTGCGGAGCACGAGGCGGCGGTCCTGCTATTGCAGAAGTGGTGGGCGGATCATCCTGAATACCAGTAGCGGGTTCGCCGCGTCCCGCGCAGCCACGACCCGGCTCGCCGTCTTGGGTTCGCCCATCGGTCATTCCCTGTCGCCTGTGCTGCACCGCGCCGGTTATGCGGTGCTCGGCCTGGATTGGACCTACGACGCCGTTGACATGACGGGCGACCGTCTGCCGCAGTTCCTGGCGGAGCTCGATGACTCCTGGCGGGGTCTGTCCCTGACGATGCCGCTGAAACAGGATGTCGTGCCATGTCTGTCGCAGGTGGACGAGCTGGGCGTGTTGACGGGCGGCGCGAACACGGTGCTCATCGTTGTAGGCGAGGACGGGGCGAGGAGTCTGCTGGGGTTCAATACAGACGTCCCGGGGATCGTTCGGGCGTTGACCGCTGCGGGGATCCACAGGAGCGTTGACACGATCATCCTGGGCGGCGGAGCCACGGCCGCGTCAGCCCTTGTCGCCGCCGCGCAGCTGGGTGCCGAGAGGGTCACCGTACTGGCCCGTTCGCCGGAACGGGCATCCTTTCTGCGAGAGGTGGCCAGGAATTCCGGAACTGCGCTCGACATCCTTCCCCTGTCGGCGGAGTCCCTGGCCGGCCTGAGGGCCGGGCTGGTGATCAGCACGCTGCCGGGCGACGCGGATCCGTCGGAGTTGCTGCGGGCGACGCACCTTCCCGCATCGTCCGCATTGCTGGATGTCGCCTACCACCCGTGGCCGAGCGCACTGGCCGGGCTGTGGGCCGAGAACGACGGGCTGGCGCTCTCCGGGCTGGCCATGCTCGTGCAGCAGGCGCTGATCCAGATCAGGATTTTCGTCGCTGGCGACCCGTTCGCACCCCTGCCCGACGAGGACGCCGTGCTCGCCGCCATGCAGGCCGCCGTCGGCCTCGACTCCCGCGGCCTGTTTTCCGGACGGGTGTAACGCGTCGTCCTTGACCTGATTCGATCTGTGGGAAGATCGAATCGCATACTTCTCCGGTGAATCTGACGGATGAAGCCGTCCTTCCCGCCCATGATGGCGGGCCGCGCGTTCAGGAACAATTCCCTCATGCTTCGTTGGCTCACCGCTGGAGAATCCCACGGCCCGGAACTCATCGCGACCATCGAGGGACTGCCCGCGGGCATCCCGATCACGGTCGACGCTATCCGCGAGGACCTCGCCCGGCGCAAGCTCGGCTACGGTCGCGGTGCCCGGATGAAGTTCGAGCAGGATGAGCTCACCCTCTCGGCCGGGGTGCGCCACGGCTTCACCCTCGGCAGCCCCATCGCGCTGAGGATCGGCAACACCGAGTGGCCCAAATGGGTCGACGTGATGAGCCCCGACCCCGTCTCGGAGACGGCCCTGTCCTCTGGCAGGGGAGCGCCTCTGACGCGCCCCAGGCCCGGTCACGCAGACCTCGTGGGAATGCAGAAGTATGGCTTCGACGAGGCTCGCAACGTGCTCGAGCGGGCCAGTGCCCGCGAGACGGCCGCGCGAGTGGCCCTCGGTGCCATCGCCCGGTCCTTCCTTGCCGAGCTCGGCATCCAATTGGTCAGTCATACGCTCTCCATCGGGCCGGTACGCGTGCCGGAGGGCAGCGACCTGCCCCGTCCGGAGCACGTCGCCGCGCTCGATGCCGATCCCCTGCGCTGCTTCGACGCCGCGACGAGCGCCCTGATGGTCGCTGAGGTCGACGGCGCGCACAAGGACGGCGACACCCTGGGCGGCGTTGTCGAGGTGCTCGCGTACGGCCTCCCGCCCGGACTCGGTTCGCACGTGCACTGGGATCGTCGACTCGACTCCCAGCTCGCGGCCGCACTGATGGGCATCCAGGCAATCAAGGGCGTCGAGGTCGGCGACGGGTTCCTCACGACGACCCGTCGTGGCTCAGAGGCTCACGACGAGCTCTTCCAGATCGGTGCCGAGATCAATCGCTCGAGCGACAAGGCGGGTGGCACCGAGGGCGGCATGAGCACGGGTACCGTTCTGCGCGTTCGTGCCGGCATGAAGCCCATCGCCACCATTCCCCACGCGCTTCGCACGGTCGACGTGGCGACGAGCGAGCCTGCTCCGGCCCACCACCAGCGCTCGGACGTCTGTGCCGTTCCCGCCGCCGGTGTCGTGGCCGAGGCGATGGTGGCCCTGGTTCTGGCCAACTCGGTACTCGAGAAGTTCGGCGGCGACTCGGTCCCCGAGACCCGCCGCAACCTCCTGTCCTACCTCGAGAACATCCCCGCGGGATTGAAGACGGGCAGCGTGCGCGCCGACCCGAACGATGTTCCTGCCTCGGGCGAGTAGCGGGCTGCCGGAGTGCGGATAGTTCTGATTGGCCCCCCGGCCGCTGGCAAGACACGCATCGGCAAGCGCCTTGCGCGGGACCTGGGACTGCAGTTCACGGATACAGATGCCAAGATCGTCGCCGAGAACGGTCCGATTCCCGAGATATTCGCCGTGCACGGCGAGCCGTTCTTCCGCTCGCTGGAGCGGGAGCAGGTCGTTCAAGCCCTTGCGGGGGATGGCATCATCGCCTTCGGCGGGGGTGCGGTCATGGATGCCAGTACCCAGGCCGATCTCAAGCGGCTTGCGAACACGTGGGTCGTGCTTCTCGACGTTCATGGCGATGTCGTTCGTGACCGCCTCAACAACGGAAAGCGGCCGCTCGTGACGAGCCTTGCGGACTGGCAGGCGCTCGTCGATGCGCGCCGTGAGACGTACGAGCGCCTGGCCGATTTCACCAGTGACACATCCAACCGGCCGACCCGCGAGGTCGCCGACGAGATTGCAGACTGGGCACGCACACGTGCCTCTGAGGAGACCAAATGACTGCCAGTATTCCGAGCGATACCACCACGATCACCGTCACCGGGGTTCAGCCCTATGACATCGTCGTCGGGCGCGACCTGCTGGGTGGCCTCACCGAGGCGATCGGCCAGGGGGCGCGAAAGGTGCTCGTCGTGCACACCCCGTCCCTTGCTGCCCTCGCAGGACGGCTTCGGGAGAACCTGCAGAGCGAGCGCCTCGAGGTTCTCCTCGCCGAGGTCCCGGACTCCGAGGCCGGCAAGCGCGTCGAGGTCGCCGCC
The DNA here is from genome assembly GCA_947444785.1 of Microbacteriaceae bacterium. Taxonomy (GTDB): domain Bacteria; phylum Actinomycetota; class Actinomycetes; order Actinomycetales; family Microbacteriaceae; genus Agreia. Next base: position 43,986 of record CANFBG010000001.1, on the reverse strand, counting down.
TTCTGCTGGGGCGTGATGGGGCAGAGCGACTTCACGCGCTCGGATGCGGTCGTCGGCCTCGGCGGCGGGGCGACCACCGATCTGGCCGGTTTCGTGGCCGCGACCTGGCTTCGGGGCGTTCGCCTCATCCAGATCCCCACGACGCTTCTCGGCATGGTGGACGCGGCGATCGGTGGCAAGACCGGCATCAACACCGCCGAGGGCAAGAACCTGGTCGGCGCGTTCTACGCCCCGGCGCGCGTCATCGTCGACCTCGACATGCTGAAGACGCTGCCCCGAAACGAGATCCTGGCCGGCTTCGGCGAGGTTGTGAAGTACGGCTTCATCGCTGAGCCGGAGATCCTCGACATCATCGAGGCTGACGTCGACGTTGCCACCGACCCGGAGTCGCCCGAGTTCCGACGCATCGTCGAGCTCTGCATCGAGATCAAGGCCCGGGTCGTCGGCGAGGACTTCACCGAGAAGGGCCAGCGGGAGATCCTGAACTACGGGCACACCCTGGCCCACGCCATTGAGCACGCCGAGCGCTATTCGTGGCGGCACGGTGCAGCCGTTTCTGTCGGTCTGGTGTTCGCCGCGGAACTCAGCCGGCTTACGGGCTCGCTGTCGGATGAGGTCGTCGATCGGCACCGGAGCATCCTGAAGTCGCTGACGTTGCCCACCGAGTATCCGGTCGGGCGCTGGCAGACGCTGCTTGCATCGATGCAGCGCGACAAGAAGGCCCGCGGCAGCATGCTGCGCTTCATCGTGCTGGACGACATCGCAAAGCCGAGCGTACTGACCGGCCCGGATACCTCGCTGCTGTTCGCGGCGTACCAGGAGATCGGTTCCTAGGTTCGCTGCCTGTTGAGGATTGGAGGGCCTCGTTGGGGAGTGATTCGGACGTGACGAAGGAATTCGCCGCACTCTTGGGGCATGAATACCGCTGAGGATGAAGAAAGCCCGTCGACGCCGCTTCTGACCGAGGCTGACTTCAGGCGGCGTATCCTGCAGCTCCTTGGTTTCGCCTCCGAACGTTGTCTGTCTGTGCTGCTGGTGGATGGTTTCGGGATCCAGCTTCCGATGATCGTGACCCTCGACGATTTGCCGGCCTCACCCGATTCCGAGACGCTGAACCTTCTCCTCGGTGATCTGGGTGCGAGGCTTTCCCTGCCCGATGCCCACGGCGGTCTCGCCGTCGTGCTCGAGCGGCCCGGGGAATCCCGGCCTCATGCGTTCGACGAGCTGTGGGCCGAGGCGGTCTTTGCTGCCGGGGAGGCCGCCGGGGTTCCTCTCATCGGCGTCTTCCTGCTGCACTCCAGAGGGGTTCGCAGAATGCGGGCGCAGGTACTGCCGAGGTTCTAGACGCCACTTCGGTACACTCGTCTTTCATGACCCAAGAGATGCCCACGGTGACCGATGTGCTCGTGTTGAACGGGCCGAACCTTTCTCGTCTGGGAAGCCGTGAGCCCGAGGTCTACGGCTACCAAGACCTCAAAGCACTCGGCGAGGTGCTCACCGGTGACGCCCCCGCCGGCGTCGGCATTGATCTTCGCCAGACGAACGACGAGGCCGAGTTGATCGGCTGGCTGCACGAAGCGGTCGACTCGCGCACCCCGGTGATTCTGAACCCGGCGGCCTTCACGCACTACTCGTATGGCCTGCGCGATGCGGCGGCGCTCGTGACGAGTGCGGGCATCCCGCTGATCGAGGTGCACATCACCAACCCCCACACCCGGGAGACGTTCCGGCACACCAGCGTTATCTCCGGAGTCGCGACCGGCGTGATCGCGGGCTTCGGATTCGACTCCTACCGACTCGCCCTCACACAGGTGCTTCGCGCGGGTTAGCGGTCACAAAAGATACACTCTTAGTCGGGCCGATTCAGCTGCCCCACTCCAACCACGTGAACGGAACGTTTTTTCATGGCTTCAACCAGCGACATCAAGAACGGCGCCGTCCTCAAGATCGACGGCCAGCTCTGGGCGGTCATCGACTTCCAGCACGTCAAGCCCGGCAAGGGTGGGGCCTTCGTGCGCACCAAGATGAAGAACGTCCTGACCGGCAAGGTTGTCGACAAGACATTCAACGCGGGCGCGAAGATCGAGACGGCCAACGTCGACCGCCGTGACTTCACCTACCTGTACCGCGATGGCGAGGCGTTCGTCTTCATGGACGCCGCTGACTTCGACCAGATCAACGTGCCCGAGGTCGTCGTCGGCGACGCCGCCAACTTCATGCTCGAGAACCAGCTCGTCACGATCGCGATCAACGAGGGGTTGCCGCTGTACGTGGAGCTCCCCGCATCCGTGGTGCTTGAGATCACCTACACCGAGCCGGGCCTGCAGGGCGACCGCTCCACCGGAGGAACAAAGCCCGCAACGGTCGAGACCGGCTACCAGATCCAGGTACCGCTGTTCCTCGAGCAGGGCACCCGGGTCAAGGTCGACACGCGCACGGGGGACTACCTCAGCCGCGTGAACGACTAGGTTCCGGAAGTCGCTGCAAGATGAGCGCCAGGACCAAAGCACGAAAGCGCGCCCTCGACGTTCTCTACGCCGCGGATGTTCGCCAGATCTCCATCAATGAATCCCTCGCGACCGAGGCAATTCGTGCGCTCAGCGAACCTGACCGCGAGGCCTCGTGGCTGTACTGCCGGGAGATCGTCGACGGCGTCGTGGATCACGGCGACGAGATCGACGAGCTGATCGAGACGTACTCGCAGGGCTGGACCCTGCAGCGGATGCCGATCATCGACCGGGCGCTGCTCCGGATGGGCATCTGGGAGGTGCTCTTCAACGATTCCGTCCCCGACGGCGTCGCAATCAACGAGGCCGTCGAGGCGGCCAAGCTGCTCTCGACCGACGATTCTGGCGGGTTCATCAACGGAATCCTCGCCAAGATCTCTCAGTCCAAGGGCTGAAAAGCCCCTCGGGGAAACAATTGTGGCCCCTGCGGTCTTCTTCGAACCGGCGTACCGGCAACAGAAGACCGCAGGGGCCACAGTCGGATGCGGGAGCTAGGCCCGACGCGACCAGGTGCGCCTGGCCAGCAGCCCGAGAGCAAGCATCACGGCGGCCGAACCGGTGAGCAGGACGCTCAGCTCCGCGCCCGTCGCCGCGAGCGTCTCCGTGGGCGCCGCGGCGGGACCGGTTTCCCCGGTTGCGCCGGCTGCGGTCGTGGTGATCGACATCAGGGTCGTCGTTCCCGAGACCTCATTGCCGACGGCCAGCATCGCGCGACCGGTGGGGGAGTCGAGGGCGGAGATGAAGGTGACTCCCTCCGGTCCCAGATCGCCGGCGTCGGCCAAGGCCGCACCCGGTGCATCCATGTCGACTGAGAAGTTGCGGTTGTTCAGGTAGGTGACGAACGTGGACGAGGCGGGCGCGGTTATATCGAATACGGCGATGCCGCCGATGCGCTCGAGCCCGACGAAGGCGTAGTGGCGGCCGTCGATCTCGCCGAGTGCGATTCCCTCGGGTTCGGGGCCCTTGTCGTCGCTCCGGGAGTCGAACGCGGTCGCCGAGTGATTCGAGTTGAAGAACTCCGGGACTGCGGCGGCGGTTATCTCTTCCAGCGCCGAACCGGAGTCGAAGACCTGGGCTCCGGCCGCGTCCCAGATGCTGAAGGACCGGGCGCCGAAGGAGTACAGCTCCTGGTAGCAGGTGCCGTCTGCCGACAGGCCCTGGGCCGTCGAGATGTTCAGGCGTCCAAGGTTGGCATCGTCGGCCGTGTCGGAGGGAAACTGGGCGGCGCACAGCGGCATCAACGGTGAGTCGCCGAGATCCTTGACCCGGGCGACCTCGCTGTAGCCGTCCCACTCGCGCGAGTCGCCCTCGTTGGCTGTGACGACGAAACTCTCACCCCCCGATTCATAGCTGGCAATCGCATCCGGCTGGTACATGCCGAATAGGGGGACGGTCGCCGCCTTGATGTCGATCCCGCCATCACGATCGCCGGCGTCCAGCGCAACCGTCCGGTAGTCCTTGAATCCCAGCGGACGAATCTCGGTGACCGCCTTGGCCGCAATATCGAGTACCGCCATGGCGTTGGCCTCCTGCAGCGAGACGTAGGCCGTGCGGCTGTCGGGGGACACGGTGATGTACTCGGGCTCGAGGTTCTCCGAGACGGGGAAGTCCGGCACTCCTTGACCCGCGGCCTCACGACCCCCGAAGATCCTGACGTCGGCGGTCAAGGGCAGTGATCCGCCGACCTCGAATGCGGTGAAGCCTGCGGTGCTGACAGCGGATTGGAGTGGCGCGGTCACCGAATCGGGGACTGCGATCACGCTGATGGAGCCCTGCGGGTCGACGAGGTAGTCATCGGCGGGCTCCGCCTCGTTGGCGACCAGGAGCGTCCGCCCATCCGGGCTGAAGGTCAGCATGTCGGGAAGGGCGCCCACGCCGACGGCCCCCAGCGGGATGTTCGTGCCCGCGTTCGCATCGAAGAACACCACCCAGCCGGCCGAGGTCTTGGGGTCGTTCTCGACGGCGACGGCAATCAGCCCGTCTGCCCTGACCGCGACGGAATTGGCCACGGCCGTTGAGGGGATCGCGGGAACCCCGGCGGGAACGGTTGCATCGGAGGCGATCAGGTTGAATGGTGCCTCGACCGGGGCCGAGGGATCCGAGATATCCAGGACCTGAACGAAGCCGGCCATCGCGTTCACGACGAAGAGCCGGTCGCTGCCGGCGTGAAACGCCACGATCTCGGCGGCGCTGGCATCGAACACGCCGGTTTCGAAGCTGCCGACGGGAGTCAGAGACAGGACCGCATCGGAAGCCGAATACTGGATGGGCGCCGGCACGAGGGCGGCCGAGGCGGGAAGGGCCGCACTGAGAACGAGGGCGGCGGTCAGGCCGCCGACGATCGCCAGCGTCGGTCGGGAGCGATTCTTCTGCATGAGTCTGATCCTGTTCGTCGGGGTGTTCTTCGCAGGCTATGAAGTCGAGGTGGACTCAAAGTAGACGGCATATGTCGCCTAACACCTCGAATGGGGGTGAATGCTCCCGGGTCGGCCCGAGAGGAGGGTGTCCGCGCCTGCTAGGCTCGAGTCCGGTAGTAGACATCCTTTAACCATCCGTCCTGTGAGACGGGGAAGGAGGTCAGGAGCCGTGGCGCGAATCGTGTTGCAGCAAGCTGACATAGCCCGGGCGTTGACTCGGATCTCTCACGAGATCCTTGAGTCCAACCGGGGGTCCTCGAATCTCGTGCTGATGGGCGTGCCCACCCGGGGCATCCTGCTGGCCAGGAGAATCGCCGACATCATCGACCAGATCGAGCCCGACAGCGCCCCGTGTCTGGTCGGATCCCTCGACGTCACGATGTACCGGGACGACCTGGCGCACCAGCCGACGAGGGCAACCCAGCAGACCCAGGTGCCCGCAGGCGGCATCGACGGCAAGACGGTCGTGCTCGTCGACGACGTTCTTTTCTCCGGCCGCACGGTTCGCTCGGCACTGGATGCGCTGAATGACCTCGGCCGCCCGCGCGCTGTGCGTCTCGCCGTGCTCGTCGACCGCGGCCACCGCGAGCTGCCGATCCGGGCCGACTTCGTGGGCAAGAACCTGCCGACGTCGACTAAGGAGCGCATCAACGTGCGCCTGTCAGAGACCGACGGCGCGGAAGAAGTGAGCATCGAGGGTCAGGCCGAGATGACGGAGGACGGCGAATGAGGCACCTGCTCTCGACCAAGGACCTGTCCCGCGACGACGCGATCATGATTCTGGATGTCGCCGAGGACATGAGCGACGTGCAGCTGCGCGAGGTCAAGAAGCTCCCGACCCTGCGCGGCAAGACAGTCGTCAACCTCTTCTTCGAGGACTCGACCCGCACTCGAATCTCCTTTGAACTCGCGGCGAAGCGTCTCTCCGCAGACGTCATCAACTTCTCGGCCAAGGGCTCGAGCGTCTCCAAGGGGGAGAGCCTGAAGGACACGGCCCAGACCCTCGCCGCCATGGGCGCAGACGGCGTCGTCATCCGGCACTCGTCGTCCGGCTCGCCGCAGCTCCTGGCAGACAGCGGCTGGATCGATGCGGGGATCGTGAACGCCGGCGATGGGACCCACGAACATCCGACCCAGGCACTGCTCGACGCCTTCACCATGCGCCGCAGAATCCACGGGGCGGCCAGCCGGGGACGCGATCTCAGTGGCGTCTCCGTTCTGATCGTGGGGGACATCCTGCATTCGCGCGTCGCACGCAGCAATCTCTGGCTGCTTCGCACTCTGGGGGCAGAGGTCACCTTCGTCGCGCCCGCCACCCTGCTGCCGTTCGGCGCCGAGACCTGGCCGGCGGGCATCCGCTACGACCTGGATGCCGCAATCGCCGAGGTGAATCCCGACGTGGTGATGATGCTTCGCATCCAGAGCGAGCGGATGAACGCGGCGTTCTTCCCGAACCCTCGCGAGTACGCACGGGTGTGGGGCCTCGACGACGAACGGCTCGCGCGCCTTCGCCCCGATACGATTGTTATGCACCCGGGGCCGATGAATCGCGGCCTGGAGATCTCCTCCCGGGCAGCGGACTCCGCCCAGTCGACCGTCATCGAACAGGTCGCCAACGGGGTATCCATCCGGATGGCTGTCCTCTACCTCCTGTTGTCCGGCGATCGAGAGGGATCCGCATGAGCACCCAGTACCTGATAGTCGGAGCCACGCTGCCCGATGGGTCCAAGAGCGATCTGCGCATCGCAAACGGCCGCATCACCGAGCGCGGCACCGGCCTGAAATCGGATGGCGCCGCGATGATCGACGCGAACGGGCTGATCGCGCTCCCCGGTCTCGTAGACCTGCACACTCACCTTCGCGAACCCGGCTTCGAGCAGAGCGAGACCGTGCTGAGCGGAACGCGCGCTGCTGCGGCCGGCGGCTTCACGAGTGTCTTCGCCATGGCGAACACGATGCCCGTTGCCGACACCTCCGGGGTCGTCGAACAGGTGCAGTCCCTCGGCGACGCCGCGGGCTACGCCACGGTGCGCCCCATCGGTGCTGTCACGGTCGGCCTCGCGGGGGAGCGCCTGAGCGAGATCGGTGCCATGGCCCACTCGCGCGCCGCCGTCAGTGTCTTCTCCGATGACGGCAAGTGCGTTCACGACTCGCTGCTCATGCGCCGCGCCCTCGAATACGTCAAGACCTTCAACGGCGTCATCGCCCAGCACGCCCAGGACCCTCGCCTGACGGAGAAGTCCCAGATGAACGAGGGCGCGCTCTCGAGCGAGCTCGGCCTCGCCGGCTGGCCCGCGGTCGCCGAGGAGTCGATCATCGCCCGCGACGTGCTGCTCGCCGAGCACGTCGGAGCGCGCCTGCACATCTGCCACCTGTCCACCGCCGGCAGCGTCGACGTGATGCGCTGGGCCAAGGCCCGGGGCATCGACGTGACCGCGGAGGTCACTCCCCACCACCTGCTGCTGACCGAGGAGCTCGTTCGGAGCTACGACGCGCGCTTCAAGGTCAACCCCCCGCTTCGCCGCGACGAGGATGTGCTGGCGCTGCGTGCGGGCGTCGCCGACGGCACCATCGACATCATCGCGACGGACCACGCGCCGCACCCCGACGAGGCCAAGGACTGCGAGTGGGATCATGCCGCATTCGGCATGGTCGGCCTCGAATCAGCCCTCAGCGTGACCCAGACGGCCCTCGTCGACACCGGCATCGTCGGCTGGAACGACGTGGCCAGGCTGCTGTCGCACGCGCCGGCGCGCATAGGCCGGCTGGCGGGCCACACCCACGACTTCGCCGTCGGCTCCCCGGCGAACATCACGCTGACCGACCCGAGCGCGTCAAGCACATTCGGCCTCGCCAACCTCGTCGGCAAGAGCCGCAACTCGCCCTACCTCGGCATGACCCTCTCGGGTTCTGTGCGCCACACGTTCCACCACGGCTACGCCACCCTCACCGACGGCGTGCTCGTGGACCCGGCCGAGGTCGCGGCCCACGCCACCGAATGGAGGACAACCCATGGATAAGCTTCCCGCCGGTGCCGTCGTCATCGTTTTCCTGCTCCTGCTGCTCTGGCTGATGTATCGAGGCTGGCGCATCCTGAAGCGTCGTTCGGCGCATCTGGCGGTGCCCCGACTCGACGTCGAGGCCCGCGGGCCGGAGGCGTTCACCCTGAGCGGCCTCTACGTCGCCACCACGCGGCAGGGCGAGCCCCTGGCCCGGGTCGCGGTTCCCGGTCTCGCTTTTCGCGGCCGCGTACATGTCGGCGTCTACAGCGCCGGTGTCCTGATCGCCGTGACCGGTGAGCCGGAGGTCTTCGTCGCCTCCTCGCGCATCCGCAGCGTCGGGACCTCGACCTGGACCATCGACCGCGTCGTTGAGACCGGCGGAATGGTTCGTCTCGACTGGAGTATCGACAGCACGAAGAACCCCGAGCCCCTCGCGGTGGAGAGCTATCTCCGCCTTGCCAGCCCTGAAGACAGCGCGCGCCTCATCGAGGCCGTCACCGCCCTTATCAAGACCCCGACCACGGATGCCCCGGGCAGCCAGGAAGGATCCCTCACGTGATCACCCCAGAACCAGCAGTCCTCGTTCTCGAAGACGGCAAACGCTACGTCGGACGCGCCTATGGCGCGACAGGCCGCACCATCGGCGAGGCGGTCTTCGCGACCGGCATGACCGGCTACCAGGAGACCCTGACCGACCCGAGCTACGCGGGCCAGATCGTCCTCCAGACCGCACCGCACATCGGCAACACCGGCACGAATGATGAAGACCTCGAGTCCAGCCGCATCTGGGTCGCCGGCTACATCGTGCGGGACCCCTCCCGCATCGTGAGCAACTACCGGGCGACCCGCAGCCTCGATGACGACCTCGTCGCCGGTGGCGTCGTCGGTATCTCCGGCGTCGACACCCGGGCCATCACGCGCCACCTCCGCTCGCTCGGTGCAATGCGCGCCGGCATCTTCTCCGGAGCGGATGCACTGCTTTCCGATGCTGAGCAGCTCGAGATCGTAAAGAGCGCCCCCGACATGGCCGGGCAGAACCTGTCGGCCCGGGTCTCCACCCCGTCGGCCTATACGGTCGCCGCGGTCGGTTCGAAGATCGGCACAGTCGCGGTCATGGACCTGGGCGTGAAGACCTCCACCCTCAACTACCTGGCGGCCCGCGGCTTCGACGTCGTCGTGCTGCCCCAGTCGGCAACGATCGACGATGTCGTGGCCCTTGAACCCTCGGCGCTCTTCTTCTCCAACGGCCCCGGCGACCCCGAGGCCTCCGAGCGCCACGTGGCACTGCTAGCGGATGCCCTTCGCCGCGGCATCGCCTACTTCGGCATCTGCTTCGGCAACCAGCTGCTGGGCCGCGCCTTGGGCTTCGGCACCTACAAGCTGCCGTTCGGCCACCGCGGCATCAACCAGCCCGTGCTGGATAAGACCACCGGCCGCGTCGAGATCACCAGCCAGAACCACGGCTTCGCCGTCGACGCCCCGCGCGAGGGCATCATCGACTCCCCGGCCGGCTTCGGCCGCGTCGAGGTCAGCCACGTGAGCCTGAACGACAACGTGGTGGAGGGCATCCGCTGCCTCGACCTCAAGGCGTTCTCGGTGCAGTACCACCCGGAGGCGGCCGCCGGCCCGCACGACTCCATGTATCTCTTCGACCGCTTCCGGGACATGGTCCTGGATGCCACCGCTTCAGCTTCACGCAACGACTCCGATGGGGACAAGAACTAATGCCACGCAGAGAAGACATCAAGAGCGTCCTCGTGATCGGCTCCGGCCCGATCGTCATCGGCCAGGCCTGCGAGTTCGACTACTCGGGCACCCAGGCGTGCCGCGTGCTCCGCGAGGAGGGCGTGCGCGTCATCCTGGTGAACTCGAACCCCGCCACGATCATGACCGACCCCGACTTCGCCGATGCCACGTACATCGAGCCGATCACCTGGCAGGTCATCGAGACCATCATCGCCAAGGAGAAGCCCGACGCCATCCTGCCGACACTCGGCGGCCAGACGGCACTGAACGCGGCCATCGACCTGCACAATCACGGCATCCTTCAGAAGTACAACGTTGAGTTGATCGGTGCCTCCTTCGAGGCAATCAACAAGGGCGAGGACCGCCAGATCTTCAAGCAGCTCGTGCTGGACGCCGGCGCCGACGTGGCCCGCTCGCACATCGCGCACACCGTCGAGGAGGCGGTCGGATTCGCCGAGGACCTGAAGTACCCCCTCGTCGTGCGGCCCTCCTTCACCATGGGCGGCCTGGGCTCAGGTTTCGCCTACACCGAGGCAGAGCTCCGCCGCATCGTCGGCGACGGGCTGCATCAGAGCCCGACCACCGAGGTGCTGCTGGAGGAGAGCATCCTCGGCTGGAAGGAATACGAGCTCGAGCTGATGCGCGACACCGCCGACAACACCGTCGTCGTCTGCTCGATCGAGAACGTCGACCCGGTCGGCGTGCACACGGGCGACTCGATCACCGTCGCCCCCGCGCTGACCCTGACCGACCGCGAGTACCAGAACCTCCGCAACATCGGCATCGACATCATCCGCGCCGTGGGCGTGGATACCGGCGGCTGCAACATCCAGTTCGCGATCGACCCGGCGAATGGCCGCGTCATCGTGATCGAGATGAACCCGCGCGTCTCCCGCAGCTCCGCGCTGGCATCCAAGGCGACCGGCTTTCCGATCGCCAAGATCGCCGCGAAGCTCGCCATCGGCTACCGGCTGGACGAGATCCCCAACGACATCACCAAGGTCACGCCGGCCAGCTTCGAGCCCACCCTCGACTACGTCGTGGTCAAGGTTCCCCGGTTCGCGTTCGAGAAGTTCCCGGCCGCCGACACGACGCTGACCACCACTATGAAGAGCGTCGGCGAGGCGATGGCGATCGGCCGCAACTACAGCCAGGCGCTGCAGAAGGCCCTCCGCTCCCTGGAGAAGCGCGGCTCCTCGTTCCACTGGGACGCGCTGACCCAGACCAAGGGTGAACTGCTGGAGATCTCCAAGACACCGACGGATGGCCGCATCGTCACCCTGCAGCAGGCGCTGCGAGCCGGCGCCACGATGGACGAGGCCTTCGAGGCCACCAAGATCGACCCGTGGTTCATCGACCAGATCGTGCTGATCAACGAGGTCGCCGACAGCATTGCGGCCTCGGTCGAGCCCGACGCGGCGATGTTCCTTCTCGCCAAGGAGCACGGCTTCTCGGATGCCCAGATCGCCGCCATTCGCGGCGCCGGCGAACTCGAGATCCGGGCCATCCGGCACGCACTCGGGATTCGCCCGGTCTTCAAGACCGTCGACACCTGCGCCGGCGAGTTCCCGGCGCTGACGCCCTACCACTACTCGAGCTACGACTTCGAGACCGAGGTCGTGCCGAGCGACCGCAAGAAGGTCGTCATCCTGGGCTCCGGCCCGAACCGCATCGGCCAGGGCGTCGAGTTCGACTACTCCTGCGTGCAGGCGTCGTTCGCGCTCTCCGCCGCCGGCTTCGAGACGATCATGATCAACTGCAACCCGGAGACGGTCTCGACCGACTACGACACCAGCGACCGCCTCTACTTCGAGCCGCTCACGCTCGAGGACGTCCTCGAGGTCATTCACGCCGAGAGCGCCAGCGGCGAGCTCGTGGGCGTCGTCGTGCAGCTCGGCGGCCAGACGGCCCTGGGTCTCGCCAAGGGCCTGAAGGCCGCAGGAGTCCCGATCCTCGGCACGACCCCCGAGGCGATCGACCTGGCCGAGGAGCGCGGGCTGTTCGCCGGCATCCTCGAGCAGGCCAAGCTTCTCGCCCCGATGAACGGCACCGCCACCGATGTGGACCACGCCGTCGCCATCGCCGAGAACATCGGCTACCCGGTGCTCGTGCGGCCCTCCTACGTGCTCGGCGGCCGCGGCATGGAGATCATCTACGACTCCGCGTCTGTCGTGGACTACTTCTCCCGCATGGACGGCCAGGGAATCATCGGCCCGTCGCATCCGCTCTTGGTCGACCGCTTTCTGGACGACGCCATCGAGATCGACATCGACGCGCTGTACGACGGCCACGAGCTCTACATCGGCGGCATCATGGAGCACATCGAGGAGGCCGGTATCCACTCCGGCGACTCGAGCTGCACCCTGCCGCCCGTTACCCTCGGTGAGAGCGTCATCGATCGCGTGCGCGACGCGACGCTCGGCATCGCCGAGGGCATCGGCGTTCGCGGCCTCCTGAACGTGCAGTTCGCCATCGGCGCCGGCATCCTTTACGTGCTCGAGGCGAATCCCCGCGCATCGCGAACCGTGCCGTTCGTCGCCAAGGCGCTGGGAATCCAGCTCGCCCAGGCGGCGTCCCGCATCATGGTCGGCACCACCATCGCCGAGCTGAAGGCGGAGGGGCTGCTGCCCCAGATCGACGGCTCCGTGGTTCCCATGGACTCGCCCATCGCCGTCAAGGAGGCCGTGCTGCCCTTCAAGCGCTTCCGCACGAAGGAAGGCCTGATCGTCGACTCCGTGCTCGGCCCGGAGATGCGCTCGACCGGCGAGGTCATGGGAATCGACCGCGACTTCCCGCGGGCCTTCGCCAAGAGCCAGGCCGCGGCCTACGGCGGACTGCCGCTGAGCGGTACGGTCTTCGTCTCGGTCTCCGACCGCGACAAGCGTGCGATCGTGCTGCCCGTGCTGCGCCTCCAGCAGCTCGGGTTCGACATCATCGCTACGCAGGGCACGGCCGAGGTGCTGAACCGCAACGGAATCCACGCCCGTATCGTTCGCAAGTTCTCCGAGGGCAGCGGTGTCGCAGATGAGCTGCTGACCGTGGTCGACCTGATCAACCGCAACGAGGTCGACATGGTCATCAACACCCCCAGCGGCCGCTCGGCTCGGGCCGACGGCTACGAGATCCGCGCCGCGGCAGTGGCGGCCGACAAGCCGCTGTTCACGACCATCGCCCAGCTCGGCGCGGCCGTCGCCTCCTTCGAGGGAATTCACGACGGTTTCGAGGTCACCAGCCTCCAGGAGTACGCCATCGCCAGGGCCAGCCGCCTGTGACAATTGCGAACACCGCGGGAACGAGATTCGGCGACCGCCTCCGGGACACGTTCGAGAACACGGGACAGCTGTGCGTCGGGATCGATCCGCACGAGTACCTTCTCGACGCCTGGGGGCTGGAACTGACTGCCGAGGGCCTTCGTGAATTCGGACTGCGCGTGGTCGATGCCGCCGCTGGACTCATCGGCATCGTGAAGCCGCAGGTCGCATTCTTCGAACTCCTGGGTTCCGCGGGATACCGTGCGCTGGAAGACGTACTCGCGGCGGCACGGGAAGCAGGATTGCTCATCATCGCCGACGCCAAACGGGGCGACATCGGCTCCAGCGTCGAGGCCTATGGGCGCGCATGGCTGACTCCGGGTTCTCCCCTGGAAGCGGATGCTCTTACCCTCGCCGCGTATATGGGAACCGGCTCACTCGCCAGCGTTTTCCAGTGGGCCGAGGCGAATGGCAAGGGGGCTTTCGTGCTCGCCGCAACGAGCAATCCCGAGGCGCTGGCGGTGCAGACCGCGCGGGTCACGGGCAATGCGGCGACCAATCAGAGTGTCGCCGGCCTCGTCGCCGCGGAGGTGCATGAGTTCAACTCGGGAAATACTTCGGCTGTTCGGGGGTCATCATCAGGCATTTTGGGTAACATCGGACTCGTGTTAGGCGCTACTAAGAACCTTCAGGAATTCGGACTTGACCCGAGATTACTCGCCGCCCTGCCCTCGCTGCCGATCCTGGCACCGGGCTTCGGCCACCAGGGTGCCCTGTTCACCGACGTGCGGACCGTCTTCGGTGAACTCGCCGCGAGCACCGTGGTCAGCGTGTCCAGGTCCGTCCTCGGGGCAGGCCCCGAGAAAATCCAAGAACGCATCCGCCGCCAAGCCGGCGAGCTCAGAGAGGCGCTGATATGAAGCCCCCCGAGGTAGATCGCGCAGCCGGCAGCCGGGCGGCAGTGGCAGCCCGACGGGCCAGAGCCGCAATCAAGACGGCTGTTCGCGAGAAGCGACGGAGTGCAGTGGGTGTGCTCGACACCGCCCAGGGCCATCCAGACAGCATCGAGGCCGGGATGCGCGTCACCGACCTCCTGCAGGCGATCCCTGGCCTGGGTCCGGTGCGCATCCGGCGCAATCTGGACAAGCTGGAGATCTCCCCGAGCAAGCGGCTCGGCGGTCTGGGCCTCCACCAGCAGGGTCGGCTCCGGTCCTACCTGGAGCAGCGTGCGCCTTTTTCCGTATCGGGGCCGGAATCGCGCCTCGTGGTGCTCGCCGGCCCGACCGCCGTGGGCAAGGGAACAGTGGCCAGCTTCATCCGGGAGAAGTTTCCCGACGTCTCGCTCTCCGTCTCTGCCACCACGCGGGCCCCGCGTCCCGGCGAGGTAGAGGGCGTGAGCTACTACTTCGTCGATGACGCCGAGTTCGATCGAATGATCGCCGCGGGGGAGTTCCTCGAATGGGCCGTCGTTCACAATCACCACCGGTACGGCACGCCCCGTGCACCAATCGACGCGGCGATCGCCGCGGGCAATGGGGTGCTCCTCGAGATCGATATCCAGGGCGCTCGGCAGGTTCGCGCCGCAATGCCCGAGGCTCGTCTCGTGTTTCTTCTTCCCCCGACGTGGGATGAGCTCGTTCGTCGCCTCATCGGTCGCGGCACGGAGTCCGAGGAGGAACAGGCCCGTCGGCTGAAGACGGCAGAGGTCGAATTGGCCGCCCAGAACGAGTTCGATTTCCTCGTTGTGAACAATGACGTCGAGGCTGCGGCCTCCGAGGTCGTAGACTTGATGAATCGTCGGATCGCTTAGTCGCGCCGTCGAGCACGTTTCCGAGGGGAATCACCTTCCTCTCGGTGTTTTCTGCAGATAACAACCGGCCGCAATGCCGAACAAGGAGCACCCACATGGTCAACAGGGCTGAAGGCATCATTGATCCGCCGATCGACGAGCTTCTCTCGAAGGTGGAGTCCAAGTACGCCCTCGTGATCTTCGCCTCCAAGCGGGCGCGACAGATCAACGACTACTACGCCGACCTGCACGAGGGAAGCCTCTTCGACAACGTCGGTCCGCTCGTAGACTCGACCATCGACGACAAGCCCCTCTCCGTTGCGATGCACGAGATCAACGAGGACAAGCTCACCGTTCGTCCCATCGCCGAATAGCACGTCCTCCGTTGGGTACGGCGCCTGAGTCCGCGGATCGTTCACTGCGCGTAGTCGTGGGCATCACCGGGGGCATCGCGGCCTACAAGGCTGTCGCCGTCGTCAGGGGCTTCGTGCTCCTGGGCCACGAAGTGCAGGTCGTTGCGACCGAGCACGCCCTTCGCTTCGTTGGAAAGCCGACGCTTGAGGCGATCTCGCGCAACATCGTGCATACCGACCTCTATGAGTCGGTGGCCGAGGTTCGCCATGTCGCGCTGGGCCAGAATGCCGACCTGATCGTCATTGCGCCGGCCACGGCGAACTCGCTGGCCAAGCTTGCCGCGGGTCTGGCCGATGACCTGCTGGGCAACACCGTGCTCGCATCCCGCGCTCCCGTGGTCGTGGCACCCGCCATGCATACAGAGATGTGGGACAACCCGGCTACCGTGGCCAACATGGCCACCATATCCTCCCGGGGGGTCTCGGTTGTGGGACCTGCGTCGGGGCAGCTCACGGGGAGCGACAGCGGCCTGGGGCGGATGGCGGAGCCGGAGGACATCGTGGCGTTTGCTCTGCGCGTTCACGCTGCGTCGTCGGCCGTCAGCGCGAGCAGTGCAGACCTGGCCGGTCGCAAGATCCTGATCACCGCGGGGGGAACCCGGGAGCCTCTGGATCCCGTGCGTTTCCTCGGCAACAGGTCCAGTGGGAAGCAGGGCGTGGCACTCGCTGTGGCAGCGAAGTCCCGGGGCGCAACGGTGACGCTCATCGCCGCCCACCTAGAGGTTCCGGCGCCCGACGGCATTGCCGTGATCAACGTCGGCAGTGCCGCAGAGATGCTTGCGGCCGTCGAGAGCGCCCAGCCTCACTCTGACGTACTCATCATGGCGGCGGCCGTTGCCGATTTCCGGCCCGCATCTGTCTCGGAGTCCAAGATCAAAAAGGATTCCACCGGGCCTTCATTGACCCTCGAGCTTGTTGCCAACCCCGACATTCTCGTGGCCGCCGCGCAGTCCGCGCGCCCCGGGCAGGTGGTCATCGGTTTCGCCGCCGAGACAGCGGACACCGAGGAGGCCCTGCTCACGCTTGGCCGAGCCAAGATGATGCGCAAGGGCTGCGACTATCTTGTCCTGAACAGGGTGGGCTGGTCCGAGGGTTTCGCAACAGACGGCAACACGATCAGCGTCCTGGATCGGGCCGGGCATAGAGTGCTGGATGCCGAGGGAAGCAAGTTGTCAGTGGCTCACGAGATCCTGAACCTGCTGTCCTAACGCCCGAGAATCACGCACCGCCTTGACACGACAGGCGGTACCGCAGAACAACCCTGGAGCCCCATGTCTTCCCTTCGCCTCTTCACCTCCGAGTCCGTCACTGAGGGTCACCCCGACAAGATCTGCGACCAGATCTCAGACAGCATTCTCGACGCCCTCCTGGAGCAGGACCCGAAGAGCCGGGTCGCCATCGAGACGCTCGTGACAACGGGTCAGGTGCACGTGGCCGGCGAGGTCACGACCGAGGGGTACGTCGACATCCCCACCATCGTTCGGGAGAAGATCACCTCGATCGGCTACACCTCGAGTGAGGCAGGATTCGACGGCAAGAGCTGCGGCGTCTCGATCTCCATCGGAGCGCAGTCGCCCGAGATTGCTGCCGGCGTGGACAATGCCTGGGAGAACCGGCAGGGTGAGGCGCTGAAGGACCCGTTCGACCTCCAGGGGGCTGGCGACCAGGGCATCATGTTCGGCTTCGCAACCACGGAGACGCCGCAACTGATGCCGCTGCCGATCTGGCTGGCCCACCGGCTCGCGGAGCGCCTGGCCGAGGTGCGCAACTCCGGCGAGCTGGGCTATCTTCGTCCCGACGGCAAGACGCAGGTGACGATCGGCTACGAGGGAATCGTGCCCAAGACCGTTGAGACCGTTGTCCTGTCCACCCAGCACACGCCCGAGATCTCGACCGCAGACCTCCAGCGTGACATCCGGGACTTCGTTATTCTGCCCGTTCTCGCCGGCAGTGGCCTCGACGCGGATGCGACCGAGCTCTTTATCAACCCCAGCGGCCGATTCGTCGTCGGCGGCCCCCAGGGCGATGCCGGGCTGACCGGACGAAAGATCATCGTCGACACTTACGGCGGCGCAAGCCGACACGGTGGCGGCGCATTCAGCGGCAAGGACCCGTCGAAGGTCGACCGTTCTGCTGCCTATGCCATGCGCTGGGTCGCCAAGAATGCCGTGGCCGCGGGCTTCGCCGAGAAGCTCGAGGTGCAGGTGGCCTACGCCATCGGCAAGGCTGAGCCGGTGGGGCTGTACGTCGAGACCTTCGGAACGGGTACCGTCCCCGACGACGTGATCACGAATGCCATCAAAGAGGTCTTCGACCTGCGTCCGGCCGCGATCATCTCGCATCTCGACCTGCTTCGTCCGATCTACGCGCAGACCTCGACGTACGGCCACTTCGGCCGCGAGCTCCCCGACTTCACCTGGGAGCGCCTCGACCGGGTCGCCGACCTCCAGGCCGCCGCACGGCTCTAGGCAAGGGCTCGCGAGCAGCATGACGGGAGTGCCGGGTCTCACAGCGGCGGGGGTGGCTTCAGCGACGGAGAACGTCGACGCCGACGCGGCCGTGACCGTCGCCCAGGTGATGCTCGAATCCCCTCTTCCCCAGCTTGATCGGCTCTTCGACTATCGCGTTCCGCCGTCGATGCTTGCCGAGGCGGTGCCCGGGGTGCGGGTGAAGGTTCCCCTGCGCTCGGCCGGGCGAATCGCGCGGGGCTACATTGTTTCCGTCTCTGAAAACAGCTCCTATTCGGGCAACCTCAGCGACATCGAGGAGGTCATCTCCCGGGTGCCGGTGCTGACGCCCGAGGTCTGGGCCTTGGCCAGGAGGGTTGCCGATCGCAGCGGCGGCGGGGCCTCAGATGTCGTGCGCCTCGCCGTGCCGCCGAGGCAGGTGCGCATAGAGCGGGCGTGGCTTGCCGCAACCGAGCCTGATGCTCCCGTTTCCGAGGCAGCGGCAGGAGCCTCGCCTGCGATTTCCGGCTACGGAACAGGCGTGGTTGAGCAGGCAATCGCCGAGGGTCGGCGAATTGCGCTGCCTGCGATTCCGACGGTGGCCGAAGTCGCGCCAGGAGTGTGGGTTGGGCGCTGGGCAGTGACCCTGGCGGAGGCGGCCGCGGTGACGCTGGCCGCAGGGCGAACCGCCATCCTCGCTGTTCCCGACTACCGCGATCAGGAACAGCTCGTTGCCGCCCTCGCCGCCCGCATTCCGGCGGAGAAGATCACGGCGCTGGATGCCCGCCAGTCGAACCCCGATCGCTATCGAAACTTTCTTGCGTGCCTTCATTCCGAGGCGCGCGTCATCGTCGGCAACAGGTCGGCGGTGTACGCGCCGTCTGCCCGTCTCGGGCTGATTGCCATCTGGGACGACGCAGACCCCCTGCACATCGAGCCGCTGACACCGGGCGCCTCCACTCGAGACGTCGCCCTGATCCGCCAGGAGCAGTCCGGCGCAGCGCTCCTGCTTCTCTCACACTCTCGGGACACCTGGCTGCAGCGGCTCGTCGAACTCGGCTACATCACGGAGATCCGGCAGAGTCCCACGGTGCTGCCCCACGTCGTTCCCACCGCCCAGCAGGGTGACCAGGATGCCCCGGCGCAGTCTGCGCGAATTCCCTCCTCCGCGTTCTCCATCGTCAGAACGGCATTGGAGTCCGGGCCCGTCCTCGTTCAGGTGGCACGCCCGGGCTATGCGCCGGTGCTCGCCTGTGCGTGTTGCCGGGCCGCGGCAAAGTGCCCGGCGTGTGAGGGCCCACTGAAACTGGCCCACGCGAACGCAACCCCCGCCTGCGGCTGGTGCGGTGCCATCTCGGCTGCGTGGCGCTGTCGCAGCTGTGAAGGCCAGCGTCTGCGGCTCGTGAGCCTCGGCACGGGTCGCACCGCGGAGGAACTGGGACGGGCGTTCCCGGGCATCCGCATCATCGTCTCGGATGGCGAGCGCAACCTGCTCACCGTATCCGCGGCCCCCGCTTTGATCGTCTCCACGCGGGGTGCAGAGCCGGTCGCCGCCGGCGGCTATCGGGCCATCCTTCTGCTTGACGGCGAGCGCATGCTCGCCAGGGAGTCCCTCACCGTGGCCGAGGACTGCCTTCGCTGGTGGTCCAACGCCATCGCCCTCGCGGCGCCGCGGGCTCCGGCGGTGATCGTCGGGGTCGGGGGAGTGCTTGCGAGAACGCTCGTCACCTGGCAGCACGACCTATTCGCCCACGAGGAGCTGCAGGGGCGGCGAACCCTGCGTTTCCCGCCTGCCGTGCGGGTCGCGAGCGTCAAGGGGCGTGCCGACATCGTCGATGCGACCCTCGCAGCCCTTCTCGATTCGGCAACGGCCGGGGAATCGGCGACAATTGACGTTCTCGGCCCGGTCGAAGCGGAGGACGGCCTCGTTCGGGCAATCGTGCGCTTCGACTATGCCCTGGGCAACGAGGTTGCCCGAAGCCTGCGCTCCTCCGTGGTGAAGAACGCCACCGGGCGAACGCGAACCCAGACCAGCAGCATCACCGGTACCAAGACGACCTATCGTCCGCCGCCGACCCTTCGCGTTCGGTTCGATGACACCGAGTTCCTCGAATGACCGCCGCCTGTCTTGATCCCGCCAGCACCACCGACACGAAAAGATTCCGATGAGGCTCGTCTTTGCCGGCACGCCAGCGGTTGCGCTGCCGACCTTGGAAACACTCGTCACAGAGCACGATGTCGTCGCCGTCATCACCCGGGAGGATGCCCCGACCGGGCGCAAGCGCATTCTGACCCCGAGCCCTGTTCGCGCTCGCGCCGAGGAGCTCGGGCTGCCTGTCATCGCTGCGAACCGGCTCGATCTGGCGGTCACCGAACAGGTTGCCGGGCTCGAGGCCGACCTCGGAGTGATCGTGGCCTACGGCGGTCTCGTGAGAGAGCCACTTCTCAGCACACCTCGTCTCGGCTGGATCAACCTGCACTTCTCCCTCCTGCCAAGGTGGCGGGGAGCCGCCCCCGTCCAGTGGTCCATCCGGGCGGGAGACCCCCTCGTCGGAGCCACGGTTTTCCAGCTCGTTGCCGAGCTCGATGCGGGTCCCGTCTTTGCCAGCTTCTCGCGCCCGCCAGGTGACGGGGAGACCGCAGGGCAGCTTCTCGACAGCCTCGCCGTGGCGGGAGCTGAGCTCACCGGTGGCGTCGTCCGGGCACTGGCCGCGGGCACCATCCAGTCGGCCGATCAGGAGGGTCAGCCAACGCTGGCGCCCAAGATAACGCTGGAGCACGCGCGCATCGACTTCAGCAGCCCGGTCCACGAGCTCTCCCGGATGATTCGATCGGTCACTCCTGAACCCGGTGCGTTCACCACGCTGAACGGCCTGCGGTTGAAGATTCTCAGCGCCCGCCCGGCACCGGATGCCCCCGCACTCGCAGCCGGTTCCCTCGCCTGGGCACAAGGGCGTGTCCTCGTGGGCACCGCCACCGATCCCCTCGAGGTGCTCAGCGTGCAGCCTGCTGGCAAGAACCCCATGGCCGCCGCCGATTGGTGGCGCGGCCTCGCTCAAACGGAAGGTCTGGTTGCCGAATGAGCACCAACACACCGAACCCCTCTGCCGTCATGGCCCCACGTCGAATCGCCCTGGAGGTGATCACGGCCGTGCGCGAGGACGATGCGTACGCCAACCTGCTGCTGCCCGTCAAGCTCGCCCGTGCCAAGCTCTCCCCGGCGGATGCGGCGCTCACCACGGAGCTGACCTATGGAACGCTCAGGATGCGCGGCTACTACGACCAGGTGATCGCCATCGCCGCCAACCGGCCGATCGGCGACATCGACCCAGTCGTACTCGACGTGCTCGAACTCGCCGCCCACCAGCTGCTGTCCATGCGGGTTGCAACGCATGCGGCCGTGAACGAGTCGGTCGAACAGGCCCGACTCGTGGCCAGTCGGAGTGCGACGGGATTCGTCAACGGAATCCTGCGCACCCTCACCCGCAGCGAACCGGACGAGTGGCGGGAGCAGGTTCTGAACGGGGCCCGCGACGCCGATGCGCGCCTCGCCGCCGAGTACTCGCATCCGGTCTGGATCGTGCGCGCGTTTCGCCGGGCCCTTCGTGCCGATTCCGTCTCGGCCGACGACGTCGAAGACGACCTGCGAGACCTTCTCGACGCGGACAACCTTCCTGCCCGTCTCGGCCTCGTCGCCCTGCCCGGCTTGGCCGATCGGGCCGACCTGGACATTCCGGGACGAAAAACCAAGCGCTCACCGTTCGGATTCGTCGCAACGGCCGGCGACCCGGCGGCAATCCCGCAGGTCGCCGCGGGAACGGTTCGGGTGCAGGACGAGGGGTCCCAGCTGGCCGCTCTCGCGCTCACCCGCGCTCGACCCATCGCACCGGGGGAGCGCTGGCTGGATGCCTGTGCCGGCCCGGGCGGCAAGGCCGCGCTCCTGGCGGCCGAGGCCCGACTGGGCGGCGCCATCCTGACCGCTAACGAACCTGTTCCCGCGCGGGCCAAACTCGTGCGAAACGCGCTGGCGGCGATCCCGGACCCGCCCCAGGTGTGGCAGGAAGACGCAACTCGGATCGGCGAGCTTCATCCGGGCCTTTTTGATCGCATCCTGGTCGATGCCCCGTGCACGGGCCTCGGTGCCCTGCGTCGCAGGCCCGAAGCCAGATGGCGGAAGACCCCCAAGGACGTCGCCGAGCTCGCCGATCTGCAGGCCAGACTCATCGACTCGGCCATCACGGCCCTTCGTCCGGGTGGGATCCTCGCCTATGTGACCTGCTCGCCCCACGTTGCCGAGACCCGCGGCCAGATCGCCGGGGCCATCGCGCGCTGGGGCACAGCGGTGTCCCCGCTGGACACGGCCCGGGTGCTCGGCGAGATCACCGGTGAGTCCGTCGATGCCAGGCCCGAGGGCTCGCAGGTGCAGCTCTGGCCGCACACGGTTCAGACCGATGCCATGTTCATCGCTCTGCTGGTCAAGAACTGACTGCGGAGGGCGCGGGGGCCTCTAGGCTGATTCCATGTCTGTTCGGATCAACCCCAGCATCCTGGCCGCCGATTTCGCCCACCTCGCGACTGAGCTCGATCGCATAGCGTCGGCCGACGCGGTTCATGTCGACGTGATGGACAACCATTTCGTGCCCAACCTGACCTTTGGGCTGCCCGTCGTCAAGCGCATCGGCGAGGTGACGGCGCTCCCGCTGGACATGCACCTGATGATCACCGACGTCGATCTCTGGGCACCGCAATTCGCCGAACTCGGGGCCTTCTCGGTCACGTTCCACGCGGAGGCGACCACCGAGCCGGTTGCGCTTGCGCGGAGGCTCCGGCAGATCGGTGCCCGGGCCGGCATCGCCATCAAGCCGGGGACACCAGTCGAGCCCTACCTCGAGATTCTGGAGGAGTTCGATCAGCTGCTGATCATGACGGTGGAGCCAGGTTTCGGTGGGCAGTCATTCATGGACAGCACCATGCCCAAGCTGGCGGCGGCGTCCGCCGCGGTCAAGGCGAGCGGCCTCGACGTCTGGCTGCAGGTCGACGGGGGGATTACCGAGACGACTATCGAGGTCGCCGCGCGAGCGGGCGCGAACACATTCGTGGCCGGCTCCAGCGTGTTCGGAGCGGAGAGCGCTGCCGCCCAGATCGCACTCCTGCGCTTCATTGCGGAGCAGCACAGCCACTAGGCGTCCTTCTTCGGGCAGAGCTATCGGTTCCTAGGGACCCGCAACATCGAGCACGACCTCGTTTCGGCGCATAAATGCCGGTTTGTAGGGCGGGTCGAAGCGGGCGAGTCGAGGTTCCCCCACAGCCGTGAGACCGGCGACGGCTACGGCCTCGCGGAGCTCAGCGACGTGCCTCCGGTAGGAGTCCTCGGTCCAGCGGCCGCGGTAGGTCAGGGCGGCCGCGACGCTGGCGGGCACGGTGCGAATGCGCACCTCACCGCTCGTTGGAACCGGGGCGGTCTCGGCCGTCATCCCCTCGGGAAGAACGAACGCGACGACATGGCTCGAGGCGTCGCCGAGTTCTTGCTGCACCACGGGGGACGTCATGGCGATCTTCGTGCCCGGGCCGGACTGCACTACGGGGGACGTCATGGCGAGCTTCTGCCTGGCCGAGTTGGCCCCGCTGATGTAGTTGAACAGATATCGGAAAGCGCGGCTTCCGGCATCCTCGAAAGATGCGGACACGGTCACCTCCGCGACGAGGTGCTCAGGGTACGTGCGCAACTCGAAGCCCGGCCGGGTCTCGAGTACGGTGTAGGGCTGTTGTTCGGTCATGCCGCCGATGGTACCCCTGTAAACTCAAGGGGTGAAAACTTTCGAGGACCTATTTGCCGAACTGAGTGCAAAGGCCGTTGAACGCCCGGAAGGTTCGGGCACCGTTGCCGAACTCGACGCCGGCGTTCACTTCATCGGCAAGAAGATCGTCGAGGAGGCCGCGGAGGTCTGGATGGCCGCCGAGTACGAGACTCCCGAGGAGCTCTCGGAGGAGATCTCACAGTTGCTCTACCATCTGCAGGTTCTCGTGATCGCCAAGGGCCTGACCCTTGCCGACGTCTACAAGCACCTCTGATTCAGCCAGTCCACCCCGACCAAGACTTTCCCGTGCTCACGCGCACGAAGAACTTCCCTCCAGCCCGAGAGATCCAAACATGCTGAGAATCGCGGTTCCCAATAAGGGTTCGCTGTCCGAAACCGCCGCCCAGATGCTGTCTGAGGCAGGCTATTCAGGTCGGCGGGACCCTCGCGACCTGCATTTCGCCGACACTCGCAATGGCGTGGAGTTCTTCTACCTTCGCCCGCGCGACATAGCCACATACGTTGGCAGCGGCGCCCTCGACGTGGGTATCACGGGTCGCGACCTGCTTCTCGACTCAGAGTCGCCGGCCGCCGAGGTCGCCTCGCTGGAATTCGGTGACTCCACGTTCCGCTTCGCCGGACCGGAGGGCAAGTACTCCGCCCTGACAGACCTGCAGGGCGTTCGGGTGGCCACGAGCTACCCCGGCCTCGTCGGTGCATTCCTCGCCGGTCACGGGGTCACGTCGCACCTCGTTCGCCTCGATGGGGCGGTTGAGTCGGCCGTTCGCCTCGGCGTCGCGGATGCGGTGGCCGACGTCGTCTCGACCGGCGCCACCCTCAGGGCGGCGGGCCTGAAGATCTTCGGTCCGGTGATCCTCGAGTCGAGCGCCGTCCTGATCAGCTCAGGTGTTCAGCACGCCGGAGCCGATACCCTCCTGCGCCGTCTCCAGGGTGTGCTCGTGGCCCGCCAGTACGTCTTGATGGACTACGACGTTCCCCTGGCCAGCCTCGATGCCGCGGCCGCCCTCACTCCGGGGCTCGAGTCCCCGACGATCTCGCCGCTGAAAGATGCCGAGTGGGTCGCCGTGCGGGCCATGGTGCCCAAGCTCGACACGAACCAGGTGATGGATGCCCTCTACGAGGTCGGCGCGCGGGCCATCCTGGTCAGTTCGATCCACGCCGCCAGGATCTAGCGATGACGGTCGCTGTGCGGGTCATCCCCTGTTTGGACGTGGCCGCCGGCCGCGTGGTCAAAGGGGTCAAGTTCGAGAATCTGCGGGATGCCGGCGATCCCGTCGAACTGGCGCGCCTGTACGCGGCCCAGGGTGCCGACGAGTTGACCTTTCTCGACGTGACCGCGACGATTGACGACCGCTCGACGACCTACGACGTGGTGCGCAAGACGGCCGAGCAGGTCTTCATCCCGCTGACTGTCGGCGGTGGCGTGCGCAGCGACGATGACGTCGCGCGACTGCTCGCCCACGGAGCCGACAAGGTCGGAGTAAACAGCGCCGCAATCGCCCGCCCGGCACTTCTGGGCGAGATCGCCGATCGCTTCGGCGCGCAGGTTCTCGTGCTGTCCCTGGATGTCAAGCGCAGCGAGCGATGCGCATCCGGCTTCGTCGTGACAACCCACGGTGGTCGCACCGAGACCGATATCGACGCTCTCGTCTGGGCTCAGGAGGCTATTCGCCGCGGTGCGGGCGAGCTGCTGGTCAATTCGATCGACGCCGACGGCACCAAGGAGGGCTTCGACCTTCAGCTGATCTCCGCGATGCGGGCCGTCAGCAGCGTGCCCGTGATCGCATCCGGGGGAGCCGGGGTGCTCTCGCACTTTCCCGAGGCGATCCGTGCCGGCGCCGACGCGGTGCTGGCCGCATCCATTTTTCACAATCGGGAATTCACCATCGGTGAGGTAAAAGAAGTCTTGAGCCAGGATGGGGTGCTTGTTCGATGACACAGCGTGACACCGCACTTTCGGAGACCGAGCTCGCGGCAGTACTCGACCGCGCGCGGTTTGCGGCCGATGGCCTGCTGCCGGCGATCATTCAGCAGTGGGACACCGGCCAGGTGCTGATGCTCGGCTATATGAACCGCGAGGCGCTGGCTCGAACCCTGAGCGAGGGGCGCGTCACCTTCTGGTCCCGGTCCCGCTCGGAGTTCTGGCGCAAGGGCGACACCTCGGGCCACGCGCAGTTCGTTCGGGGAGCCGCCCTCGACTGCGATTCCGATACCATCCTTGTCCAGGTCGAGCAGATCGGGGTCGCCTGTCACACCGGCGCCCGCAGCTGCTTCGATGTGGACCCCCTCGATCTCGGTCCCTTCCCCGCCACTGGAGAGAACGCATGAACACCCCGCCCTATCTCGGCGCCAGCACCCGCGAGCAATTCGAGGAGCTTCTGGGAACGCACCGCGTTCTCCCGGTGATCCGCAACCTGTTCGCCGACGGGGAGACGCCCGTCGGCATCTACCGCAAACTTGCGAACTCACGTTCCGGCACCTTCCTGCTGGAGTCCGCGGGCCAGGGCGGCGTATGGTCCAGGTTTTCATTCATCGGGGTCGACAGCTACGGAGTCTTGACCGAGCAGGACGATGCTGCGGTCTGGCTCGATCTCGGGCTCGACGAGAGCACGGCGTTTCCCCAGGGTCTGCCGGCGACGCCGCTGGCCGCTCTCGCCGACCTTTACGAGACGTGGAAGACGCCTGTCATCCAGGGTCAGCCGCCGCTGTCCGGCGGCCTTGTCGGCGCGATCGGCTGGGAGACCGTGCGCCAGATCGAGAACCTGCCGAACCGACCGTCCCGCGACTACACGATCCCCAGCATGGCCATGTGTTTCGTGCGCGACCT
Source organism: Microbacteriaceae bacterium (assembly GCA_947444785.1). Lineage (GTDB taxonomy): Bacteria > Actinomycetota > Actinomycetes > Actinomycetales > Microbacteriaceae > Agreia. The sequence continues at coordinate 17,768 of CANFBG010000001.1, read as the reverse complement.
CGTCGTCGTCGATCATCTCAACGGCACCGTCGAACTCATCACGAACGTTCTGCCGGATGCCGGCACGCCGAGTCTGGACAGATGGAAGAACGCGCAGGCCCGGCTCGATGCGATGCAGGCCCTGCTTGCCGAGCCCGCGGAGGCGTGGCTGGCTGAGGCCGACTTCAGCGTCGTCGGCACCCCGACGAATCGAACCGAGAAGTCGGACTTCCTCGCAGCGATCGAGAAGTCGAAGGGCTACATCCGGGACGGCGACATCTTCCAGGTCGTCGTCTCCCAGCGGTTCGACCTCGAGACGACCGCGGCGCCGATCGATGTCTATCGCGTGCTCCGAACGCTGAACCCGAGCCCGTACCTGTACCTCCTGGCGCTCGAACGACCCGACGGTACGCCGTACACGGTCGTCGGGTCGAGCCCCGAGGCGCTTGTGAAGGTCGAGCGCGGTCGGGCGTTCACGCATCCGATCGCGGGATCGCGGCCCCGCGGCCGCAATGTCGAGCACGACGACGAGCTTGCGGCCGAGCTGCTCGCCGATCAGAAGGAACGCTCCGAGCACCTCATGCTCGTCGACCTCGCACGCAACGACCTCCTGAAGGTGTGTGTTCCCGGATCCGTGGAGGTGACGGAGTTCATGAGAATCGAGCGATTCAGCCACATCATGCACATCGTCTCCTCGGTCGAGGGCGCGGTGAACCCGGGCATATCTGCGATCGAGGTGTTCAAGGCCACGTTCCCGGCGGGCACCCTCTCCGGGGCGCCGAAGCCCCGGGCGCTCGAGATCATCGACGAACTCGAGCCGACACAGCGGGGGATCTACGGCGGTGTCATCGGCTACTTCGATTTCGCCGGGGACGCCGACCTGGCGATTGCCATTCGAACGGCCACCATCGAGGGTGGAGTCGCCCATGTGCAGGCCGGAGGCGGCCTCGTCGCCGACTCCGATCCGCTGTCCGAGTTCCAGGAGTCCCAGAACAAGGCCGCGGCGCCCCTACGGGCCGTCGCCATCGCCAATGCCCTGCGGCGGGTGACGGCATGACTTCCGACCGGTCACGGCCTGCCGTAAAGCCCTCCGCCCGCATCAAGGGACTCACGATTCTCGCCGTTCTTGCGCTGAGCGCGCTGGTGTTCCTCGCCTGGAGCCAGCAGTGGGGCTCGTTGCTCGTCTCCGGCACGAGTGCGGGCGGCCAGCTCTTCGTCGTTCCCGGTTCAGTGGCCGCTCCGGCGCTGGCGGCTCTCGGCCTCGCCGGGCTTGCCCTCGCCGCGGCCCTGGCCATCGCGGGCCCCGTCGTGCGGGTAGTCCTCGGCGCCCTGCAGATCTCGGTCGGAGCGGCAATCACGGCATCCAGCCTGGGCGCACTCATTGATCCGGTGGCGGCAGGCTCGCCCGTCGTGACGAAGGCCACGGGGATTGCCGGGCTGAGCGCCATTCGGGGCATCGCAGCGGATGCGGGGGAGAGCCCTTGGCCCTACGTCGCCCTGGCGCTCGGCGTTCTCATCGCGCTGACGGGACTCTTCATCATCGTGACGACGAGGCGTTGGCCCGTGTCCGGACGCCGGTACCAGGCCGTGCGCTTCGCGGAGGCAGACAGTGCCGATCCGTCGAACCGGAATGCTCGAGTCGGGTCGGACCCGAGTGCCGCAAACGCCGTCGACAGCCAGGCGACGGAACGCTCCGCGGCCATCGACGATTGGGACAGCCTGAGCAATGGCCGTGACCCGACCGAGTGAGGCCCCTGACGTGCCCGACGTGCCCGATTTCAATTAGAATTGCCAACGAATCAAGAAGGAGTCTCTTATGAGCATCGAGTCTGAAGAACTAGGCGAAGGTCATTCCCCCGCGGCCTGGAGCGCAGTTGTCATCATGCTGCTGGCCATCACCATCGGCACTGTGGCCTTCTTCCTCGACGTCCCCTGGATCGTCTGGGCGTCGGTCGTGCTCCTCGTCATCGGTTTCCTGACCGGTGTCGTGATGGCGCGGGCCGGTTACGGCGTGGGCGGCTCTCGGTATACCCCCAAGGAGCACTAGAGAGTGCTGCAGAATCTTATGACCGGCGCCGTCGATGACGCGTCGGCTCGTCGGGAATTCCTGAGCCAAGACCTTCTCGAGGCGCAGGCACTGGCTATGCCGCCCGCGCTCGACGCGATGGCATTTCTCGCGCCCGGCCCCAAGGTCAAGGTCATCGCGGAGATCAAGCGCGCGAGCCCCAGCCGGGGTTCCCTTGCCGAGATCGTTGACCCTGCTGCCTTGGCACTCGCCTACCAGACCGGCGGCGCGAGCGCGATCAGCGTTCTGACCGAGGGACGCAAGTTCGGCGGCAGTCTGACCGACCTCGAGGGCGTCAGAGCGGCCGTCGGGATCCCCGTGCTGCGCAAGGACTTCATCGCCCTGGATTATCAGGTCTGGGAGGCCCGGGCTGCCGGCGCCGACATGGTGCTGTTGATCGTGGCTGCGCTGCCGCAGAACGAGCTCGAAAGGCTCTATGCACTGATCACCTCGCTCGGGATGACCGCCCTCGTGGAGACCCACAGCGGCGACGAGGTCTCCCGCGCGATCGACCTGGGTGCGACGCTCATCGGTGTGAATGCCCGGGACCTCAGCACGTTCACGCTCGATGCGAACCTCTTCACGACGCTCGCCGAGAAGATCCCGTCGGGCATCGTCCGCGTCGCCGAGTCGGCGGTCAAGACCGCTGCCGACGTTGCTCACTACAGGCGTAGTGGCGCAGACGTCGTCCTCGTCGGCGAAGCACTGGTCACCGACGGCGACCCCATCCGAACCCTCACAGAATTCTTGGCGGTAGACGCATGACATCCCTCTCCGAATCCTTCGTCGGAACCCCTGCTACCCACCTCCGCGACGAGGAGGGTCCTTTCTTCGGAGAGTTCGGCGGCCGGTTCATGCCGGAGTCGCTGATCGCAGCCCTCGACGAGTTGTCGGCGGCCTACGCCGAGGCCAAGCTGGACCCCGAGTTCCATCGTGAGCTTGCGGAGCTGCACGCGACCTACACCGGTCGGCCCTCGATCATCACCGAGGTTCCCCGCTTTGCCCAGCACGCGGGCGGCGCGCGCATCCTTCTGAAGCGCGAAGACCTGAACCACACCGGTTCGCACAAGATCAACAACGTCCTGGGCCAGGCACTCATCGCCCGCCGGATCGGCAAGACCCGCCTGATCGCCGAGACCGGTGCCGGCCAGCACGGCGTCGCCACCGCGACCGCCGCAGCGCTCTTCGGGATGGAGTGCGTCGTCTACATGGGCGAGGTCGACACCGAGCGCCAGGCGCTGAACGTCGCCCGCATGCGCCTGCTCGGTGCGACGGTCATCCCGGTCACCGCGGGAACGCGAACCCTGAAGGACGCCCTCAACGAGGCTTTCCGCGACTGGGTCGCGAATGTCGAGAACACGCACTACCTCCTGGGTACCGTTGCCGGGCCGCATCCGTTCCCCGTCATGGTTCGCGACTTCGTGAAGGTCATCGGCGAGGAGGCACGCCAGCAGGTGATCGACCTCACCGGTGCGCTCCCGACGGCGGTCATCGCCTGTGTCGGAGGCGGCTCCAACGCCATCGGCATCTTCCACGCGTTCCTGGACGACCCCGAGGTGCAGCTCATCGGCTACGAGGCCGGCGGGGACGGCGTGGATACGCCCCGACACGCATCCTCGATCACCATGGGCCGCCCCGGCGTGCTTCACGGCACCCGCACCATGCTCCTGCAGGACGAGGATGGCCAGACCGTCGACTCGCACTCGATCTCGGCCGGGCTCGACTATCCGGGGGTCGGCCCCGAGCACGCCTGGCTCTCCTCGATCGGGCGAGCCGATTATCGGCCCATCACCGATCGTGCCGCGATGGCGGCGTTCAGGCTCCTCTGCACGACCGAGGGCATCATCCCCGCGATCGAGACCGCCCACGCCCTGGCCGGCGCACTCGAGCTGGGACGCGAGCTCGGGCCCGATGCGACGATCCTGATCAACCTCTCGGGTCGTGGAGACAAGGATGTGGAGACCGCGGGTCGCTACTTCGGAGTTCTCGACGCGGAGGCGGCCAAGTGAGCCTCGACCGCACCGTTGGTGCTCGAACCGCAGCAAGCCCCACGGGCACAGCCATCGCGGCTGCCCGGGAACAGCGGGCGGGCGCGTTCATCGGCTATCTGCCCGTGGGCTTCCCGAATCTTGCCGAGAGCATCGATGCCGCCGTGGCCCTGGTCGAGAACGGTGTCGACGTTCTCGAGCTCGGCGTCCCCTACTCCGACCCCGTGATGGATGGCCCCGTCATCCAGAAGGCCACCCAGACCGCCCTGGAGGCCGGGTTCCGACTCCGTGATGTCTTCACGGCTGTCGAGGGCATTCGCAGCCGGGTCGACGTGCCCATCCTGCTGATGACCTACTGGAACCCCGTTGTGCAGTACGGCGTCGAGAGATTCGCCACCGACCTGCTCTCCGCGGGTGGAGCAGGGCTCATCACGCCGGATCTGACGGTGGACTCCGGCGCCGAATGGCTCACCGAGAGTGAGCGAACCGGACTCGATCGAGTCTTCCTCGCCGCCCCGACGTCGACCGAGGAGCGCCTGCGCCTTGCCGTTGAGAACAGCCGCGGCTTCGTGTACACCGTGTCCACCATGGGCATCACTGGAGCGCGTGCCGACCTCGACGCCGCCGCACGCACCCTGGTGGCCCGTCTTCGCGAGGTCGGTGCAGACAGCAGCTGCGTCGGCATCGGCGTCTCCACGCCCGAGCAGATCGCCGAGATCCTGGGCTACGCCGATGGAGCGATCGTCGGCAGCGAGCTCGTGCGCGCCCTGGCCCAGGACGGGGTCCAGGGTGTCGCCCGGGTCGCCGCACACCTGGCCACCGGAACCGTCCGCTAGCACTTTCGCGTATGTGGCGGGCGGAAATCCCTTCCGCCCGCCCAGCCCTACAATGGGCAGTGCCCGAAAAGGCAGCCCGAAAATTCCCAGCAGGCCAGACGTGCCCGCTGGGAAACCTACGAAAGGTCAGTCTCTCCCGTGCTTGTACACTCCAGCATTCCTAGCCCGGACTGGCAGTCCTTCGACCTGACGCAGTGGTTCAACGATGTAGGACTCACCTTCCTCGTCACGGGCAACCACATCGTCATCCACGCCTATGCGCTCTGCATCCTGTTCGGAATCGTGCTCGCAACGATCCTCACGTCGCGGCGACTGACCAACCGCGGTGCAGAGCCCGGAGTCGTGCTCGACATCATCCTGTGGGCGATCCCGTTCGGCATCGTCGGCGCCCGGATCTACCACGTGCTCTCGCACCCGGGGGACTACTTCTACCCGGGCGCAGACCTGGCGAGGACCCTGTACATCTGGGAGGGCGGAATCGCCATCTTCGGTGCCCTGCTCGGTGGCGCCGTCGGCGCCTACATCGGCTGTCGCCTCGCGGGCATCCGCTTCTGGGCGTTCGCCGACGCACTGGCGCCGGGAATGCTTCTGGCCCAGGCTGCCGGACGACTCGGCAACTACTTCAACCATGAGCTCTTCGGAACGCCGACCACCCTGCCCTGGGGTCTCGAGATCGAGCCGACGAACCCGGCGTTCCCCATCGGCCTGCCGGCCGGAACGCTGTTCCAGCCGACCTTCCTCTACGAAATCCTCTGGAACCTGCTGGGTGTTCTCGTCATCCTCGGCTTGGAGCGTGCCGTCCGGCTCCAGTGGGGCAAGGCCTTCGCGGTCTACCTCATCTGGTACGGCGTGGGCCGCGCGATGTGGGAGACCATGCGCGTCGATCCCAGCGAGATCTTCCTCGGCGTCCGCACGAACGTGTGGGGCGCGTGGGTGGCCATTCTCATTGGCATCATCATCCTGATCGTTCAGACCCGTCGGCACCCGGGGCTGGAGACCGGCCCGTACCGCTCCGGCTCTGAATGGGTTCCGCCCGGCTCTGAGGTAGAATCGAAGGACACGTATTCGGATGAAGACCTTCGGGGCAACGGAGCCCCTGAGTCTGTTGGATCAGAGTCTTCCGAATCGGCAAAAATCGAACCGAACGCCACAAGCACAGTCGGAGCGAAGGCCTAGGTTTCTCCCAAACCGGGCACGCGTTTTACAACCACCTCCCTCCAGACGGGCCACCGGCGTCCCCGTTCCTTCTTGACACTATGTAGAGGACGGTCTTATGGCCGAGCAGTCTGCGTTCGCGCGGTTCAGCACAGTTCCCCAAGCCCAGGGCCTGTACGACCCTGCCCATGAGAAAGACGCCTGTGGCCTCGCCATGGTCGCCACCCTCCGTGGCACGGCCGGTCACGACATCATCGACACCGCTTTGGGGGCGCTTCGCAACCTCGAGCACCGCGGTGCTATTGGCTCCGACGCCGGTACCGGCGACGGTGCGGGGATCCTGACCCAGATTCCCGACGAGTTCCTGCGCGCGGTCGGCCCGGCGGGCCTCCCCGCGGTCGGCAGCTACGCGGTCGGCAACGCCTTCCTCCCGATGGATGCCGACGCTCGGTCCGTCATCATGGCCCGCTTCGCAGAGATCGCCGGCGAAGAGGACATCCGCGTGCTCGGCTGGCGCGAGGTGCCGATTCGCCCGGAGGAACTCGGCCGTCTCGCCCTCGCGGCGATGCCCGCAATCTGGCAGGTCTTCGTCGAGAGCACCCTGCCCGGAGTCAAGGGCGAGCCCGTTTCAGGCATCGCGCTGGACCGCCAGACCTACCGGTTGAGAAAGCGCAGCGAGCACGAGCTCGAGGCGTACTTCATGTCCCTGTCGTGCCGCACCCTGACCTACAAGGGCATGGTGACGACCCTCCAGCTCGAGCCGTTCTACCCTGACCTGTCAGACGAGCGCTTCGCCTCCAAGATGGCGCTGGTGCACTCGCGCTACTCCACCAACACGTTCCCGTCGTGGCCGCTGGCCCAGCCGCTGCGCATGATGGCCCACAACGGCGAGATCAACACCGTTCAGGGCAACCGCAACTGGATGCGCGCGCGCCAGTCCCAGCTCGAGTCCGAGCTCATGGGCGATCTCAAGCCCCTGCTGCCCATCGTCACTTCCGGTGCCAGCGACTCGGCCTCGTTCGACGAGGTCGTCGAGCTGCTGACCCTGTCGGGTCGCAGCCTGCCGCACGCCATCATGATGATGGTGCCCGAGGCGTGGGAGAACCAGGCCGACTTCGAGCCGAGCCACCGGGCCTTCTACGAGTACCACTCCATGTTGATGGAGCCATGGGACGGACCCGCGGCCCTTGTCTTCACCGATGGCAATCTGGTCGGTGCCACTCTCGACCGCAACGGCCTGCGCCCCGGGCGCTACATCGTCACCGACGACGACCTCGTCGTCCTGGCGAGTGAGATCGGCGTCATCGACGTCGACCCGGCACGCGTGGTGCGAAAGGGACGCCTGCGTCCCGGCAACATGTTCCTCGTCGACACCGAGGCCCGGCGCATCATCGAGGACAGCGAGATCAAGGACGACCTGGCCGCAACGGGTCCCTACGCCGAGTGGCTCGATTCCGGTCGGATCAACCTGCGCGACCTCCCCGACCGCGAGCACATCGTGCACACCCCGGCCTCGGTCGTTCGACGCCAGCGCACCTTCGGCTACACCGAGGAAGAAATCAGGATGCTCCTGATGCCGATGGCGAAGAACGCCGCCGAGCCGCTCGGCGCCATGGGCAGCGACACGCCTATCGCCATCCTGTCCAAGCGGCCCCGGCTGCTGTTCGACTACTTCACCCAGCAGTTCGCCCAGGTCACCAACCCCCCGCTGGACTCCATCCGCGAGGAGGTCGTCACCTCGATGCGCCTCGGCCTCGGCCCGGAGCGAAACCTCCTGGCGGCCACCGCCGAGCACACCCGCCAGGTGATCCTCGACTTCCCCGTGATCGACAACGACGAGCTCGCCAAGATCCAGCACATCGACCCGCACCCGGGAAGCCGCACGACCAAGACCATCCGCGGCCTGTATCGGGTCGAAGAGGGCCCCCAGGCCATGGAGCGCCGCATCGCGGCAATGTGCGCCGAGGCGGACGCGGCCATCGAGGCCGGTGCCGAATTCATCGTGCTGAGCGACCGCGACTCGAACAAGGACCTCGCCCCGGTGCCGTCCCTCTTGATGCTGTCCGCCGTGCACCATCACCTGATCCGGAATGAAAACCGGATGAAGGTGGGCATCATCGTCGAGGCCGGCGACGTGCGTGAGGTCCACCACGTGGCCCTGCTCATCGGCTACGGAGCCAGCGCGGTCAACCCGTACCTCGCCATGGAGACCTGCGAGAACCTCGTGCGGAGCGGTCGCCTCTCGGGGCTGACCCCCGAGAAGGCAGTCGCGAACGTCATCAAGGCGCTCGGCAAGGGCGTCTTGAAGATCATGTCCAAGATGGGCATCTCCACTGTCTCAAGCTACGCCGGCGCTCAGACCTTCGAGGCGGTCGGCCTCGGCCGGGACTTCGTTTCGGAGTACTTCACCGGCACGACCTCGAAGCTGGGCGGCATCGGCATCGATGTCGTGGCCGCGGAGAGCGCCGCGCGTCATCGCGCCGCGTACCCCGAGGACGAGGCGATCACCGTGCACGAGCCCCTGAACGTGGGCGGCGAGTACCAGTGGCGCCGCGAGGGTCCGCCGCATCTCTTCAACCCGGAGACGGTGTTCAAGCTTCAGCATGCGACCCGTAATCGCCGCTACGACATCTTCCGCGAGTACACCAAGCTCGTCGACGACCAGGCGACAGACCTGATGACCCTTCGCGGTCTCTTCAAGCTCAAGAACGGCAGTCGTCCGCCCGTCGCGATTGACGAGGTCGAGTCGGTCTCCTCCATCGTGAAGCGATTCTCGACCGGTGCCATGAGCTACGGCTCGATCTCGCCAGAGGCGCACGAGACCCTGGCCATCGCGATGAACTCGATCGGCGCGAAGTCGAACACGGGAGAGGGCGGCGAAGATACCGACCGTCTCCTCGACCCGAGTCGGCGCAGCTCGATCAAGCAGGTCGCATCCGGCCGGTTCGGTGTGACGAGCATGTACCTGACTCACGCGACCGACATTCAGCTGAAGATGGCCCAGGGGGCAAAGCCCGGCGAGGGCGGCCAGTTGCCGCCCACGAAGGTCTACCCGTGGATTGCCCGCACGCGAAATGCGACTCCCGGCGTCGGCCTGATCTCGCCGCCGCCGCATCACGACATCTACTCGATCGAAGACCTCAAGCAGCTCATCTTCGATGTGAAGCGTGCGAACCCCAAGGCGAGAGTGCACGTCAAGCTCGTCAGCCAGAGCGGCATCGGCGCTGTGGCGGCGGGCGTCACCAAGGCCCTGGCCGACGTGGTTCTCGTCTCCGGGCATGACGGAGGAACGGGCGCGAGCCCCCTGAACTCCCTCAAGCACGCCGGAACGCCGTGGGAGATCGGGCTTGCCGAGACCCAGCAGACGCTCATGCTCAACGGCATGCGCGACCGCGTCGTCGTGCAGGTGGACGGGCAGATGAAGACCGGCCGCGATGTCATCATCGGAGCGCTTCTCGGTGCCGAGGAATTCGGCTTCGCGACCGCCCCCCTCGTCGTGGAGGGCTGCATCATGATGCGGGTCTGTCACCTCGACACCTGCCCCGTCGGAGTTGCCACCCAGAACCCGGAGCTTCGTGCCAGGTTTACGGGAAAGCCCGAGTTCGTCGTGAACTTCTTCGAGTTCCTGGCCGAAGAGGTTCGCGAGTACCTCGCCGCCCTGGGCTTCCGGAGCATCGAGGAGGCCGTGGGGCACCACGAGCTGATCGACATGAACGGCGCCATCGAGCATTGGAAGGCCGACGGACTCGACCTGTCGCCCGTGCTGGTCGGCCCGGTATTCGCAGCCGACGAGCCCCGCTCGAACAAGGTCAAGCAGGACCACGAGCTCGAGAAGCACTTCGACAACCACCTGATCCGTGAGGCGCACTCCGCCATCGAATTCGCGGAGCCGCTGGCTATCACGCTGCCGATCCGCAACACGGAGCGCGCCGTTGGAACGATGCTGGGTCACGAGGTCACGCTGAAGCACGGCGAGATGGGCCTGCCGGACGGCACGATCCAGATCACCCTGCACGGCTCGGCCGGCCAGTCCCTCGGGGCATTCCTGCCCGGTGGCATCACGATCAGGCTCGAGGGCGATTCGAACGACTACGTCGGCAAGGGCCTCTGTGGCGGCGAGATCGTGCTCCGACCGGATCGCCGAAGCGTGTTCGCGGCCGAGAAGAACGTCATCGCCGGAAACGTCATCGGCTACGGCGCTACCCGGGGAAGCATGTTCCTCGGCGGCATCGTCGGTGAGCGCTTCCTCGTGCGCAACTCTGGCGCGACGGCAGTCGTGGAGGGTGTGGGAGATCATGCCCTCGAGTACATGACCGGGGGAGTCGCCCTGATCCTCGGACAGACCGGCCGCAACCTGGGCGCCGGAATGTCTGGTGGAGTGGCGTACATCTTCGACCTGATGCCGGAGCGGATGAACCGCGAGTCGATCGCGACTGGCGAGCTCAGCCTGCTTGCCCTGGCTGCCGAGGATCGCGATGTCGTTCATGCGTTGCTGACGCGTCACGAGCAGGAGACGGGCTCGACCGTCGCGGCCGGCATGCTCGCCGACTTCGATGCGGCCGCACTCCGGTTCGTGAAGGTTCTGCCCCGCGACTATGCGGCTGTTTTGGAAACCCGACGGAACGCCGTCGACGAAGGACTCGACCCCGACGGCGACGTCGTCTGGGGACGCATTTTGGAGGTAACCGGTGGCTGATCCCAAGGGATTCCTGAAGGTAACAGAGCGGGAGACGCCCAAGCGGCGGCCCGTTTCGGTGCGGCTCATGGACTGGAAAGAGGTCTACGAGCAGGGCGACGCGACCCAGCTTCGCGAGCAGGCCGGGCGCTGCATGGACTGCGGCATCCCGTTCTGCCACCACGGCTGCCCGCTGGGCAACCTCATCCCTGAGTGGAATGACCTCATGTGGCGCGGCGAGGGCCGACAGGCCAGCGAGCGGCTGCATGCCACGAACAACTTCCCCGAGTTCACCGGACGTCTGTGCCCGGCGCCCTGCGAGAGTTCGTGCGTGCTGGCCATCAGCCAGCCTGCCGTCACGATCAAGCAGGTCGAGGTCTCGATCATCGACCAGGCATTCGCCAACGGCTGGGTTCAGCCGCACCCGCCCGAGCGACTGAGCGGCAAGACCGTCGCCGTCGTCGGCTCCGGGCCGGCCGGACTCGCTGCGGCCCAGCAGCTGACCCGCGCAGGCCACACGGTTGCCGTCTACGAGCGGGACGATCGAATCGGGGGGCTGCTGCGCTACGGCATCCCCGACTTCAAGATGGAGAAGAAGCACGTCGAGGCGCGCCTCACCCAGATGATGGCCGAGGGAACCCGCTTCCGCGCGGGAATCAACATCGGTGTCGACATCTCGTGGGAGGACCTTCGAGCCCGCTACGACGCCGTCATCGTCTGCACGGGTTCCACCGTGCCGCGCGACCTGGCCATCCCGGGTCGCGACGCCAGCGGCATCCATTTCGCCATGGAGTATCTCGTTCAGGCGAACCGCGTCGGCGCGGGCGACAGCGTTGCGGGCCAGATCACCGCTGAAGACAAGCACGTCGTCGTACTCGGCGGCGGCGACACCGGCGCGGACTGCATCGGCACCGCCCACCGCCAGGGCGCGCTCAGCGTCACCAACTTAGCGATCGGTGTGCAGCCGCCCACGGAACGCCAGGACAACCAGCCGTGGCCGACACACCCGAATCTGTTTGAGGTCTCCAGCGCCCACGAGGAGGGCGGAGAGCGCCAGTTCCTCGCCTCGACGGTGGAGTTCCTGACGAACGAGTCCGGCGAGGTTCGGGCCATCCGCGTGGCGGAGACCGAGTACTTGGGCGGCCGCCGGGTACCCAAGGCAGGCAGCGAGCGAGAGATCCCCGCGGATCTCGTGCTCCTCGCGCTGGGCTTCACCGGTGCCGAGCATGTCGAGCTTTCCAGCCAGTTGGGCGCCGCATTCGACGACCGGGGCAACCTCGGCCGCAAGTCCGACTACGAGACCAGCGTTCCCGGGGTCTTCGCAGCGGGCGACGCGGGACGTGGCCAGTCACTCATCGTGTGGGCCATCGCCGAGGGACGAGCTGTGGCTGCGGCCGTGGACGTGTTCCTGGAGGGCGCAACCCAATTGCCATCTCCTGTTAAGCCGACCGATCGACCCATCAGCGTCTAAGCACCCCTAAGCTCTCAAGCGTTACCAACCGCGCCATGCGCGCATGAAATATGGAGTACAACACCCGATGAGACGCGCAAAAATTGTGGCCACTCTTGGCCCGGCGACATCAACGTATGAAAGTATCCGCGGAATTATCGACGCTGGCGTAGACGTCGCCCGCATGAACCTCAGCCACGGCTCCTACGCCGTGCACGAGGAGATTTATGGAATCGTTCGCCAGGCCGCCGAGGACTCGGGCCGCGCAGTGGCAGTGCTCGTAGACCTGCAAGGACCCAAGATCCGGTTGGGCAAGTTCGTGGCTGGACCGCACTTCCTCGCCGAGGGTGACATCTTCAAGATCACGACCGAGGAGATCCTCGGCACGAAGGATGTCTCCGGCACGACCTACAAGGGCCTGCCGGGCGACGTCGCACCGGGCGACTTCCTGCTGATCGATGACGGCAAGGTCAAGGTCGAGGTCGTCGAGACCGACGGAACCGTCGTGACGACGAAGGTCATCGTCGCCGGCAACGTCTCCAACAACAAGGGCATCAACCTGCCGGGTGTCGCCGTCAACGTCCCCGCGCTCAGCGAGAAGGACGAGGCCGACCTCCGTTGGGGCCTCCGCCTTGGCGCCGACCTGATCGCGCTGTCGTTCGTGCGCAACGCCGCCGACATCACTCGCGTCCACGAGATCATGGCGGAGGAGGGCCGCAAGGTCCCCGTGATCGCCAAGATCGAGAAGCCGCAGGCCGTGGCGAACCTCGAGGAGATCATCGACGCCTTCGACAGCATCATGGTCGCTCGTGGCGATCTCGGTGTGGAGCTTCCCCTCGAGGCCGTGCCGATCGTGCAGAAGCACGCGATCGAGCTCTCCCGCCGCATGGCCAAGCCGGTCATCGTCGCCACCCAGATGCTCGAGTCGATGATCTCAAGCCCGATCCCCACGCGGGCCGAGACCAGCGACGTGGCCAATGCCGTGCTCGACGGCGCGGACGCGGTCATGCTCAGCGGTGAGACCAGCGTTGGCGAGTTCCCGGTGATCACGGTTCAGACCATGGCCCGCATCGTCACCTCGACGGAGGAGCACGGCCTCGAGCGCATCCAGGCACTCGGAACCAAGCCCCGCACGCAGGGTGGGGCGATGACCCTGGCCGCCGAAGAGGTAGCCAACTTCGTTCAGGCGAAGTTCGTCATCGTCTTCACCGAGACGGGCGACTCGGTTCGCCGGATGTCACGTCTGCGTTCGAAGATCCCCATGATCGGCATGACGCCCACCAAGGCTATTCGCGACCGCATGGCCCTGACCTGGGGTGTTGAGTCCTTCATCGTTCCGCGGGTCAAGCACACGGACCAGCTGATGGTCCAGGTGGATGACGTGCTGCTCGAGAACGACATGGCCGCCGTCGGAGACAAGGTCGTCGTCATCTGCGGTTCGCCCCCCGGAGTCTCGGGCACGACGAACGACATGCGCATTCACGTCGTCGGATCGGCGCACAACCCGCCGGCCCCCAAGGAGTTCACCAACTAGAACCCCGTAAACAGGGAAACGCCCCGCCTCTCTTGAAAAAGACGCGGGGCGTTTTTCTTGTCTCTGCTGTACCGGTGGTGGGACTCGAACCCACACGCCCTCACGGACAACGCATTTTGAGTGCGTCGCGTCTGCCATTCCGCCACACCGGCTCGTTCGCGTTCGTGTCTCAGAATACCGTAGGGTTGGAAGCGTGTCAGACCAAGAAGCCGCCCCTGTTGCCCCCCGCCGCGTTGTCGTAGCCGAGGACGAATCCCTCATCCGCCTCGATATCGTCGAGATTCTCCGTGACAACGGATTCGAGGTAGTCGGCGAGGCGGGAGACGGCGAGACCGCCGTGGCCCTGGCCACGGAGCTTCGTCCCGACCTGGTCATCATGGATGTGAAGATGCCGCTTCTCGACGGGATCTCCGCGGCGGAGCGCCTCAGCAAGGGCCACATCGCCCCGGTTGTCCTCTTGACCGCCTTCAGCCAGAAGGAGCTCGTCGAGCGAGCGACCGAGGCCGGGGCTCTCGCCTACGTCGTCAAGCCCTTCACCCCCAACGACCTGCTGCCCGCGATCGAGATCGCTCTCTCGCGCTACGCCCAGATCATCACGCTCGAGGCCGAGGTCGCCGACCTCGTCGAGCGCTTCGAGACCCGCAAGCTCGTGGACCGGGCCAAGGGCCTGCTGAACGAGAAGATGGGTCTCACCGAGCCGGAGGCCTTCCGCTGGATCCAGAAGGCATCGATGGACCGTCGTCTCACCATGCACGACGTTTCACAGGCCATCATCGAGCAGCTGAGCGCCAAGAAGTAAGAGCTCGACAAGGCGTCAGAGCTCGTCAAGGCATAAGAGCCCCGCGAAGCGGCCCGTTCGACCGCCAGGTCAGACGGGCCGCTTCTCTGCGTCCCGGAGCATGTTCGTCATCCGGACGGTGGAGAGGCGGCGGCCCTCGTCGTCGCGAACGACGATCTCGTGCGTGGCCAGCGTGCGGCCAAGGACAAGGGCGGTACAGGTTGCCGTCACCCATCCGCTGGTGATCGACCGGCTGTGAGTGGCGTTGATCTCGATTCCCACCGCGAACCGACCCGGGCCCGCGTGAATGGCCGATGAGATCGAGCCGAGGGACTCGCCGAGCACGACATGGGCACCGCCGTGCAGGATGCCGATCACCTGGGTGTTGCCCTCGACCGGCATCCGCGCGATCGACAGCTCGGCCGACAACTCGATGTATTCGATGCCCATCTTCACCGACAGGGCGCCGCCGCCGGTCACGAGAAGACGCTCGACGAGCTCCGGGTCCATGTCTACGGGGTACGTCGTCATGCGCTGCTCTCGTCGTTGATTCGCGTGGTTGATCGGCCTGACAGATGCCGCCGGTAGGCTTGCCGGGTGTCAGATACTGAAAAGCCTACCCTCATGGTTATCGACGGCCACTCGCTCGCATTCCGGGCGTTTTACGCGCTGCCGGTCGACAGCTTCCAGACGAGGGACGGGCAGCACACCAATGCGATCCATGGCTTCCTCGCCATGCTCATCAACCTGCTGAAGGCCGAGAAGCCGACCCACCTGGCCGTGGCCTTCGACATCTCGAGGTTCTCCTTCCGCACCCGGGAATACCCCGAGTACAAGGGCACCCGGGGCGAGACCCCGCCCGAGTTCATGGGTCAGATCCCGCTGCTGCAGGAGGCCCTGCACGCTCTCGGCATCCAGACCCTGACCAAAGAGGACTACGAGGCCGACGACATCCTCGCGACCCTGGCCACCCAGGGCACGGCCGAGGGCTTCCGCGTGCTGGTGGTCTCCGGCGACCGAGACACGATCCAGCTGGTGAACGACGACGTGACCCTCCTCTATCCCTCACGCCAGGGCGTCACCGATCTGACCCGCTACGACCCGGCCAAGGTGTTCGAGCGCTACGGGATCCAGCCGCAGCAATACCCCGAGGTCGCCGCCCTCGTCGGCGAGACCAGCGACAACCTTCCCGGGGTTCCCAAGGTCGGCGAGAAGACCGCCGTGAAGTGGTTGAACCTGTACGGAAGCCTCGACGAGATCCTGCGCCGAAGCGACGAGATCGGCGGCAAGGTGGGCGAGAGCCTTCGTGAGCATCAGGAGAACGCCGTTCGCAATCGTCGCCTGAACCACCTGCTCACCGATATCGAGCTTCCCGTCGGCCCGTCCGATCTCCTGCGGGTTCCCGCCGACGAGCTGAAGGTGCGGGAGATCTTCGGCCGCCTCGAGTTCCGAACGCTGCTCGAACGCGTGCTCAAGGTCGATGGCGTCCTGTCGGCGGATGCCGCTGCCTCCCTGGACACCCCCGGACTCGCGGCGTCGCCCCTCGAGCCTGCCGGTCCTACGGCGCCGAAGGCGCCCGTGCCGATGAACCTCCTCGACGAGGAGCTCACGGCGTGGCTCGCCCGCCTTGAGGCCGCGAATCCCGCGGGCCTCGCCCTCGTCATCGAAACCATCGATGGCTACCCGATCGGCGTCGGGATCGCCGCCCCGGGTGAAGCGGTGATGCTTCCGTGGATCGCCGGCAGTCGGGATTACGCGCCGTTCGAGGCTTGGCTCGCCAGCTCTGCCCCCAAGGTGATGCACGCCGCCAAGCCGCAGATCAAGGCACTGCGCCGGGCTGGACTAGACGTGTCTGGTCTGCGCTTTGACACGACGATCGCCGCCTGGCTGGTCAAGCCCGACTCGACCGCAGACCGCTCCCTCGCCGAACTCGTCGACCGCCAGCTGGGCGAGACGCTGCCCGTTGCCGACCCGAACCAGCTCATCCCCGACGACGACGCCCTCGCAGGTCCTGCCCAAGAGGCGTGGTACGTCGGCCGCGTCGTCGCCGCCCAGGAAGCCGCCCTCGATGAGCGCACGAAGCGCGTGCTCGCAGAGATAGAGATGCCGACGCTCATGGTGCTTGCCGACATGGAGCTGACCGGCATCACGGTGGACCACGACGAACTCGCCGACCTCTCTGCCGAGCTCGGTGCCCGGGCGACCCAGATCGCCACGGACGCGTTCGAGATCATCGGCGGTGAGGTGAACCTCGGTTCGCCGAAGCAGATCCAGGAGGTGCTGTTCGATCGTCTCGGCATGCCCAAGACGCGCGCGAACAAGACCGGCTACTCCACGGATGCCGGCGCCCTGGCCGACCTGCAGGCCAGCAACCCGCATCCGTTCCTCGGCCTATTGCTCGCTCACCGCGACGCGACGAAGCTGCGGCAGATGATCGAGACGGTCGACAAGGCCATCGCCCCGGATCACCGGGTGCACACGACGTATGTGCAGACCGGGTCGAGCACCGGGCGCATCTCCAGCGCAGATCCGAACCTGCAGAACATCCCGGTGCGCACGGAGGAGGGCCGGCGCATCCGGCACGCCTTCCGGGTGGGCGAGGGCTACGAGACGCTGCTGACCGCCGACTACTCGCAGATCGAGATGCGCATCATGGCGCACCTCTCCGGCGACGAGGGCCTGATTGCGGCATTCGCCGCGGGCGAGGACCTGCACCGCTTCGTCGGAGCCCGCATCTTCGGAGTGGCCCCCGAGGACGTCACCCCGGCCATGCGCTCCAAGGTCAAGGCGATGTCGTATGGGCTCGCCTACGGGCTCAGCGCGTTCGGCCTCAGCAAGCAGCTTCGCATCGAGACCAGTGAGGCGAAGCAGCTGATGAGCGACTACTTCGAACGCTTCGGCGCGGTGCGCGAGTTCCTGCGCAACGTCGTCATCCAGGCCAAGGCGGATGGCTACACCGAGACGATATATGGCCGCCGTCGGCCGTTCGCGAACCTGAACAGCAGTAACCGGGTCCTTCGGGACAACGACGAGCGTGCCGCACTGAACGCGCCGATCCAGGGCACGGCGGCAGACATCATGAAGATCGCGATGATCAATGTCGCGGGCGACATGCTGGCCGAGAACATGGAATCCCGCATGCTCCTCCAGGTGCACGATGAGCTCGTATTCGACGTGGCACCGGGGGAGTGGGACCGTCTGAGCGACATCGTCTCCACACGCATGTCTTCGGCCGCCGAGCTTCGGGTGCCGCTCGAGGTGCAGGTCGGTCGCGGGGCGAACTGGAACGATGCCGCACACTGACACCC